>CAZARE010000068.1:0-8259 GCA_964487455.1 uncultured Propylenella sp.
CAGATAGGAGCGGTGCCGTTCGCCGAAGGCCGGCCGAAGGATGGCGCTGGCTTCTCAATGCTGGTCAATCCGGGCGTGCCCATACCGGCGACTGCGACCGCGATCCACGGTCTGTCCAATGCCGACGTGCTGGGAGCAAGAAGCGTAGCCGGCGCGCTTGCCGAACTCGCGCGCTTCATCGGCGGGCGGCCGGTCATTGGACACGCCGTCGGCTTCGATCTCGCCGTCATCAACGCCGAGGCTCGACGTGTTGGCGGCCGCGAGTTCCGTCCGCGCTTTCTTGATACCCGCCCGCTGGGGGAGATCGTCGCCCCCGCTCTGCCGGAGTTCACGCTGGAGGCGCTGGGTGCGTGGCTCGGGGTCGAGCCGGAAGGCCGCCACTCGGCGATCGGCGACGCACTGACGGCGGCGCGCATCTTCGCTGCGCTCGTTCCGCATCTGCGGGCCCGCGGCGTACGCACCTGGGCGGAGGCCGAGAGAGCCTGCCTGGAGCTGCCGCGCGAGCGCGCGGGGCTTGCCGAGCAAGGATGGGTGGCGACGCCGGTAGGAGGGCCGCCTGAAGCCGAGGCTGGGCCGCTGATGCGCATCGACTCCTATCCCTATCGGCACCGGGTGCGCGAGATCATGACGAGCCCGCCGCGCTTCCTTGAAGCGGGCCGAACGCTCGACGGCGCGGCGGCGGTCATGGCCGAGGCGAAGATCAGTTCGGTGTTCGTGAAGGATGCGCGCGGCGTCGGCATCCTGACTGAGCGCGATGTGCTGCGCGCCATCGCGGCGGAGGGACGCGTGGCGCTGAAGAGACCGGCGGCGGCGGTCGCGTCCTTTCCGCTCGAATGCGTCAGCGCCGATGCCTTCATCTACCGCGCGATCGGCCGGATGACGCGGCTCAAGGTGCGCCATCTCGGTGTGACGAACGCAAAGGGGGCGCTTGTCGGCGCGTTGTCGGCGCGCGATCTCCTCAAGCTCCGCGCCAGCGAGGCGATCGCGCTTGGCGACGCCATTGAGACGGCGGGCGACATCGTAGCGTTGGCCGCGGCCTGGGCGCCGTTGCCTGCGGTCGCCGAGGCATTGCTGCAGGAGGACGTGGAGGCCGTCTCCGTCGCCGCGGTGATCAGCCGCGAGCTCGGCGACGCGACGCGCCGCGCGGCGGAGCTGGCGCAGGACGCGCTGAGGGCCGAGGGAGAGGGGCCGCCCGTTCCCTACGCGGTGCTGGTGCTCGGCTCGGCTGGCCGTGGCGAGTGCTTGCTGGCGCTCGATCAGGACAATGCCATCGTCTTCCGCTCGGGCGAGCCGGACGGTCCCGAGGACCGCTACTTCGCCCGGCTCGGCGGCAAGATCGCCGATACGCTCGACACAATCGGTGTGCCTTATTGCAAGGGGGGCGTCATGGCGCGCGAGCCGGCGTGGCGCGGCAGCATTGAGACCTGGGCGTCCCGGATAGCGGGATGGTTGGCGCGGTCGAGCCCCGAGGACCTCTTGTCGGTGGACATCTTCTTCGACGCAAAGGCCGTGCACGGCGACGTGCGGCTCGCCCGGAGCGTGATCGCCGAGGCGCACGCCGAAGCGAGCCGCGCACCGCATTTCGTCAAGCTCTTGGCTGAGGCCAACTGGCGGCCGCCGAGCGCCTTCGGGCTTTTTGGAGGCTTCCGGACCGACGGAAACGGCCGGGTTGACCTAAAGCGCGCGGCACTTCTGTCGATCGTTTCCTTCGCCCGCGTGCTAGCCATGCGTCACGGCATCGAGGAGCGCTCTACGCAGGAGCGGCTTCAGCGGCTGGAGAGCATGAAGAAGGGCGGCGCCCATGATCTTGCAGAGGCCCGCGCCGCCCACAAAGCGGTGCTTGCGGCCATCCTCGCGCAGCAGATACGCGACATTCACGCCGGGCTGCCGCCGGGCAATGCGGTGGAGATTGCCAAGCTGACGCGCCGCGAGCAGGCGAAGCTTCGCGCGGCGCTCAAGCTCGTGCCACGGCTCGAGCACCTCGTACGCGACATGCTGTTCTGAGCGGCGGGGAATGCGCTCGCTCAAGTGGCCGCGAGGTCGGTTTTACCGGGCCTCCCGGTACCACAACGCCGCGAAACCGCCGACGAGCAACGCAAGGCCCAGGAGACCGCCGAGCAAAGGCAGTTGGTCGATGCTCCTGAGCACCGTCGCCTCCGAGCGGCGAAGGCCGATCCAGCCGCGGCCCGCGGCGGGGGCGCGCGACGACACCGCTGCGATACGCGGCAGGTTGATTCCGCCGCCGGCGCCGATCCGCTCTACCGAACCTCCGGTCGCTTCGGCGATAGGAGCAAGCCGCTCTGTGGTGGAGATCACGTCCTGGAACTCAGCCGGGTTGGCGGGGCCGATATGGGCGAGCGCCGTGAGCGTTCCGTCCTCGGCGCGGTGCAGGCCGAGCGGAGAATCCTCGATAATGCCGCGCCAGACACCCGGCCGGGCCTGCGCCAGCGTAAGCTCTTCAATCACGCCGCCCGGCTTGGTGACGGTGACCTGCGGCGGCGTCTCGGACAGCGTCTGCCGCTCCACCGCAAGCTCGCGACCGTTGGAGCGCGCGGTCAGCGCTTCCTCCTCAAGCTCCGGCTCACGCATCAGCCAGTGGAGGACGCGCCGCAGGAGCGCGGCGTGCGGCCCGCCGCCCTGGTATCCGCGCGCCCATAGCCAGGCGTGGTCGGACAGGAGCATGGCGACGCGTCCGTTGCCCTCGTGCGACAGCACAAGCAGCGGCAGGTTCTGTGGGCCCGTCATAGTGACATCACCGGCGACCGCGTCGGTGTCGACAATGCGGAACCATTCGCTCCAGGCAGGCGGCTCACTCGCAGCGCCGGGGAGGTCGCGGGTCACCGGGTGGCGCATGCCGACCGGGCTGATCGTGGCGCGGTAAGGTTCCTCGATGACCTCGCCGGTTGGTATCGCCGGCAGCACCGTCCCGAGCGGCGTGCGGTAGAGGCTGCCGCCTTCGGCGTAGTCGGGACCGGCCGCGACCAGCACCGCTCCGCCCTCGCGCACGTAGCGCGCCAGGTTGTCGTAGTAGATGATCGGCAGCACGCCGCGGCTCCGATAGCGGTCGAAGATGATCAGGTCGAACTCGTCGATCTTCTCCTCGAACAGCTCGCGCGTCGGAAACGCGATGAGCGAGAGCTCGTTGATCGGCGTGCCGTCCTGCTTCTCGGGAGGCCGCAGGATGGTGAAGTGGACGAGATCGACCGCGGCGTCCGATTTCAGGACGTTGCGCCAGGTGCGCTCGCCGGCGTGCGGCTCGCCGGAGACCAGCAGCACGCGCAGATGCTCCCGCACCACGTCCATCTCGGCGACGGCGACGTTGTTCTCGAGCGCCAGCTCGTCGTCGGCTGCCTCCACCTCCAGTTCCACGATGGTGCGGCCGGCATGCGTCAGCGGCAGGTCGATCACTTGCGACAGTCCCGTCCCCACCTGGTCGGTGGCGACCTCCGTCCCGTCGACCCTGAGGCGCACCGTCACCGGCGTCCCCGGCGGGAGCGCCGGATCGAGCACGCGGAACTCCAGCGTCTGCGGCTCGTCGAGGATGGCGAAGCGCGGCGCGCGGTCGAGCACGATGCGCCGGTCGCGTTCGCCCTCCGCGCCGGTGATCAGCGCGTGCACGGGCGCGCTGAAGCCGAGCGCCGCGGCGTTTGCCGGCACGTCCGCCACGATCCCGTCGGTCACTAGTAGCGCGCCGGCGATCTGCTCGGGCGGCACGTCGTCGACGAGCTTGGTGAGTTCGGAGAAGAGCGCCGTCCCGTCGCCGTCGGGCCGGTCGCCGGCGCGCACTTCGCGCAGCTGGAAGCCGCCGAGCGCCTCGATGCGCTCCTTCAGCGCGGCGGCGGCCGCCTCGCTCTGCGCGCGGCGCTCGCCGAGCTCCTGGCTGGCGCTTTCGTCGATGACCAGCGCCACCACGCCGGGCAGGCCTTCGCGCTCCTCGCGCTGCAGCACCGGGTTCACGAGCGCCAGCACGAGGAGCGCCGAGGCGACGGCGCGGAGCGCCGCGCCGCGCACGCGCTGCCAGGCGAGCACCACGAGCACGACGGCCAACGCTCCGGCGAGCGCGGCGATCAGCGGCCAGGCGAAGAGCGGATCGAAGGACAGCGCGAACCGCGTCATGTCGCGACCCTGCTCATTGCCCGAGCCGCTCCAGCAGCGCCGGCACGTGCACTTGGTCGGCCTTGTAGTTGCCCGTCAACGCGTACATCACGATGTTGACGCCGGCGCGGAAGGCGAGCTCGCGCTGGCGCGGATCGGCGGGCACGGTCGGATCGAGCCACAGCCCGTTCTCGTCGACCGCCCAGGCCGAAGCGAGGTCGTTGCCGGTGATGATGATCGGCGACACGCCGTCGCCACCCCGCGCCGGCCGGTCGCGCGGCTGCGGCGTGTCGGAGAGGCTGAGGGTCTCGACCCAGAGCTCCGAATTGGCCCAGCGGCCGGGAAACTCCGACAGGAGATAGAAGGCCTTGGTGAGAACGTGGTCGGGCGGCACGGGCTCCAACGGAGGCACGTCGACGAAGGCGAGGATCTCGCGCAGCTTGCGCGCTTCCGGCGTGCCGCCGCCCAGCTCCGCAGCGAAGCCCCCGGCGTCGCGCGTGTCGAAGAGGATGGTGCCCCCATTCTTCATGAAGGTATCGACCTTGGCCATGGTCTCCGCGCTCGGTATCTCCTGGCTGGGGTCGATCGGCCAGTAGATGAGCGCGTAGAACACCAGCTCGTCCTCGGCGATATCGATGGCGACGGGCTCGCCGGGCTCCAGCGCGGTGCGGTCGGAGAGATAGAGCGTCAGGCCGTGCAGGCCGGCGCGGCTCGTGTGATCGATCTCTGCGTTGCCGGATTCCACGTAGGCGAGCTGCGTCACGTTGGCGGCGATGAGGGCCCGCTCCACGTCGCTCTCCTGGGCGTGCGCTGTATCGTGGGCGCTGCCGGAAAGGACCGCGAAGGCGGCGGCCGCCGACGCAGCCGCGGCGAAGCGGCGGCTCAAGCGGCCGGAGAGCGCCAGCACGGCGAGCCCGTCGAGGATCGCCAGCAGCGCTGCGGCGACGAGCAGCCACGGCCAGATCGGCGTGGAGGGCTGCGGATCGAGCGACGCAGTGCCGCCCTGCCAGCCGATCGCGGCGGGTTGAAGCCGCACAAGGGGCGTATCGGAGCTCACGGTGTTCAACGCGAAGATGTTCCCGTCGCGGTCGTATATGCCGGGCGGCGTCTCGGTGCTCGGCTTCGCGTTGCGGATATCGGCGACGAGGGTGGCGCCCGGATCGGGGGGACCGAGGTCACCGTATCCGTCGAGCACTTCCAAGGGCTGCCAGGGCGTCGCCGACGTCTCGCGCGAAACGTCGCCACTGCTGGGCCGCTGCACTGCGCCCGCGGTCTCCACGATGGCGTTCAGCATGTCCACAAACGCGCCAGACAGCGGCAGGTTCGACCAGCGCGGGTCGGCGGTGACGTGGAACAGCACGATGCGCCCGTCGCCGCGCGTCGCAGCGGTTACGAGCGGCGTGCCGTCGCGGAGCTCCGCCCACACCTCCGCGAGACGCAACGCGCCCGGATCGGCGAGCACCTGCCGGCTGACCACCACGTCGCCCGGCACGTCGATCGAGCCGAACGGACCCGAGGCGGGGAAATCGCCGATCAGCTGCGGCTCCTCCCAGGAGAGCGATCCACCGAGCGAGCGCTCGCCTTGGCGCAGCCGCACCGGGAGGAGCTCGTCGACGGTGGTCGCGGCAAGGTTAGGGCTAGCGAAGCGCAGGAGCGTGCCGCCTTCTTCCACCCACTCGGTCAGGGCTCTTGTAGTGTCTGGCGGCAGAGTCCCGGTCTCGGTCAGGACGATGATCGAGGCGCCCCGTCGGATCAGCGCCATCACGGCTTCGCTGGTGCTTGGCGCGTCGGAGGTCTGGAGGTCGGTGGTCGGGGCAAGCGCGCGCTGGACGTAGGTCAGCGGCTCGAGCAGAGCTTGCGAGGCCGCGGCGCTTTCGCCGGCGATGAGACCGACCGCCTTTCGCTGCCAGCGTCCGTCCAGGAGCTGCACGGCGCCGGCACTTTCCTCGCCGACGATCGCAAGGCGGGTGAGCGCATTGCGGATCTCGGCCGGAAGGGCGATCTCCGCGACACCCTCGCCGTTCCCGTCGAGCGCCGCGGAACCTGCCAGGACGCGCCGGCCCTCCTGGTCGAAGCCGGCGACCTCGACGCGGCCGCCGCCGGCCGTCCGGATGATCGGAACATGTACGCCTTCGGCGCGGTTCTCCGGCGTGCGCATGATAGAGAGCGGCCGTTCCGATTGCAGCGCGACGCTGCCGATGGCGATCTCTTCCAGCGTATCGGCGAAGGCGGCGGCGTCGCCACCGTCGAGAGCGCCCGCCACCCAGAAGACTTCCACGGAGTTCTCGCTGAACGCCTCGCTCAGCCTCTCCGCCAAAGCTCGGCGGTTCGGCAGGTACGGCCGGGGCACGACCGCCGCGAGGCGTCGCGCGGCTGCCGCCGCGGTCTCGGCCGTCAGGTTCTCCGCGCGCGGCTCTGCCGTGGCGACGAAGGAGACTGGCCGGCTGGCGCGCCCGGCCTCCGCGATGGTGGCTTCCGCCGCCGCCACCCGGTCGGCGAAGTCGGGCGCCGTGTCCCAGCCGTTGTCGAAGACGATGAGGAGCGGCCCGTCACCTGTCGTTAGCCGCGAGTCGGGCCGCAGCACCGGCTCGGTCAGTGCCACCATGAGAAGCGCAACCAGGGCAAGCCGGATCAGCGTCAGCCACCATGGTGTGCGCGCCGGCGTGCGTTCCTTGTCCTCCAGTTCCAGGAGCAGCCGTGTGGGCGGAAACGGCACCAGCCGCGGCCTGGGCGGCGTCAGCCTGAGAATGAGCCATATGAGCGGCAGGGCGGCGAGTGCCACTAGCATCCACGGTGAGAGGAAGCCGAGCGAGCCGATCATGCCGCCGGACGCTCCTTCGCCGGGCCATCGCCACGGCCGGCGTGGACATTGCTTGGCACGGCGCCCGATAGCCGCGCCTGGAGGAAGAGCAGGCCTTCCGAGGCGGGACGATCGGTGTGGTGCACCGAGAAGGAAAAGCCTGCCTGCCGCGCGTAGCTCTCAATGAGCATGCGATGCATCGCGAGCCGTTGGTGGTAGCCCTCGCGTAAGCCTCCGGCGCGTTCCGTGAGCCAGGTGGCGCCGCTCTCCGGATCGCGGAATTCCAGGCGACCTTCATAGGGAAAAGTCTCTTCGGCTGGATCGAAGACCTGCAGTAGGTGTACGCCCGCGCCACGGCCGGCAAGTCGGCGAAGACGGTCGCGGGTCGTCTCCGCTTCGGCCAGGAAGTCGCCGATCACGACAACATCGGAGAAGCGGCGGACCCGGTCGAGATCGGGCCATTCCTGGGTCACCGGCGCGCGCGTCAGGACCTCGGCCAGGCGGTCCGCGGCGTCGCGCCCGATGCGCGGCTCCGCGAGTCCGGGCATCCCGATGCGTTCGCCCCCTCGCCCCAGCATCTCCGCCAACGCGAGCACCAGGATCACCGCGCGATCGAGCTTGGTGACGCTCGACAGCCGCGAGTGGAAATCCATGGAAGGCGACAGGTCGGCCCACAGCCAGACGGTCTGCGATGCCTCCCATTCGCGTTCGCGGACGAACAGATGGCGGTCGTCGCGCGCCGAACGTCGCCAATCGATCTGCCGTGCTGGCTCGCCGGCGACGTAGGATCGGAACTGCCAGAACGTTTCGCCTGGGCCGGGATGGCGCCTGCCGTGGACTCCCAGAAGCACGTTGGCGGCGATCCGCTTCGCCGCCACCAGAAGCTCCGGCAGGCGCGCCGCGAGGGCTCGCGCCGTCTCGACGCGGGAGCGCGCGCTTTCCGGCAGGGGAGCTGCCATCGGCTAGAGCGCGGCTTTCAATGCGCCTGCGATCAGGTCGCGCACGCCGACCCCGTCCGCCCGCGCTGCGAAGGTCACCGCCATGCGGTGCTGCAGGACCGGAATCGCCAGAATCTCGACGTCGTCAAGCGACGGTGCATAGCGCCCGTCGAGCAATGCGCGGGCGCGCACCGTCAGCATCAGCGCTTGGCTGGCGCGCGGACCTGGTCCCCAGGCGATTTGGTCGGTGATGTTGGCGCTGGCCCCGTCCGGCCTGAGCGAGCGCACGAGGTTCAGGATCGCCTCCACGACCGAGTCGCCCACCGGCATGCGGCGGACAAGCTTCTGCACGGCAATCAGCTCGTCGGCGTTCAGCACTGCGCGGGGGGCCGAATCATCGGCGCCGGTTGTCTCGAAAAGCATGCG
>CAZARE010000069.1:0-20193 GCA_964487455.1 uncultured Propylenella sp.
TCCTTCCTCGTCCTTCAGCGCATTGAACAGGCGTTCGGCGTGCGCCGTGAAATCCTGCGTGTCGGTTGGAGCGTATTCCTCGAAGACCAGCTCGCCGCCGGTCCCGGCAAGCGCTTCCTTGAAAGCGGCGACCCCGTCGCGCCCAAACGCGTAGTCTTGCGCCAGGGTGGCGATCTTGACCCCTTCCTGACCAAGCGCGACCGCATTGGAGATGGCGTCCTGCGAGGAGTTGCGCCCGGTGCGGAAGATGTACCGGTTCCAGTTCTCGCCAGTAATCGAGTCGGCGACTGCCGGCTCGACGATCAGGATCCTTTGGTATTCCTCGGCGACCGGGAGCATGGCCAGCGCCACGCCCGAGGAGACCGGTCCGACCGCGATGACGGCATCGTCGTCGCCGTAGGCTTCCGCCAGCAATGCCTTGCCGACGTCGGGCTTCAGCTGTGTGTCCTTCTCGATGACGACGATCTTGTTGCCGTCGATCTCCATGGTGCCGTCGGTGGCGTATTCGAGGCCCATCATCAGACCGGTATGGCTCTGCTTCGCATACGCCTCCAGCGCGCCGGTCTTTCCGTAGACATGCGCGATCCTGATATCTTCGGCCAATGCGCCCGAGGCGACGAGCGCAGCCGAGAGCCCCAAGACAAGGGTGATCTGCTTCATCTCTTTCCTCCCGATAAGTCGCCGGTTAGCCGAGTTTCCTAAGCGCTCCGACGGCGCTGGCCGGCGAACATGAAATATGGTTCATGTTTCATGTTATGGCACTGAGGCGCCGATATCAAGCGGTGTTGCGAGGAATAGCTAGCCTTGTCGCGCCAGCTTGCGGAGATAGAAGCGCAGCCGGTCCCATTCCGCCAGCGCCATGCCCAACGCGATCGCCACGCCCATGATGATCAGCTGGAGGGCCGTCGACAGCCCGAGAATCTTGAGCAGCTGGCCCAGATGCGTGAGGAACAGAGCCGCGCCCGCGACCGCCGCCATGCTGCCGATGCCGCCGGTGATGGCGGTTCCGCCCAACACCGCAGCGGCGATCGGCGCCAGCAGGTAGGGATCCCCGACCAAGAGCGTGGGATTGCGGATGAACGCCGAGAGCAGGATGCCGACCACGCCGTAGAGAAGGCCGGCGGTGGCAAAGGCCGCCACTTGATAGACGGCGACGTTGACGCCGGCGACCCAGGCCGCGCGCGGATTGGCGCCGATCGCCGAGAACCGTCTTCCGATCGTCGACTTGCGCAGCACGACCGTGAGGACCGCAACGAGCAGCGCGGCGACCCAGACCGACACGTTCAGCCCCAGGACGCGCGACCCTCCCCAATCGGCGAGCGCCGGCGGTACCCGCGACTCAGCCGGCAGGCTCTCGCGATACCATAGCGTCGCGCCCGAGGTCATGGCGCCGACCGCCAGCGTGACGATCAGCGCGTTCAGCCGCAGGGCGGCCACCAAGAGCCCATTGATGAGCCCGACACCGACCGCGAAAAGCAATGCCGCGGCGATGGCGAACATCATGTCCTCGTCGCGCCCGCGGGAGAAGCCGAGGATGATCGTGGATGACAGGGTGACGATCGCGGGGATGGACAGGTCGATGCCGCGCGACATCAGGACGATGGCTTCTCCCATCGCAGCAATCGCCAGGAACGCCGCGAGCGGAAGGATCGCGAGGAACGTGGCGGGCAGCAGGCTGCGCGGGGCGATGACGGCGCTGACTGCAATGAGCGCGGCGAACGCCAGCCAGATCGCCAGAAAGCGCATCTGAACCGTCGGCCGCACGGTCCCGCCTGCCGCGACATTGCCGGGAAGCTTCGTGTTGGCCGGCGTGCTCATGACGTTTGCGCGGCGGTAAAGGGCCGCCGGAAGAAGGCGGTGATACGCGCCCAGATGCGGCCGACGGGTTGCCATCCGGAATAGAGCATCACCGCGAGCAGGGTCAGCGCGCCGCTGATGATGATCCCCGCGCCGGTGTTGAGGCCAAGCAAGGTGATGATGTTCACCGTCAGCGTGAAGAACAGCGCACCCAGCACCGCGCCGACGAAGGAGCCGCGCCCGCCGCTCAAGGCGGCACCGCCGAGAACTGCCGCTGCAATGCTGGTCAGCGTGTAGCTTGAACCGACGGTCGGGTGACCGAACCCGACCTCGGAGGAAAGGAAGAACCCGGCCAGCACCGCCAGCACGCTGGAGAGCAGGAAGGCGCGTATATGGACGAAATCGATCCGCACGCCGTTCCGCTTCGCCGCCTCCTCGCGAAAGCCCACGGCGCGCAGCCTGAGACCGCTGCGGGTGAAGTAGAGCCACGCGTCGCCGGCCGCGGCGGCGGCGAGGATCACGAAGAAGGCGATCGGCGCAAAGCCAGCCCGCGTCTTCATGATATCCGTGAATTCCGTGCTGATCATGCCGAAAGGCGACGGCCGCCCAAGCAGGGCGAAACCCTGAAGGACACTCAGCATGGCGATCGTCGTAATCACGGAGTTGATGCCCACGTAGCGGACGAGCACGCCATTGGAGAGGCCCACGACGGCACCGACCAGCAGGCAGGCGAGCACGCCCAAGGTGAGTTGAGACGGCCCCATGCCTGCGGCGATGATGAACGAGGCCAGCACCACGACCAGGCTCATGAGCGCCCCCACCGAGATGTCGAAACCCCGCACCATCAGGACATTGAACTGCGCCAGCGTGACCAGGGCGAGCGGCGCGGCGGCAAGGAGGATGTGGCGGATGTTGATGGGCGTGAGAAACACATCGGACTGTAGCGCCGCGTAGCCGCCAACGGCGAGGATCAGCAGCGCGAGGAACATCAGAGGGACCCACCACCGGCTGCTGCCTCCGCTCACGATCCTGCGCAGATCGGCGAACGAGAGCCACGCCTTGGACCGACCGTCGGTCGCCTTCGACTGAGCCGAGGCGGCCACTTCCGTGGACCGCAGAAAGGAAGAGACGATGCCCTCCTCGGTGATGTCCGCGCCGGTGAGCGTCCGGATCACGCGCCCGCGCGAAAAGACCAAGACCCGGTCGCACAACGAGGCGAGCTCAAGCGCGTCGGACGAGTTGACAATGCAGGCGACGCCGTCCTCCGCCTTCGCGCGGATGGCGCGGTAGATGTCAAAACGGGCATTCGCGTCGACGCCCTGCGTGGGCTCGTCGATGAGAATAGTGGTGGCATTGCTTAGGAAGCTTCGCGCCAGCACGGTCTTCTGCTGGTTCCCGCCGGAAAGGCCGCTGATCGGCTTGTCGAGCGCCGAGGTGACGATGCCCAGCTCCTCGACGAGCGCAGCCGCTCGCTCGCGTTCCTTCTGCGCGGAAACAAATCCGCCGATGGCGAACCGCTCCAGCACCTGGACGGTCATGTTCTCGCGCACGCCGAGCGGGGGAAAGATGGATTCCTGCGAGCGGTCGGCGCTCAGCGAGAGGATGCCGGCCGCCAAGGCATCGACCGGGCTTCCCGTCCGCACGGGCCGCCCGGCGGACGCTATGTAGCCGGTCGCTTCCTCGAGGCCGCCCAGCGCGCGAATGACGTCCCTTTGGCCGTTGCCCTCGGCGCCCGCGAATCCGAGGATCTCGCCGTGATTGACATGGAAGGTGAAATCCTGAAACCGGGCGCCGCTGAGCCTCGTCGCCCACAGGGCGGCGCGGTGGTCGGCCGCGGCGCGATCGACCTGTTCGGCCTCGATCGGCCGGCCGACCATGAGGGCGATCAGATCGCTCTCCGAGAGGGCTTCGTTGACCTCGTAGGTCCCCTGTCCCTCGCCGTCGCGGAGGATCGTGACCCGGTCGGCGAGCGCCAGGACTTCCGGAAGCCGGTGGCTGACATAGACGACGGCCGTGCCTTCGCCGGCGACCCGCCGGACGATGCGGGTGAGCCTCTCCACCCCGGCGAGATCCAGGCTCGAGGTCGGCTCGTCGAGGAGCAGCACCCTGGGGTTTGAGCTCAGCGCCTTGACGATCTCGAGAAACTGGCGTTGCGCGGGCGACAGCTCGCCGACGAGCGTGTCCGGAGATATGTCGAGATCGTATGGCTGAAGCAGCTTCTCTGCGTAGCGGCGGGAGGAGGCGAGCGAGAGCGGCGCATCGACCGCCGCCAGGAAGAGATTATCGGCGACGGTCAGCTCGCGCACCAGCGAGTCGTCCTGGTAAACGGTGGCAAGGCCGAGCTGCCGGGCGAGCAAGGGATCGGCCCTGAGCAGCGGCCGGCCGCTGATCTCGACTTGCCCCTGGTCGGGCGCCACGGCCCCGCTGGCGATGCCCAAAAGAGTGGTCTTGCCCGATCCGTTTTCGCCCACGACCGCGTGAACTTCCCCGGGCCGGCATTCAAGGCTGACTTGGTTTAGCGCCTGGACGCCCGGGTAGCTCTTCGAGATTCCGGTCAGCTTTAGGGAAGGGGCGGTCATCGGACCGGCTCCTGGCTCTGGCGTCAGGACGGGCGCGGAAGCGATTCCGCGCCCGTCCCATGATAGTATGGTTTGCGGCTCTATTGCGTGAACATCGTCTTCAGCATCTCGCCGTCAATCCGGGTCGAGACCGAAGCGTCGAGCGGAAGCTCGCGATTGCACATGCCCTCTTCCACCTGACGGAACTTGAAGGGAATGTCGACCACCGTGGGGATGTCCTGGCCCGCGAGCTTCATCATGCCTGCGGTCAGGGCGACGCCAGACTGGAAGTTATGTCCGGACGCGAAGAAGATCTTGAAGTTTGGATCATTCACGTCTTCCCAGTCGCAGAACAGGCCCTGCTCGTCGGTGCGCAGAGCCACCACGACGTCGGGTTCCTTTCCGGCTTCCTGGTATGCGCGAAGGCCGCCGCGGAAGCCGTCGGAATACTCGTAGACGATGCCGTCCACGTCGGCGTCCTGGGCAAGGAAGCCAGACACCGCTTGGAACGTCCCTTCCTGCGTCCAGTTGGTGTCGGCCTTGCCGATCAGGTTCATGTTGCCCTGCCGTGCCATCTCCTCGTCGGAGCACGCCTGCCATGCGGCGCTTAGACCGTTGCCGGGCGTACCACCCAGCTGGACGATGCCGATATCGTCGCTCTCGCCGGCGTTCTCGGCGACGGCTTGGATCATTCCGGTGCCGAGATCACAGAGGTTCTCCGAGACGGTCGTCAGATAGTCGACGCCCGGCTCGCCGCCGACGTAGGTGCCGTTGTGCAGAACGACCAGTGCCCCAGCCTCGGTTGCTTCCTGGATGGTCGGCAGCAGCGCGGTGCTGGCGTCGGCAAAAACGACGATGACGTCCACCTGCTGCGCAATCAGGCTGCGCAGGTCGGAGATTGCCTTGGTCGGGTCGTTGCGGCCCGACGTGTAGATGATCTTGCCGATCTCCGGATAAGTGAGCGCCTCGATGATGAATTCCATCTTGGTCACTTGGCGCCACACGTTCTCGCCGAAGCCATCCGCCAGCGCCACGGTGACATCGCCTCCGGTGCCGGTCTCGCAAATGGAGTCCTTCCAGCACTGAAGCGCCAGATCCCGCTGCTCGGGGGTCAAGCCTTCCGCAAAACGCCGGAAGCTTTCAGCGACGACCGGACCGACGTTCTCCGTCCCACCCAGCGACTTCAACAGCAGCTCCTCGGATGTCGCCGCTTGAGACGCAGCGGACGACAGCGACAAAGATGCCGCACACGTTAGCGCCACGGCAGCGGAGCGGAGCGTTCCAGATCTAAAGCTCATACTTTCCTCCCTTGCGACCTCGGTGGATCGCGTTTCGAGTTCGAAGACCTACTTCTTCTTGCCCTTCAGCCAAGGATAGCGGGCCACGTCCTTCCCCGCGTAGTCCGGGTCGAGGTAGATGAAACAGCGCTGGATCTTCCAGTCGCGGATCTCGAAGACGTCGCACCAGCGGCCGGCTCCCCATTCCGGAACGTCCGCCCGCCAGGGTCCGTCCTGATGCTCGCCGTGGCTCGTGCCCTCACAGACGACGAAGTCGCTGCCGGAGAAGACCCAGTTGAAGTGGGAGTAGTCGTGGACAATCGACTTGAGCGTCCCGCCGACATCGCCGAACAGCTTGCCGATCTGATCCTTTCCGCTGGCGATGCCCCATTTCGGGAAGTAGACCTGCGCGTCGTCCGCGAAGAGATCGAGAATGGACCCGCCGTCGGACGTCACTCCGCCCTTGTCGAACGCCTTCAGATACTCCACCGCGACCGACTTGCGTTGCTCGTCGGTCATCGTCTCCTTGGTCAGTGCCATCCGTCTTCCTCCCTCTATAGCAAGCACGTCGCGTGCTGAGACACATCGCCGTTATCGCGGCCTTTCTTTGTGGGCCGCGTTCGCCGCGAGATAGGCAAGCGCCATGAAAGGCCCAAGCGTGGCGCCGCCCGCCCAATAGGCGCGTGCCGAGGCAGAGGCGACGCAGTTTCCGGCACCGTAAAGACCGGGGATCGGCTTGCCCATTCGGTCGAGCACCTGGCCTTTGGGGTTGGTCGCCGGCCCTCCTTTGGTGTCGAGATTTCCGCCGGTCAGCAGCGCCGCGTAATAGGGGCCGTTCTCGCTGATCGGATACATGGTCGGATTGGGACCGGCCGGCGTCTCGGCGGCGGGACCGTTGAACAGCAGCTCGACCTGACGCTCCCCACGGTAGAAGTCGAGATCCTTGCCGTTCCGCGCGAACCCGTTGTAGCGCTCAATCGTCGCCCTGAGATTGTCGAGGAAACCGGCCGCTATCTGCATCCCGCCTATCTGCGACGAGTACTTCTTGAGTCGCTTGCCGATATTTGCGCTCAGTTCGCCGAGCGTCTTTCCTTTGATCACGTGCGAGTCGTCGGCGCCCTGCGGAACGATGAACCGACCGTACTCCTCGCTTGCCGAGTGATCCTGGCTGCGCTGATCCCAGATCGCGATCAGGACAAGGTTCGGGTATTCAGACCGCGTCGGATCCCATTTGAAGAAGGCCTGCGCCGATTCGTTGTAGGCGAGCTTCTCATTGGTGACGCGGTTGCCGTTGCGGTCGACGTAGATCATGGAGTCGCCGGAGGGCGAGAACGTGCCGATCAGGTTGGGATCGTTCTTCAGCGCCTTCTCCAGGACGATCGGGCACATCCACGAATAGTTCATGTTGCGCAGCTCCGCCCCGAGCGCCGAGCCGATATGCACGAAATCGCCCTCGTTGGTCAGGGCTGCGCAGCCTCCTAGAACCGGCGCGCTGAGGAAATTCTTGCGCAGCTCTTTGTCGTGGGTGAAGCCGCCGCTGGCGAAGACCACGGCCTTGCGCGCCTTGAAGCGAACCGTTCCGCGACCCGTATCCGCCTCGACGCCGACGACGCGGCCGGCAGAGTTGAGGACGACACGCTGGACACGGTGGTTGGTCTTGACCTCGACGCCGTCGCGGGCGGCCACTTCCGACATCTTGCGGATGGCGACCTTGCCGCCATCCGACATGGACTCCGCCGCCTCCAGCGGAACCAGCACGCGTCCGGTCGGGGCCTTGTCCTCGGGCAGCTCCGCCCAATAATCGGGAACCGGCGCACAGTGCCGGTACTCAAGCGCCCCCTTCTTTGCGAGCAGCTCCGTCGCCTTGGAGGCGTTGTCGTAGATCGCCGCGCACAGGTCGTACTCCCACTTCGTCATCCCGAAGCGGCTGTCCTCTGGATCGTACGCCTCGGGGCGCGAGAGCCGCGCCATGTATCTTATGCAGTCTTCTTTCTTGTCCTCGATTCCGAGGGCGCGCATCGCTTTGTTGTTCGGCACCCAGTACCAGAACGCCGCCTTCTGGGTCGTGCCGCCGACGTCCGGGGCCTTCTCCAGCACAACGACCTTGTTGCCGAGCCAACGGGAGAAAAGGGCGCTAGCGAAGCCAACGCCTCCGCCGCCAACGACCACGATGTCATAGGTCTGGTCGAATTTGCCTGCTTTCGCCGGAACTGGCGAGCGACGGGCGATCTTGGCCATGACGGCGTCCTCTCAATACGTTTCACCCCCTGCGCAGGCAGCATGGCCCGCGGCTGCTTATCGGTGCCTCCGTTAGGGAAAAGCAGTCTTTCAGATTCCTGCTCGTTTACAAGTTCGCACTAGGCGGGCGCTGCGCACCTCGATTGCAACTCGTTGAGAGGAAGCGGAAATCATGGTTGAATGGCCGGCCATGTGGGGGAGGCCGGGAAACCGGTCGCGCGGCTGCGCGTCTTCGGCACGCTGTGATTGTTTTTGGGACGGATGCCGGCCTGCGGATGGCTGTATGACCGCGCAAGGCGCCGCGGAGTGGAGGATGTTGCGGTGACGCTGGCTACAGGCCGGGGTGTCCCGGACGACCGGTTCTTCGGTCTCGAGCAGTTCAAGCAACGGGGGGATGCAGACGGCATCGGCTATTGCATTGCCGGCTCGAGGGCATACGCGCTGGAGTTCGCAAACGAGGCCGACGTGATCTGCCTGTTGTTCGGCGACATCTGGACGGATACGAAGTTCGAGGACGACACGGAACGGCCCTTGTTGTTCGCCGCGCAGAGCTCGGCGTTTCACCCGCGGGGCGGCAACGTCCGGGTGCGTGCGCATGACGTTCGGCACGGCTTCATCGCGTTCAGTTACTCGCCTTCGTTCCAGCGAACCTTCGACGATATCAACCTGGGTGCGACGCGCCGCAGCGGCAGCCGCAACAACATCCAGCACCATACCATCGCCACGCTGGCAAAGTTTGCGCGCTGCCGGTTGAGATCCGGCGAACGGCTGTCGCGCTTCGAGATTCAATCCCTGGGCGCACTGGTCTACTCGGAGACGCTGAGAAGTCTGAGCGTGCTGCGGAGCGAGCGGCGAAACGGCCTGTCCGACCGGGAGTTCCGCGCGATATGCGAGTTCATCGATGCCGGGCTCGGCAGTGACGTGACCTGCGCCGATCTGGCGAAGGCAGCCAACGTTCCGCTGCGCGTCGTGTTCGACGGCATGAAGGCGCGGACCGGCTTGTCCCCCTACCGATACGTCATGGAGAAGCGCGTTCAACGCGCGCGCGACCTGCTGAGGAATACGCGGACGCCGATCTCGGAAGTTGCCTTGCTTTGCGGCTTCTCATCGCAACAGCACCTGACGTCGACCCTGACGAACAGGCTCGGCCAATCGCCCCAGAAGATACGGCTGAGCGGTTAGCCGCCGAGCTCTGCCATCGTGGCGAGCGTCCACGGCACAAGCTCGACAACGACATCTGCGAACGCTGCGTCGAGCGCCCGCGCGGCATCGGCCGCCCCCAGCGCGGCGGCCGGCGCAGTCGCCTGGAAGCGCCGCGCAGCCGCAAGCTGGCCCGCAGTGTCCATGATCTTCGCCGTCAGGTCGATCTCGGCCACCCGGTCGGGAGCCGTCGTGACGCGGAAGCGGCGAATGTCGATCATGAGCGTGTAGTCGGCCGCCATACCCTGCATCTCGCTGCCGACGCGCGGGTAGCCCGCGTTCTCAAAGCTCCGGATCACGGTCGACTGAACGAGCCTTGGCAGCGCATCGCTCCATTGCGCGTCGTCGATGCTTCTGGTCTCGCCGCCGTCGGATTCGATGAGCAATTGCGTCGTCTCAAGAGCCAGGAGCGAGCTTGGCAGCGTCACTACGAGCTGCGTGTCGGGGACCTCGGCAACCGGCGCCGCCGGCGCGGTCAGACCGTAGAAGACCGCGGCGGAGCGTCCCCCTTCTCCCCCCGTCAGTCGTTCCAGGCCCGCGAAGATGCCGTCGACCCTCTCGGAATTCTGCGCCAACGCCTCGGAGAAGGTGTCGAGGTTGGCAAGCGTATTCTTCAGCGCCTCCGAGTTGTCGGAGAGCATCTGATCGATGCGCGCGAACGCCACGCGCGCGGCGTCCGTCCAGCCCAGGGTCGCACTGGTGCCGGCAATGAGCAGCGGCGGTTCCTCGCCAACTTGCACCGTCGGCGCGTCCGGCGAGCCGCCGGTCAACGCGATCTCCGGCACACCCGTCAGGCCGCCGAACGCCAGCCCGACCTGGGTGTCGCTGCGCACCGGCGTGTCGGCGGTGACCGAGATCGTCACGACCACCTGACTGGGCGCCGCCGGATCGAGCCGAAGGTCCGTCACTTCACCGACGCGGATGCCGTTGAACTGCACGGCGGAGCCAAGCAGCAGACCAGACACCGGGCTCTCGAAACGGACGCGGTAGCTCGCCCGCTCGCCCAGTCCGCCCACGGTGTTGAGCCAATAGACGAAGCCGAAACCGGCGATGATCACCGCCAGCGAGAAGAGCCCTACTAGGACGTAGCGCGCCCTGATTTCCATTATTGCACCTTCGTTGCTCGTTCCGGCGCTGCGTCGCGCAGAGCGCGCTCGCCGCCAAAATACGCTCGTACCCAGGGATGCTCGGATTGGAGCATGGCTGCCATCGATCCGTCGGCGACGATCCTTCCGTCGGCTAGCGCTGCGATACGGTCGCAGGCCGTCCTCAGCGTGTCGAGATCGTGCGTGACCATGAACACTGTGAGCCCCAGCGTCTGCTGTAGGGTTAGAATAAGCGAATCGAAGTCGCCGGCGGTTATCGGATCCAGGCCCGACGTCGGCTCGTCGAGGAACACGATCTCGGGATCGAGCGCCAGCGCTCGCGCCAGCGCTACCCTTTTGGTCATGCCGCCGGACAGCTCGGCGGGAAACTTGTCCGCGTCTTCCGCATTGAGGCCGACCATCTCGAGCTTCGCCATGGCCACCTCGGCCATGAGCCTATCGGAAAGATCGAGATACTCCCGCATGGGAAACTCGACGTTCTGACGCACGGTGAGCGAAGAGAACAGCGCACCCTGCTGATAGAGGACGCCCCAGCGCCGTTCGATCGCGCGGCGCTCCTGCTCGTTGGCGCGGTCGAGGTCGACGCCGAACACCTCGATCCGGCCCGCGCGCTTAGGGATGAGCCCGATGATAGTGCGCATCAGCACGGATTTTCCGCTCCCCGAGCCGCCCACAAGCCCCAGAATCTCGCCACGCCGCACGGTAAGCGACAGGTGATCGAGCACGATTTTGCGCCGGAAGCCGACCACCAGGTCGCTGACGGCGATCACGATGTCTTTCGCCGAACGATCCACGCGTTACATCCCGATCGATGCGAAGAACACGGCGAAGAGGCCGTCGAGCACGAAGACCAGGAATATCGACTTCACCACCGATGTCGTTGTCTTGAGGCCGAGCGACTCCGCGCTTCCCTTGACGCGCAGGCCTTCGACCGACGCCACCACGCCGATCACCAAGGCCATGAACGGCGCCTTGATCATGCCCACCTGGAAGTGCGTGACGGAGATCGCATCCTTCAGCCGCGCGATAAAGACCTCCGGGCTCATGCCGCCATAGAGCCAGGCCACCAGCCCGCCGCCGCAGAGCGCGGCCATCGAGCCCAGGAAAGCGAGGATGGGCAGCGCCAGGACCAGCGCCATCACGCGGGGCAGGATGAGGATATCGATCGGATCGAGGCCCATGGTTCTGAGCGCATCGATCTCCTCTCGCATCTTCATGGAGCCGAGCTCGGCCGTGTAGGAGCTGCCGGAGCGCCCGGCCACCATGATCGCGACGATCAGCACGCCGATCTCGCGCAGCACCAGAATGCCCACGAGGTCGACCACATAGTCGTCGGCGCCGAACCTGCGGAAGTGAAAGATGCCCTGCTGCGCGATGATGCCGCCGATCAGGAACGTGATGAGGAGAACGATCCCAACCGCCTGCCAGCCGACGCGATCGAGATGGTGGACGGCCGAGGCGAGGCGGAAGCTTCTGGGGCTGACCGCAACCCGGGCAAGTGCGGCGCCGACACCACCCAGCATCGCGACGAACGCAAGCGCCTCGGTTTGCAGAGCGGCCAGGCCGCGGCTGACGGCGTCCAGCGTCGACGCCGCGAGAGTGCGCTTCTCTTGCCCCTCGAACGGTCCGCGGTTGACGACGTGCACCTCGTCGACGAGGCCGCGATAGCGCTCCGGCAGTCCGGCAAGCTCGGCCTCCTGTCCGCGCCCGACACAGTCGCGCAGCAGCCGCTCCAAGAGCCAGGCTCCAAACGTGTCAAGCGCCTCGATTCCGGCGAGGTCGACAACCAGCCTGCGCACGTGTGTCGACTGCCGTTTCATCTCCTCGACTAGGCGATCGGCCCGGTCGGCATGGGCGGCGGTCCACGCCCCGGCGGCGTCGAGTTGCATCCTCGCGCCGCTGAGCGTTGGGGTGAGGCTCGGGTGGGATTCCATAGGGTGGGGTCCTAAGGCTGCGGGCGAGCAACGCCTTCTACCGCCATTGCGAGCCTGAGTGACGTTGATTTGACGCAAATCGGGCACGGCGCGTGCGCACCCGCCGACTTAAGAACTCTTCAACACTTTCGACTACCTTCACGTGTTTTCGTCTTTATCATACAACCGTACACTGAAAATTAGGAATTCGCCGTTGTACTGGTCTTGCGGGCTGGAACAGGGGTTTGCGGGCGTTCCGGCCGCAGGCGACTCCCGGTCGCCGCACTGGAGGGAAGCGAGCCCCGATGTCACGCGTCGAGCAATCCCGCCTCGAGTACGAAACGCCGCTCGCCGGCCGCGAGGCTCCCACCAAAGCGGTCCAGATACCGGAGGCCGGCCAGCCGCAGCCCTCGGCCGATCCGAGCCTGCGCATTCTGCTCATCGAAAGCGACGCGCACGCGGCTGAGACCACGGCGGCTCTGCTCGAGGAGATCTTTGGCCATCGCTGTCACTGCGAGGACGTGAGCGACCCAGCTCGGGCGGCTGAAATCATGCGCCAGGACGAGCACGACGTCTATCTTCTCGCCGTCAACCAGGGAGAAAACGACGCGGTGGAGTTCGTGCGCTCAATCATCGACCTTGGCAGTCGCCGACCCACCATCGTGCTTGCTCAGAATTGCAACGCCCATTTCGACCTCAGAGCCGTAGAGGCGGGCGCAGCGGATTGCATTCCGATGGAGGAGATCACGGCAGGAATCCTGGAGCGCTCCATCCGCCATGCGCTTGTGCACAACAATGGCCTTGCGAAAGCGCGCCACAAGATCGACGCGCTGTCGGCCGAGTTGGCGCGGCTCAATTCCCTGCGCGACGCCAACCATCGCTTCGTCGACAATGCCTGCCACGACTTCCGCTCGCCGCTGACGGTCATCAAGGAGTTCTCATCTATCATCGCTGAGGGTCTTGCCGGCGAAGTTGCGGAGGAGCAGGCGGAGTTCCTCCAGATCATTCTGACGCGCGTCGACCAGCTGAGCCAGATGGTCGATGCCATTCTCGATGCGAGTCGGCTGGAGTCCGATCTCATCGGCGTGAAGCGGCAGGAGCATGCGCCGGCGGCGCTCATCGAGCAGGCTTGGCCGACGCTTGAGCAGCAGGCGGGGAGCCGCGGCGCCGAGATCGAGCTTCGCATCGAGGGAGAGCTTCCCAATGTGTTCGCCGACGCGGAAAGCGTTGGCCGCATCCTCGTCAATCTGGTCACCAACGCTTCCAAGTTCACCGGCGAGGGGGGAAAGATCGGGGTTCGGGCGCGTCACGATTCCGACGCGGGCGCCGTCGCCATCGGCGTGACCGACAACGGCCCCGGCATCGCACCCGAGAACGTCAAGATCATTTTCGACCGGTTTCAGCAGATCGAGAGCAGCCAGGTCGAAGGGATGCATGGCTTCGGCCTCGGACTCCACATCGTACGCGAGCTGGTGCGGGTGAACTTCGGCACGCTTTCGGTCGAGAGCGAGCCGCAGAAAGGCAGCACATTCGCCTTCACGCTCCCCATTTTCGACGCGAACCGGCTGATCCCCCTCCATTTCGATTTCCTCAAGACATCGCGCCACGGATTCCAGAACGTCTCAATCGCCGCCGTCACGATCGCTGGTCCGGCCGAACCGGCAGCGCTCGCCGAGGTCGAGCGGTTCCTGAACCGGCAGCTCCGCTCGTATGACCTTCTGCTTCGTCTCGCGGAGAGGAGCTGGCTGGCGTGCTTCGCCTGCGACGAGCGCGAGCGGGAGAAGATCATTGAGCGCATCAAGGTCGCCTACGCGGAACACAACCGCAATCGGCCCGACGGCACGCTGCCGACGATTGGCTTCCGGCCAACCGGAACCTGGATGCTTTCGCAATGCCCTGACGGGCCGAGCGCCGCCATTCGCGGCGCCTACGCGCTCGACCGCCAGGCAGCCGGACTCCATTAGCGCCGATCATGCGAATTCCAGCCCAACAAGAGCCATCGGGTGAGTCGGCGCTCAGTGTCCTGATCGTCGACGACGACCGCGAAATTGTCCGCGCGATCGAGCTGCGGCTTCGCAATGCCGGCTTCAGGCCGATGGTCGCCTTCGACGGGCAGCAAGGGCTGGCGATTGCCCAGAGCAATGCGCCGGATCTGATCCTGACCGATCTGCGCATGCCCGTCATGGACGGCTTTGCAATGCTCGAACGGCTGCAAAGCTCGGTGCACACCGCGAGCATCCCCGCGATCATTCTCTCCGCCGATTCCGCCGACCAGGCGCGCCTGAAGGCGCTGCGCAGCGGCGCCACCTATTTCGTCGAGAAGCCCTACAACGCAGACGACCTGATCCTAGCATTGAACGCGGCGCTTGGACAGTTGCGCCGCTCCGCCCCTTCTCTTCAACCGCGGGAGAACGCCATGCCGCTATCGAGCGAGATCGAAGTCGAGCCCAACCGGAGAATACTGATCGCGGATGACGATCCCGCCGTCGTGCGGGCGCTCTCCGTGCGATGCAGGAAGCTCGGTCTAGAGGTGGAGACGGCCGAGAACGGGCTTCAGGCGATCCTCAGGGCGCAGCGCAATCCGCCGCGGCTTCTCATTCTCGACATCAACATGCCGGAAGCCGATGGCTTCCGCGTTTGCGAGTGGCTTCTCGATCCGCAACGGCCCCCCCTCGACGTGGTGATGGTCACCGGCCGCGAGGATGCGGAGACGCTGCAACGCTGCGATTCCTTTGGCGCGTTCTATGTGCCGAAGAACCATGAGACGTGGGAAACGATCCGGTCGATCATGGCGGAGCTACTCGATTTTGACGGGGGTGCGCTGGAAGCGGCTGACGCCGCTGCGCGGTCAGGCATAGCCGAGCACGAGCTGAACCGCCGGAAGCGCAACAAGGTCCTAATCGTCGACGACGACGCGGATCTCTCGAATGCGCTGGCGCGGCGCCTCAGCAAATGCGGCGCCGAAACCATCATCGCCTCGAACGGAGTCGAAGCCTACCGTTTGGCGGTGAGGGAAAGGCCGGACGCGATCATCGCCGACTACGTGATGCCGGATGGCGGCGGACACTATCTCTTATGGCGCCTGAAGAGCACGGAGGCGACGCGGCATATTCCGATCATCATGATCACCGGACAGCGCTTCGAGAGCGGGACGGACAACCCCGTCGAACGGGAGTCGACCGGCCGCAGCGGCGCGGTGGCGCTCTTGCGCAAGCCGCTGGATACCGATGCCCTGTTCAAGGTGCTGTCGCAGCACTGCGCCATCCAATACTCCCCGCGCTGAGGATCACGGCTGCACGCACTCGGTCGGCGAGGCGCTCCTGCTCGCAGGGCCGGGCGAGTAGCCCCGCGCCGCCCCCGCGTGGCTACTTGACGTCGGCG
Source organism: uncultured Propylenella sp. (assembly GCA_964487455.1). Classification (GTDB taxonomy): domain Bacteria; phylum Pseudomonadota; class Alphaproteobacteria; order Rhizobiales; family Afifellaceae; genus DASWJZ01. The sequence continues at coordinate 15,471 of CAZARE010000069.1, forward strand.
TGAAAGCGCTCGATGAGCCCGCCGACGCTCATCGGATGTCCAAAATGGTAGCCTTGGCCTACGTCGCAGCGCATGCGAGCGAGCGCCGTCCGGTCACGTTCTGTCTCCACGCCTTCCGCTACGCTGATCGCGCCGGAGGCCCGCGCCAGCTCCACGATGCTGCGGCAAATGCCGGCATTCAGGGGATCGCTGGCGCAGTTCTGCACGTAGCTCCGGTCCAGCTTGAGCTCCGAGAAGGGGAGCTGCCTCAGGCGCGCGAAGGACGAGTAGCCTGATCCGAAATCGTCGATCGCCAGGCTCACATTGTAGATGCGAAGCTGTGTCGCCGCCTCGGCGATGGCCAGAAGCTCCTCCACGGCCTCGCTCTCAGTGATCTCGAGAACGAGGCCCGGCCAGTCTTCGCTCCGCGGCCGTTCGCGGACGATCGCGGTCAGGTCCGGGTCGAGCAGGGTCTTGACGGGCGCGTTCACGGCGAGCCGCAGATTGCAGCCGGCCCGCGCCAGGACTTCCCAGTCGAGAAACGCCTTGTGAACGACGAACTCGGTGAGATCGCGAAGTGCCGTGTCGCTCGCGCCCGGAATGAACGACGCCGGCGAAAGTTTTCCGTGCACCGGATGGTTCAGCCGGGCGAGCCCTTCCGCGCCGACGACGCGATTCCGCAGGAGGTCGACCTTCGGCTGATAGGCGACATCGATCCAGTGCGATGCCAGGGCTGCGGCGAGATCCACCTGCGCGGAGGGACCGCGGCCGGCCGCGCCCGGCGATACTGAAGTCACCGAGGCCGGCCGGGCGTCGGGGAGGTTGATCGTTGCTCCCTCGAAGATGCGTCTGAGGTGCGCGAAGCGGAACGGCTTTTGCAGCGGCTCCAGCATCCTGAGGCCGTGCCGCTCGCCGATCTCCTTCACGGCGTCAATCAGCCCAGGCTCCTTGCCGCTTATGAGCTGCACCGCTCCCTTGAAATGCGTCTGTTGCAGGATGCGGATGCCGTCGATGGCGTCCCATCGCCCGAGCGCTATGTCGAGGAACACGACCGCCGGGTGGGTCGTCGCCAAGGCATCCTTCAGAGCGCCGGCGCTATGAAGCCCAAGGCTCGACACCCCGATCCCGGAAAGGACATGCGAGATCAGCCGGCAAACGTCGGGGTCATCGTCGATGACGACGCATCCATAGCGGTCCCTGGGAAGCACGGAAGGCACCAGTTGATCTCTTGCGCGCAAGCGTTCTTCCAACCCGGCAAGAGCAAGCGATGCTCGTGACCGGCCACACACTTCACGATAGCAATGATGCAAGAATGTCCGTTAAGATTGTGTTCTTCTCGGAGCGCGCGATAGCCGCCGGCTGCCGGGCTTCCGGGCCTTTCGGACAGGCCGATTAGAGTTGAAGTGGCGCGGTTGGGCTACGGTCTAAACGGGCTGGCCGGCCGGGTGCTGGGCCGCCCGGCGGGCGCAAGCGGGACCGGAGCCGCGCATGTAATGCAGCTCGGGCCGGTAGCGTCCGACCACGAAGCCGCGAACGCGACGCGGAAGCGATCGTAGAAGCCTGCGAAACATCGTCTGACACATTCCCTGGCGGCCGAATCTCCTCGGCCGTCTCGGTCTGAACTATGCCAGCATTATGTTGCCGGGTGCTTACGGTATGCGCAGCAAAGGGTTTCAGAGGCGAAATACTTCTGAGTGTGGTACAGGCGGCACTATCGCGTGCCTGCTTTAGCCACGGCGATCCTAGTCTAGGGCGCGGACAAGCCTATGCGCGGACTCCTCTTCGACAAGGACGGCACGCTCCTCGACTTTCAGGCAAGCTGGTCGGGTGCGCTGCGCGACCTGTGCCTGGATCTCTGCGAAGGCGACGATGAGGCAGCCGCGGCCATGCTCGCCGCCGGCGGCATGGACCTGCGAACCGGGCTATGCGGCTCCGGAAGCGTGCTCGCCGCGGGAAACACCCGAGACCTTGCCGGGCTTTGGTTTCCGGCGCTCACCGACGCGCGCCGCGAGGAGATGGTGAGCCGCATCGACCGGGTTTTCTATGCGAACGGCGTCGCCGGGTCGGTCCTCTTGCCCGGCGTTCGCGAGGTCCTCGGCAAGCTCGCATTGGCCGGCCACGCCATGGGGGTTGCGACAAATGACGGGACGGCGGCGGCCCGCGCCGCCCTCGCCGCGGTCGAGCTGCAAGACTTTCTTCCCCACGTCTTCGGCTACGATTCCGTCCCCCAGCCGAAGCCGGCGCCGGACATTGTTCATGCCTTCTCGGCAGTCGCCGGGGTGGCGTTGCATGAGATCGCGGTGATCGGCGACAATCTGCACGACCTTGAGATGGCGCGGAGCGCAGGCGCAGGCGCCGCAATAGGCGTGCTGAGCGGCAATAGCCGGGAGGAGGATCTGGCGCCGCTTGCCGATGCCGTCCTGGCAAGTGTGTCCGAGCTCCCGGCTTGGCTTCGCGCCCGCGGTGCCCGGTGAGGTCCTCCACGCGACATCAAAGACGGTCGACCATGCGCCCGCGCCAAAGCGCGAAGGTGACGAGCGGACGCCGCATCCATTGGGCGAGCGGCAGCGGCGGGATCGGAAGCGAGGCAAAGGTGGAGAGCCTCTCAGGGCGGCCCTGCGCCGCCTCGGCCATGAGCTTGCCGAGATAAGGAGCCAGCGCCACGCCCTGGCCGGAATAGCCGCCCGCCGCCCAGACCTGCGGGGCGATTTCGCGGAGATAGGGGAGACGCGGGGCGGTCACGGAGACGATGCCGCCCCAGCCATGGGTGATCGTTGCCTTCGCCAGCTGCGGATAGACCTCGAGCAAATGCGGTCGCACAAACGAGCGCACGTCGGCGGGAACGCGGCCGGTGCTCGTCTCCCCGCCGCCGAAAACCAGCCGTGCGTCCGAGGTCTTGCGCCAGTAGCGGACCACGAAGCGGCTGTCGGCCGCCGACTCTCCGCCCGGCAGGATGGTGGCGGCGTCGGCGCCGAGCGGCTCCGTCGCGACGACGAAGCTGTTGAGGCCAAGCATCCGGCGGCGAGTCGTGCGCTCCAACGGTCCGGAACGTCCGTCCGTCGCAACAATGACGTGGTCGGCGCGAATATCGCCCTGCGCCGTTTTCACCACGGGGCCGGCGGCGAGCTGGAGAGCCGACGTATGCTCGTGGATTTTCGCGCCGAGCCCCGCGGCCGCCCGCGCCAACCCGAGCACGAGGCGATACGGATCGAGGTGCCCGCCGCCGCGGTCCCGCACCGCGCCGAAGAAGCGTTCGGAGCCGGTCGCCTCTGCCGTTTCCTTCCGGTCGAGGAGTTCGGCGAGGTCGTATCCGAAGCGGCCGCTCAGCGCCTCGACGAGCTCGGCGGCCTCGTCGAGCAGCGCGGGCTTGTGCAACGTCTCGATGACGCCAGAGCGGAGATCGCAGGGAATTGCAAAGCGCACGATCAGCGCGCGCACCAGCGCCTTTGCCTCTTCCGCCGCGTCCCAAAGCTCGCGCGCCCGCTCGGCGCCGAAGCGTTTTTCAAGCCACAACACGTCGCGGCGCTGGCCCGAGTGGATCTGGCCGCCGTTCCGGCCGGACGCGCCGCTGCCTACCTCCGCAGCTTCGACCAGCACAACATCGGCACCCGCCTCGGCAAGATGAATGGCGGCGGAGAGTCCCGTGTAGCCGCCGCCGACAACACAGACGTCGGCCCTGCGCGATCCGTCGAGCGGTGCGAAGGTCGGGGCATCTGTCACAGACAGGCGATAGAAGGACGGCGAAAGCCCTTGCGCCATTCGTGGCGGCCTAGACGCTCAGAAGCAGGTACTCGCGCTCCCAGGCGCTGATGACGTTCATGAAGGTTTCGTTCTCGGTCTCCTTGATGGCGCGGTAGGTGCGCACGAACGTCTCGCCGAAGATCTCGACGAGCTCGGGCGTGTCCTCGAGCAGACGGACCGCGTCGAGGATGGAGCGCGGCAGCGCGAAGTTTGGATCCCGGCTGGCGCCCTCGATAGGCCGATCCGGCTCCAGCTCATTGATAAGTCCGAGATAGCCGCAGGCGAGCGAGCTGGCGATCGCGAGGTAGGGGTTGGCGTCGGAGGACGGAATCCGGTTCTCGACGCGGCGGTTCTCTGGATCGGAGAGCGGCACCCGCAATCCGACCGTGCGGTTGTCGTAGCCCCAGCGGACGTTGATCGGGGCGCTCGTGTAGCGGATGAAGCGCCGATAGGAATTCACGTAGGGCGCCTGCATGCACATGACGCGCGGCAGGAAGTTCTGCATGCCGGCGATGTAGGAAAGGAAGGCGCGCGACAGCTCGCCGCTCGGTTCGGAGAAGATGTTCTTCCCGGTCTTCGCGTCGACCACCGAGTGGTGAATGTGCATGGCCGAGCCCGGCTCCGTGGCGATGGGCTTGGCCATGAAGGTCGCGTGCATCTCATGCCTGAGGGCGGCCTCGCGGATCGTGCGCTTGAATAGGAAGACTTGGTCGGCGAGCTCGACGGGATCGCCGTGGCGCAGGTTAATCTCCATCTGCGCGGTGCCGTCCTCATGCGCCAGCGTATCGATCTCGAGCCCCTGCTCCTCTGAGAACTCGTATACGTCGTCGAACAGCTCCTCGAACTCGTTCACCGCGCTGATCGAATAGGCCTGACGCGCGCGCTCCGGCCGGCCCGAGCGTCCGATCGGCGGCTCCAGCGGATAGTCGGGATCGATGTTGGGCTTGACGAGATAGAACTCCATCTCCGGCGCCACGACCGGCTTCCAGCCGCGGTCGGTATA
>CAZARE010000070.1:0-4696 GCA_964487455.1 uncultured Propylenella sp.
GTCGCGGTCGTCGCGACGGGAGAGATGGGCGCGGCGATCGGCGCAGTGCTGGCCCGAAACGGATTGCGCGTCATCACCAATCTTGAAGGGCGCAGCGAAGACAGCCGGCAACGGGCTAAGGAGGCCGGTGTCGAAGACGTCGGTAGCGACCGAACGCTTGCGGCGGAGGCGGACGTCCTGCTCTCCGTCGTGCCCCCTGCCCGCGCCATCGACGTTGCGGAGCGGATCGTCGCGGCCGGCGGCGGGCGGCGGCTCACCTATCTCGACTGCAACGCCATCGCGCCGCAGACGATGCAGCGGATCGCCGCAAGGCTTGCCGCCGCAGGCGTCGCCGTCATCGACGGCGGCATCGTCGGCCCTCCGCCCCGCCCCGACCGGAAGCCGCCGCGCCTCTACGTCTCGGGACCGGAGGTCGCGCCTGCGGAGCGGCTGAAATCGTTTGGTCTCGACGTTCGTCAGGCCGGCGACGCCATCGGTGACGCCTCGGCGCTCAAGCTCTGCTATGCTGCTCTGACCAAAGGCACGGCAGGCCTGTTCATCGAGCTCACCGCCGCTGCGGCGGCCTACGGCGTGGAGGATGTGCTGGAAGCCGAGATGCTGGAGAGCCAGAAGGCGCTCTACCAGCGGCTCGCCGATTCCATGCCGGCGACCTTTGGCAAGGCGCACCGCTTCGCCGGAGAGATGCGCGAGATGGCCACCGCTTTCGGCGCTTGCGGGCTGCCGCCGAACGTCTTCGAGGGCCTTGCCGACCTCTACGACATCGTGGCGGAGGCACGGCGGTCGAACTCGCGCCTGCGCGAGGCCGTTTACCCCGACCTCAGCTCGAGGCTGGCGCGGGTTCTGGCGCCGGCGGAGTAGCGCCCGGCACACGCCCGCCGCTGCACGCAGCATTCCAATAACGCATCGCCGACTTTCGGCATGTCGCCGCGGCCGGTCCGTGCTATATTGCTCGCGCGGGGAGGAAAGATGGCCAGGGATGCACTGCATTCTGCAGGTCTGACGCCCGCGTTCATCGCGGCGGCATCTCTCTTTGTTCTGTCGATGTGCGGTGGCGCGTCGGCGCAGGCGCTCAATCCCGGCGATGCCGTCGTGACCCGTTTCTCCGGCGTCGTCGAAGCGCCGGGTGGCGGGCTTGTCATCGACACGGATGGACCCTCTGCCATCGGGCTCGGCCTCTCCGACCCCGGCGCGCCTGCCGGCGGCCGGGCGGACGACTCGCTGCCGGAGCTGTTCCGCATCGACGCCGGCGACATAGGGCAGGTCTTCGGCGTCGCCATCCGACCGGGGACACCCGCCACAATATACTTCACTGCGACGTCCGCCTTCGGGCTGCACCTTGAGGACGGCGATTGGATGCCAGGCCAGTGGGGCGCCGAAGGCGGCCCCGGCGCGGTCTACCGGCTCGTTGCGGTCGCTGGGGCGCGACCCGAGATCTTCACGACGATCACGCTCGACGGTCGCGAGAACACGGGCGCCGCGCTCGGCAACATCGCTTACGACCGTTTGCGCAACCAGCTCTTCGTCTCGGACCTGGAGACCGGCATGATCCACCGGCTCGACGCCGACGATGGCCGCGAGTTGGGTCGCTACGACCACGGCGTGGAGGGCCGGCCGGCGTTCACCGACCTCGCCCGCATTGCGCCGGGCGCGCGCCCTCCGGTGCCCTTCGATCCTGCCAGCCGCGCGCGCATCGCCGATTGCCCCGACGGCGAGTTCGAGGAGACGCCGGCGTGCTGGAACATCGCCGATTTCCGCCGGCGGGTCTGGGGCCTCGGCGTGTTCACCGACGAGTCGCTCGGCGAGGCCCGGCTTTACTATGCGGTCTGGTCCTCGCAGGGTTTCGGCAACCCCGACTGGGAAGCCGACCCTGAGGAGCAGCTCAACGCGGTATGGTCGGTAGGAATCGACCAATCCGGCGCGTTCGACACGAGCGACGTGCGGCTTGAGCTCGAGCTTCCCGGCTTCTTCGGCACCGCCGAGGACTATGAGCGCTCCGGCGGCAGCCATCCGGTCTCCGACATCGCCTTCTCGTCGATTGGCGAGATGCTCGTCGCGGAGCGCGGCGGCATGCGCAACCTCGGGCTCGATTCGGCCGCGCCGTTCGCCTGGCCGCATGAATCGCGCGTGCTCAAGTTCCGCCGCGACGAAAACCGCATCTGGGCTCCGGCCGCACGCTACGATGTGGGATTTTCGGATCGACGCTCGCAAGGCGAACCGTTCATCCGTGCAAACGCAGCCGGCGGCGTAGCGCTCGGCTTTGCCTACGATGCCCAAGGTCGTCTCGATCTCGACCTCCCCGAAGCCTTCGCGTGGATGACCGGCGACGGGTTGTGCGCAGATGACGGGCCATGCTTCGCCGCCAATGGAGCACAGTCGGAGGTCGGCCCCGTCAACGGCGCTCAGGGGCAGCCGGTCGACGCGACGGCCGAGGTCAATCCGGCGGCGGCGTTTGAGCCCTATCCGGATCCTGGACCGGCAACGCCTCCGAACGGCCCCGAGCAGGCCTATTTCTTCAACGCGGCCGATTCCGCCGAAGGCGATCCGTCGGTTGCCGATGAGAGGGCGAGCTGGATCGGGGATATCGCGATCGCGGGCCTCGGCCCACCGCCTGTTCCCGCCGCCGGAGGCGAGCCGGATTTGGCGGTGGAGAAAGCCCTGCCCGAGTTCTGCATTGCCGGCGCCAGCTGCACGGCGCAGATCACCGTGACCAATGTCGGCGACGCCTTCTGGACGGGCCCGATCTTCGTCACCGACATCCCCTCGCCCTCCGGCCCAGCCTTTGCGGCGGTCAGCCCGCCGTGGTCGTGCGCGGCGATCGCGGGCTCGATTGCCTGCTACCATCCGCACACCTCGCTGGCGCCGGGGGCGGCGCGCAACATGGTGCTGGATATCCTCGTCCCGGCTGCCATGGTGGATGACACGCTGGAGAACTGCGCCGAGGTTCAATGGCCGCTGGCCGCGCCGAACAACAACGCGTCCGTCGTGCGTGCCGTGCAGATGGCGCTCACCGTGCTTGGCTACAATCCCGGCCCCGTCGACGGCAGCTTCGGGCCGATGACGGCCGCTGCGATCGGCGCGCTGCAGGCCGACCTTGGCGTCACGCAGACCTTCGCGATCAACGCGCAGCTCCTTGATATTCTGTTCGCCGGCGACGCCGCGCGGCCGCGCGATCGCAATCCCGCCAACGACCGCGACTGCGCTGCGACCACGGTGATCGCTGGCGGCTTCGTGCCGCCCGGCGTCCACCTGCCGCTCGGCTCTTTCCCGGGCCACGCGTTCCCCGCTTCGATCCACGCGCCGATCGGCTCGGGGCCCGGCCATGCCTTCCCGTGGTCGGTTCACCTGCCGATCGGATCGGTCCCGGCGCATGTGTTCCCCTGGTCGGTACACCTGCCGATCGGATCGTTCCCGGGCCATGCGTTCCCGTGGTCGATCCACCTGCCGATCGGATCGGGACCGGGCCACGCCTTCCCGGTTTCCGTGCATCTGCCACTAGGCTCGGGACCAGGCCACGCCTTCCCGTGGTCGGTCCACCTGCCGATCGGATCGGGGCCTTGGCACGTCTTCCCGTGGTCAATCCATCTGCCGGTCGGATCGGGCCCCGTGCATGTCTTCCCGGCCTCGATCCATCTGCCGCTAGGCTCGGGTCCGGGGCATCTGTTCCCGTTCTCGGTTCATTTGCCGATCGGATCGGGCCCGGCGCACGTGCTTCCCTGGTCGATCCATCTGCCGCTGGGCTCGGGACCGGGGCACTTCTTCCCGTTCTCGGTTCATTTGCCCATCGGATCGGGCCCGGCGCACTTCTTCCCGATATCCGTGCACCTGCCGCTCGGATCTGGCCCGGGACATTGGTTGCCTCTGTCGGTGCACCTGCCCATCGGGTCGGCGCCGGCGCATCTGCCGCTCGGGTCGTTCCACCTGCCGATCGGCTCCGGACTTCATCTGCCCCTCGGCTCGGGGGGCGGCGTGCATGTGCCGCTCATCTCCATTATCGGACCGCACATACCTTTCGTGTCGGCCGGCGGCGCGCATCTGCCGCTCCTGTCGGTGATTGGACCCGGTCCGCATCTGCCGCTGATCTCCGCAGCGGCGCCGCCTGCCCCACCACCGGTCCTCCACCAGCCGTTCGTCTCGGGACTGCATCTGCCGATCGGGTCGGCCGGCGGACCGCATCAGCCTCCCGGCTCGGCTGGCGGCATCCACCTGCCGGTCGGCTCCGGCGCGGCGGCCGCACCGGAGGAAACGGATGCGCCTGCGCATCTGCCCGTCGGCTCCACGCAGATTCATCTGCCGGTCGGCTCCGCGCCGGCGCACCGCCCAGTCGGCTCGCAGCCGACGCACCAGCCTCCCGGTTCCACGCAGCATCTGCCGCTTGGCTCACAGCCGCAGACCACCGAGCCGCCGCCCCCAACCCATCGGCCGCGCGGCTCGATCCAGCAACACCTGCCGCTTGGCTCGCAGCCCCAGACCACCGAACCGCCGCCGCCGACCCACCAGCCGCGCGGCTCAATCCAACTCCACCTGCCGCTTGGCTCGCAACCGCAGACCACCGAGCCGCCGCCGACCCACCAGCCGCGCGGCTCGATCCAGCACCACCTTCCGCTTGGATCCCAGCCCCAAACCACCACCCCGAAGCAGACCCACCCGACAAAAGACTCCGAAAAGCAGAAGGAAGGCGGACCTATCCCGATCGTTC
>CAZARE010000071.1:0-17486 GCA_964487455.1 uncultured Propylenella sp.
CGGCACGTTCGTGCGGGATTCGCACCATTGGAACTTCCTCGATGCCGACATATTGCGCCTGCGGCAGCAGGTCGTGAGCAGGCCGGTCTTCCTGCGCGAGCTATTTGCGGTTCGGCGGATGGTCGAGCCGGAAACGGCGGCGCTCGCAGCGGTGAACGCCACGCCGGCGATGCTCGCCAAGCTGCAGATCGCACTGCTGGAGATGGCCAGCGGCGACGGCGCGCGGACCGGCCGGACGATGGAGGCCGACGTCGCGTTTCACCGGCTGCTCTTGGCCGCCAGCGGCAATGCGCTCCTGTCCGGGCTCGGGGCCTGCATCGAGGAGGCCCTGCGCGCCTCCATTAGCATCACCTCGCATCCCGATGTCGGCAGCCCGTTCGCGCTGGACAAGCACCTTGCCGTCTTTGAGGCGGTCTGCGACGGCAACGCGGAGGCTGCGCGCAACAACATGACAGCGCTCCTCGACATGACCGAACAGGTGCTGGACGGGGTGCGCTACGGAGAATGCATGGGCTAGCGACGGTCGGTCGTGCCACGCCCGACCGAACGATCTGTGGGGCGGCGAAGCGATGCCATAGGTGGTCGTGGTAACGGGGGCGAGCCGCGGAATCGGCGCCGCGGTCGCCAAGCGTCTGGGCGCGGACGGCTATTCGGTTGCGGTGAATTATGTGCGCGACGAGCAGGGAGCCGAGGCCGTGGCCGCCGCCGTGGGGAAGGCCGGCGGTAGGGCCGTCACCGTCCAAGCCGGCATATCGTTAGAGGCAGAGGTGCTGAAGCTCTTCCGAGAGGCCGACGAGCGGCTGGGACCGCTAAGCGCACTGGTGAACAACGCGGGTGTGCTGGCCATGCGGGGACATCTCGCCGAGAAGATGGTCGACGGTATCGCGCGTGTCCTTGCCGTGAACGTCCTCGGATCGGTTCTGTGCGCTCGTGAAGCGGTGCGGCGAATGTCCACGAAGCGAGGCGGGTCCGGTGGCGCGATCGTGAACCTTTCCTCGGTAGCGGCGCGGCTCGGGGCGCCGGGAGAAAATATCGAGTATGCCGTCTCAAAAGGCGCCATCGATACGCTGACCGTCGGTCTGGCGCGGGAGGTCGCAGGGGAGGGGATACGCGTCAACGCCGTGCGGCCCGGGATCATCGATACCGAGATTCACGCCAGCGGCGGGGACCCCGGGCGCCCCGAGCGGATGTGCGAGACCATTCCGATGCAGCGCGTCGGAAGCTCCGATGAGGTTGCTGAGGCGATATGCTGGCTCCTCTCCGATGCCGCGTCCTACGTGACGGGAGCCATTCTGGATGTGACCGGCGGGCGGTAGGAGTTGGCCGGACGGAAAGCTTGGCTCGAGGAACTGCCGCCAGCTGCACTCCAAGTGCCAGAAATCAAGGGGCGGTGGTGCCCAGGGCCGGGATCGAACCAGCGACACGCGGATTTTCAGTCCGCTGCTCTACCGACTGAGCTACCTGGGCTGACTTCCGCCGGACAGTCGCTGGGGCCGAGCCCGATTGAAGGCGCGCGGTTTATATCGGGTCGCCCGGAGCCTGTCCACAACCCCGGACGCCAATCGGTACGGTGGGGGTGGGGAAGCGGCCGCGCTCGGCTTATTGCCCACAAGAGGATGATGAGGCTATCGTGTCGGCCGGACTTGGCAGAGGCGACCGCATAAGGGACGGGCCTGGGGCGGCCGGTCGATATCGTTGTGGGGGGTCTACGAGGCTTGGCGCTCGGCGGTAAATCGACGCTCGACGCAGGCGCCGAATGGGAGTCAAAGGGGGATGGGGTTGATATCATTTCGATCGGACGCAAGTGGGCGCGCGGCGAGGTCGGCCGCGGCAATCGTCGCGCTCACCATGGTGGCGGTCTCGCCGGGACTTTCGCCGGCTGCTGCCGCCGCAGGCATCTTCACCGGGATGGGCGGCTCGTGGCGCGGAGACGGCTCGATCAAATATTACGACGGATCGAGCGAAGGGTTGCGCTGTACCGCGACAAACGAAGTGACGGACGACGGCAACAAGCTCAAGCAACTCCTCAAATGCGCGTTTCCAACCGGCAGCGCGCCTTTGAATATCATAACCGACGTCACCTATCGAGCCGCCGCTGGCGTGGTCAACGGCTCTTGGCGCGAAACGAGTTACGGTTGGAGCGGACACATCAGCGGCAGCGCGAGCAGCACCAAGATAGAGGCGCAAGTCAGCACGACCCTTCAGAACGTCGCGGTGCGCGTATCCGTCGTCACCTCGGGCAATCAACAGACGGTGATCATGCGCGTGAGGACCCCCGAAGGCCTGACGGAAATCTCCACCCAGATGCGCAGGACCTGAACCGCGGCTACTCAGCCGCTTGCGGCGCGGGCGGTCGCGCATGCGTGTGCCGGCGGCCGAGGCGGTAGAGGAACATCGCCGTCGGCCTGAGAATCAACAAATCCGCCGCCAGCGCCGACAGCATGGCGAATGCCGCCAGCCAGCCGAACAGGCGCAGCGACGGAAGGTCGGACAGAACCGTCACCGCCAGCCCGCAGGCCAGCACGACCGAGGTCAATATAAGCGCCGGTCCGACCAGCACGGTCGCCCGCTCTACCCCGATACCCGGGTCTGCCTCCGGTCGGTCTTCGAGCCTCAGGCGGTTGAGGAAGTGGATCGTCGCGCTGAGGCCGAGGCCGAACGAGACGACGAGCGCCACGACGCTTGCGAATTGCAGACCCTCTCCCATGATCCAAAGCACCGTGCCTGAGAGGACGACGGGGAAGATGCCTGGCATGATGCTGGCGAGCATGACGACGACAGAGCGGAACGCGAGCCCGATGAAGGCCGAAACGAAGAGGATCTCGATCGTCAGCGCCTGGTTCAGCTTCCCGATCATGCTTGCGCTGTTGCGCGCCGCTATCGCCGACAGCCCGGTCACGTAGATCTGATAGCCGGGATAGGCTGCGCGGACCTCGCCGAGCGCGGCGTCGAGTTCCTCGATCACGGGCAGGAGCTCGCTGGCGTCGACGTCGGGGATGCGGCCCGAGACGACGACTGCGTCCTCCTCCGCCGAGACGAAGCGACGGGTGAGGTGTTCGGGCAAGTAGCTGACGTATTCCTGGAGGGTCTCGATGTCTGTGATCCCGGCCTCCTCCCGCAGCCAGCGCCTCAAGGTCTCCGGCGACCACACATTGCCGACCCCCGCTTGCCGCTCGATCACGGTGTGAACGTCACCGATCGCGTTGAGCGTCCGTTCGTCATAGAGGAGTGCCCCGGGCGGGAACTCGATAAGAATGTCGATCGGATTCGCGCCGGTGAGCTTAGCGTCGAGCCGGCCGCTGGCGGCTACTGCCTGCTCGCGGTCGGGCACCTGATCGGCCAGCCTGTAGCGCGGCTCGAGGGTGGCGTAGACCACCGCGAGGCCACCGACGACGAAAACGCTGATGAGAGTGTAGAGTCCCGGCCGGCTCACCATCCGCCGCGCCACCCAGCCGCAGAAGCGCCTTAGAACATTGACTCCGGTATCCGACACTCGAACCTTGGCCGCGAAGCTCGCTTCGTTGCGGATCAGCAGCACGCCGAGCAACGGCACCAGCATCAAGACGCCGAGCAGCGCAATCACGGTGGCGGCCAGACCTGCTTCTCCAAAGGTGCGGATCAGGTCAGAGCTCGAGAACTGCAGGGCGATGAAGGAGAGCCCGGCCGTGCAATGGGTCAGGACGCAGGCGGGGCCGACGACAAGCACCGCGTTGCGGAAGGCGGTATACTTGTCTTCGCCCGCCAATAACCGGTCGCGCGCTGCGAAAGTAAGCTGCATGGAATCGGCGAAGCTGATCACCATGATCAGCGGGGTCATGACGTTGAGGAACATGTTCAGCTGGAAACCGAGCCAGCCCAGCGCCCCCAGCGACAATAAGATGGCAGTGAGCGGCGGCGCGGCGGCGATAATCATGAATGAGACGCGGCGGAAGAAAATAATGGCGATGAGGCAACCGGCGGCGAAGCCGAAAGCGTTGTAGATGAGCCGATCGCGCTCGACTGCGTTACGGATCTCAAGCTGCATTATCGGCACGCCGGCGAGCTGCGCTACCACGCCCGAGCTCGCGAGGTTGAAGGCGATGGTGTCACGGATATCCTGAACCACGTCGTTCAGTTGAGGCGTGCCGACTATGCTCGGCTCCAGCGCCAGCACGATCAGCGTCAGCCGGCCGTCCTCCGAAAGCAGCTTGCCGCGCAGAATCTCATTCGACAGAACACGCTCGACGAGCGCGTCGTATTCGGCGCCCACTGGCAGCATGTCGGGGAACAGCGGACCCGGAATACGCCCCTCCTCAGGCGGCGTTCGGGCTGAGAACATCGAGATGATGCCGCGCGGCCCCTCGATCAGCTGCAGATCGACGACGAGGTTGCGCAGAGCCTCCACCGGGTCGCGCTCAAGCAGACGCTCGCCTTCCACCACGATCAGGACATCGAACTCACTGGAGGGAAAACGCTGCGTCACTTCTTCGAATTGGCGGAATTCGGGCGTGTCGGAGCGGAAAAGCTGGCTCAGCGAATCGTCGACCTGGATGCGCGCCACGCCAAACGCCGCCCCGATCGCCAGCACGATAAGCAGGCAGAGACTGAAGAACGGGGCGCGCAGCGAGATGAGCCCGATGCGCTCGATTCCCAGGGCTAGATTGTGGAGCTTGCGAGGGGGATGTGCGGAGTGCGCACCTGCTGCGCCAATCTCCTTATCGCTCGACACCGGCATCCCCCGAAGCAGTTTAGCCGCGGCAAGAAAGACCGCATTTTGGCGCTGCCGTCAAACCACGCTCTTCGCTCCAGGCTCAAATCAGGCGTGGGACCCGAGCGCGTCCAGAGTCAATCTTTCTCGTCCGCGTTCTCGGCATTCTCCGGCTCGTTTTCGTCCGCTTCGGGGCCGGGGACGACGTAGCGGCCGGAAAGCCACCTGTTGAGGTCGATATCGGCGCAGCGCCGTGAGCAGAAGGGGTAGGCTTCGCGGCTGGAGGGCTGCCCACAGATAGGGCACTTGCGCATGGGGCGCAGGGGAATCGGCTTGGCGCCGGGGTTCTTTCCGCTCATGCCGGGATCGCCCACCGGTCGTAGACGGGATAGCCGTCCCCGGCGAGCAGCGTCATTGTCTCGTAGAGCGGCATGCCCACGACGTTGGTGTAGGAGCCCACGATCCGCGTGACGAAGCCGCCCGCGCGGCCCTGAATGGCGTAGCCGCCCGCCTTGTTCTCCCATTCGCCGGACGCCAGATACGCTTCGATTTCCTCGCGCGACAGATGCTTGAAGCGCAGGCGTGTTTCCACGACGCGGGTGCGCGCATGGCCGCGCGGCGTAACAAGGCAGACTCCGCCATAGACGCGATGCCCGCGGCCAGAAAGAAGCCTCAGGCACGCGGCGGCCTCGTCGGTGAATTCCGGATTGGGAAGGATCCGGCGCCCGACCGCCACGACCGTGTCGGCTGCGAGGAAGAATGCGTCGGCGATTTCCGGGTCGCGTTGGGCGTTAAGCCGCGCCGTGCGGGCTTTCGTCATAGCCAGCCGCTTCACCAGCGAGCGCGGCAGTTCCTTGCGCAGCGGCGTCTCGTCGATTTCCGCGGGCAGCAGCTTGTCCGGCTCGATGCCGACCTGCCCCAGCAATTGCAGCCGCCGCGGCGACGCCGAGGCGAGCACGAGGGTGGGGCGGTCTGAAGCGCTCTTCAGCAGCATGCGCGGAGCCATTAGCTCATCGCGGCATTCCTGTGAACTCAAGAACCGTCGGCGGCCCCCAGCCGCTTGCGTATGCGGGTCGTGAGACGGTCGCGCAGATCGCGGTAGCCTGCCATAATCTGCTCCCGCGATCCTGTTGTCAGCGTTGGATCGGGCATCGGCCAGTATTCCACCCCGATCGCATGCGTCCGCGTGAGCTCGAGCGCGCGGTGATGCGCCTCCGGGGAAAGAGTGATGGCGAGATCGAAGTTGAGATCGGAAAGCTCCTCTAGTGCGGCCGGCTGATGGTCGCCGAGATCGAGTCCTATCTCTGCCAGCGCCGCGTCGACGAACGGGTCGCGGTCACCCGGGAGCACGCCGGCCGAGGCGGTGCGGAAACGGCCTGGAAACAGGCTCTCGGTGAGGGCGCGGGCCATCGGCGAGCGCACGGCATTCCTACCGCACACGAAAAGCACCGACGCGATGCTCTTCCTGCCCAAGTCAGCCGCGCCAGTGCAGGACGCAGATAAGCGTGAACAGACGTCGCGCAGTGTCAAGGTCGAATTCGATCTTGCCGCGAAGTCTCTCCTTCAGAATCTGCGAGCCTTCGTTGTGCAGGGCGCGCCTCCCCATGTCGATCGCTTCAATGCGCCTTGGCGAAGCGGTGCGGATCGCGTGGTGATAGGATTCGCAGACCAAATGGTAGTCTTTGACGATCTTGCGAAACGGCGTAAGCGAAAGCAGGTGGGTGACCAGCGGCTCGCCGCCGTCGGAACGGATGTCGAAGACCAGCCGGCGGTCCGAAAGCGATAGATTGAGCCGGTAGGGGCCGGGGCGGTTCGCCAGCGCGAAGCTGTTCTCCTCGAGCAGATCGTATATGGCTACCGCGCGCTCGTGCTCGATATCTGGAGAAGCACGGGCGATCGAAGCCTCGTCGAGGGTGACGGCAAGCAGGCGGCTTTGCCGGTCGCTCACGGGGCGCCCCCTAGGGGTTCAGGCGGATGGCGACCGAGCGTGCGTGCGCGTCGAGCCCCTCGGCCTCGGCCAGAGCGATCGCAGGCTTCGCCAATGCGCGAAGCTGTTCCGGGCCGAGCTTCAGGATCGACGTGCGCTTGATGAAATCAAGCACGGACAGTCCTGAGGAAAAGCGCGCGGACCGCGCTGTCGGCAGGACGTGGTTGGGCCCGCCGACGTAGTCCCCGATGACCTCCGGCGTGTAGCGTCCGAGAAAGACCGCGCCGGCGTTGCGCACGAGGGCGAGCTGCGCCTCCGGCTCCGCGACCGCCAACTCCAGATGCTCAGGCGCAATGCGGTTGGCGAGCTGCATCGCGCCCGTCAGCGACCCCACCGTGATGACCGCGCCGTGCTCGCGCCAGCTTGCCGATGCGATCTCAGAGCGCGGCAGCTCCTTCAACTGCCGCTCGACGGCGCTCGAGACGCGGTCGGCCAGGGCGGGGGAATCGGTTATGAGGATGGACTGCGCCGCCACGTCATGCTCGGCCTGAGCCAGGAGGTCGGCGGCGAGCCATTCAGGGTCGTTGTCGTCATCTGCAACGATCAGGACCTCGGACGGCCCGGCGATCATATCGATCCCGACCTTGCCGAAGACGAGCCGCTTCGCGGCGGCGACATAGTCTCGGCCCGGACCGACGACCTTGACTACCGGCTCGATCGTCTTGGTTCCGTACGCGAGCGCGGCGATCGCCTGCGCGCCGCCCAACCGGTAGACTTCTTCGACGTTCGAGATATACGCGGCGGCGAGCACTAGAGGGTTGATCTTGCCGTGTGGGGTCGGCGTGACCATGACGACGCGCTCCACGCCAGCGATCTTCGCCGGCACCGCATTCATCAGCACCGAGCTCGGATACGCCGCCGTACCGCCTGGCACGTAGATGCCGACCGACTCGATCGCCGTCCAGCGCGTGCCCAGCTCCACGCCCTGGGCGTCGGTGTATCGGTCATCACGCGGAAGCTGCCGGCGATGATAGGACTCGATTCGCTCGCGTGCGACCGTCAGTGCGTCACGATCGATCTCCGAAACCTCCCGCATAGCGGCCGCAAGCTCCTCGGCAGAGAAGCGGAGCGTCTCAGGCGTCAGCGTGACGCGGTCGAACTTTTCGGTGTATTCGATCACCGCCTCGTCACCTCGCGCGCGGACGTCATCGACGATGGCGCGCGCCTTCGCCTCCACGTCTGCCGCGACCTCGCGCTTCGCCGTCAGCAGCGCGGCAAAGCGAGTTTCGAAGTCCGGATCGGTCGCGTTGAGACGCCGCGCCATGACGCTAGGTCAAGATGTGCCGCGGCGCGTGCGGCGTGGACCAGGCCGGCCCGAGGTCCGTGAGCTGCGCCTCCACGCACTCGACCGAAAGACGGATAGCCGCGCCTCCGGCGAACTCGAGAAGGATGCACCCGGAGGGCTCGTCTTCCGGCTCGAAGCGCACGGCGAGCAGGTTCAGCACGGAGCCAGGCGCATTCTGGTCCATCCCGGTCGATTTGACCGCGTCGACGCGGGCGAAATGGAGCGCGGAGCGACGCCGTTCATGGCGGAGTCCGCGGCGCACCCCAGCCCCCGATTGCTCCCATGCGAACCGGTTCATGGCCATGACGAAGCGCCTTTCCTTCGCAAGCCACTTGATGTCCTGCAGCTTGAGCACCGCGTCTTGAACATACGCGGAGACCACAGCGAGATCCTCTGCATCGAGCGCAATCAGGCGAAGGCGGTCGTCCGGCATGTCTGGTCGAGTGTCTTTCCAGGATTGCCGACGTGGTAGGGCGTCGCCCGCCCAAGGGCAAGCCAGCGCGCCGCCTCAGCCGCTCAGACGCTCGATCTGCGCGCCGCAGGCCGATAGCTTTTGCTCCAGCCGCTCGAAACCGCGGTCGAGATGGTAGACGCGATTGACCGTCGTCTCGCCTTCCGCCGCCAGCCCGGCAATGACCAACGAGACTGAGGCGCGGAGGTCAGTCGCCATGACCGGCGCTCCCTTGAGTCGCGAGACGCCGTGAACGGTGGCGTTCTGCCCGTCGAGGTGAATGTCGGCACCGAGCCGAGCGAGCTCCTGCACGTGCATGAAGCGGTTCTCGAAGATTGTCTCCCGGATCTTCGATGTACCTTCCGAACGTGTCATCAACGCCATGAATTGCGCCTGGAGATCGGTCGGAAAGCCAGGGAAGGGCGCGGTCGCTACATCGACCGGCTGGAAGCCTGCGCCGTTCCGCGACACCCGGATGCCGGCATTGGTTTCCATCACGTCGACACCCGCGGCGGCAATCGCTTCGAGCACGCTCTGCAAAAGACCCGGCTCGGCTCGCTCCAGCACGACGTCGCCGCCCGCTGCCGCGACCGCCATTGCATAGGTCCCCGTTTCGATGCGGTCGGGCAGCACGCGGTGCGTAGCGCCATGCAGCCCGGCCACCCCGAAGACGTGGACCGTATTAGTTCCGGCGCCTTCTATCCTCGCGCCCATCTTGACCAGGCATTCCGCGAGACTGCACACCTCCGGCTCGCAGGCGGCGTTCTCAATCACCGTCTCGCCCCGCGCGAGTGTAGCCGCCATCATGATGGTGTGCGTGGCGCCGACGGAGGCATGTGGGAAGAGGACGCGCGCGCCGACTAGGCCTCTGGGCGCTTTCGCCACGACGTCGCCGCCTTCAATGTCGAGCGTGGCGCCCAGCGCCTCCAGACCGCTCAGGAAGAAATCGACGGGCCGCGTGCCGATGGCGCAACCGCCCGGAAGCGAGACGCGCGCCTCACGCATGCGGGCAAGGAGCGGGCCGATGACCCAGAAGCTCGCGCGCATGCGGGAAACGAGCTCATAGGGTGCGGTCGTGTCGACGATAGTCTCGGCAGAGAGCGTTAGTGTCTCGCCGGAGTTGGGGGCATCGCCGGCGCGCTTGCCGTTGACCGTGTAGTCGACGCCATGATTGGCGAGGATGCGCTTCAGGAGCGCCACGTCGGCCAGCTCGGGAACGTTCTCCAGCGAGAGCTTCTGGTCGGTCAGGAGGCTCGCGATCATAAGCGGCAGCGCGGCGTTCTTGGCGCCGGAGATCGGGATGGAGCCGGTCAGACGTCTGCCGCCCTCGATTCGGATTCTGTCCATCAGCCGGACTCCTTTGCGTTCTCGGCCCGGCCGCCGCCGGCATCCTGTCGTGACGCGGCGGTGCGTTTCCGCTGCTGCGCCTTGCGGCGCTTCAGGTTGGCGCGGAGCGCCTCGGCAAGCCGCTCCTCGCGGCCGTCGCTTGTATCGCCGCGCTGCCCGCCATGGCTGCCCATGGCGCCTCTCTAGCTCAGCCGCGGGGCGCATCAAAGGCACGCGCCCGGGGCGGGCGCTTTTCCCCTAGCCGTGACCGGAAAGGCACAGCGACCGCACGGTCGGCCAGTGGGCACACGCCCAAATTGCAGAAAATCGCTTGCAAATTGAATGAAAGCGGGAATTCTTAACGAAGTGCAACCGCAAGCACTCGGGGGGCGGGCTTGCGAAACTATCCGGAAAGACAAGCGAGGCCCGCGCGACGCATGGAGCCGGTTGTCGGCTCTCTGGCGTCTCTGCCACCTCGCCAGGATCGCGCACCGATCCTGACCGGTCTTGCCTTTCTTGTCCGGCAAGGAGTGCCCGAAGAGGCGGTGAGGAACGCAGTTCGCAGCGCGGCCAACCGCGGCACGACGCCCAACCAGGAGCTCTTGGCGGCCGGTTTCGACCGCGTCCGCTATTGGTCGCTCTTGGCCGCCGACCTCGGCGTCGGCTTCGTCGATCGCTTCGACGACGCCGAGATCGTTGCCAATGCGGGCATGCTTGCGACCGATGCCGTCCGCTTGGCAAGCTGCGTCCTCGTGCGGATCGGC
The DNA here is from genome assembly GCA_964487455.1 of uncultured Propylenella sp. GTDB lineage: Bacteria > Pseudomonadota > Alphaproteobacteria > Rhizobiales > Afifellaceae > DASWJZ01. The sequence continues at coordinate 10,501 of CAZARE010000071.1, forward strand.
ACTGACACTGTGCTGGTGCTTGCCCCACAACCGGACGAGATCGGGCTTCTGCGGCGTCGCCTGGAGGATACGCCTCAACTCGCCGACCGCCTTAGGATCGCGACGCCGGAGACCATCCGAGCGTTTCTCGTTGCGGAGAGCCATGCAACGCTGACGCACTATGCCGTCAACCGGCTGGCGCGAGTTCTGCCGCCTCTCTCGGCGTGGCGTAGGCGGCGAGCGAAGGGTGCAAGCGGCACGACTGCGCTCGTTGCCGCGGTCCTGGCGCTCGCCTTGCTCAGCCCGGTGGCCGCGGTGAAAACGTTGGCGCTCCTCTCGACGCTGTTCTTCTTCAACTGCAGCGTCTGGAAGATGTCGGCCGCGCTAAAACGCGTACGGGCGATCCGCGTGGAGCCGCTCTCCGAGCATCGCCTTCCGAGCTATTCGGTGCTCGTGCCGCTTTACCGGGAGGCGGCGGTCGCGCCTGATCTCGTGGCGCATATGAAGCGGATCGACTACCCAACGTCGAAGCTGCAGGTGCTCTTGATCGTCGAGGCGGATGATGCCGAAACGCGTTCGTCCGTGTCGCTCCACGCCAGCGCGCCGCCATTCGAAGTTATCGTTGTGCCGCCGGGCGAGCCGCGCACCAAGCCCAAGGCGCTGACTTACGCGCTTGCCTTTGCCCGCGGCGAGCTTGTGGTGGTGTTCGACGCGGAGGATCGCCCAGAGCCCGCTCAGCTGCGAAAGGCTGCCGCTATGTTCCGCGAGAGGCCGGAGCTCGGCTGCGTGCAGGCTAGGCTGACGCCTGACAACCAAGACAGCTGGTTTGCGCGGATGTTCACGCTTGAATACGCCGCGAACTTCGAAGTGTTGCTTCCCGCGCTTGCCGACTGGGGCGCTCCCATGCCGCTCGGCGGCACGTCGAATCATTTTCCCCGAGCGCTGCTCGAAAAAGTGGCAGCGTGGGATCCGTTCAATGTCACCGAGGACGCGGATCTTGGCATCCGGCTGGCCCGTTTCGGCTACCGAAGCGCCACTATCTACGCGCGCACCTATGAGGAGGCACCCGTCACGTTCCGCCAATGGCTGCCGCAGCGGCGCCGCTGGATCAAAGGGTGGATGCAGACGGTGGCGCTGTGCCTGGGCGGGGGCATTCCCCGTGGCCTGCGGCTCCCGCTCAGACAGCAGCTCGCGGTGCATGGCATTCTCACTGCCGGCGTCCTCGGGCTGCTTCTCTATCCGGCTTCGCTCGTTGTCGTTGCCATGGCGATCATCGCCGGTCTCAATGGACGTTGGCCCACGGAACCCTACGTGTGGGTCCTATTGGCGCTCAACCTCGGCAACCTCTCTACGGTGCTGACGGCGGCGGCGATCTCGGCAGCGCGCGGCCTTCGCTCCGCGGGCGCGTTGCGCCTTGCCTGGCTCATTCCATGTCTGCCGGTCTACTGGGCGCTGATGTCGGTCGCCGCCTGGCAGGCCCTATTCCAGTTCTTCCGCCGCCCGTCGGAGTGGGAGAAGACCACGCACGGCGTGGCGCGCCAGCGGCGGAGACGCCGGCCAGCACTAAGGTTTTAGGTTTCTGCCGGATCGCCTCCGCAGTCGCTCCCAGCGCGCACGGAAAATCGCGGCAAGGTCGGTAAAGGCACGCAGCACTGGCCAGACAGGAGGACTTGGCGCCGGCTCTGGAGCAAGGGCGAGCCCGGCGGCAATCACGGCTCCGCCATCGTCGGTGTCGCGCACGATCAGCTCGATGAACTCGATCGGCACGCGGTCGCCGACCTCGGCGCGACCGCCGAGCCGCGCAAGCATATAGGCGCCGATCGGCATCGCAGGATCGCCCGGCGGATCGACGCCATAGGCCTGGGCGAGCTCGCCGAGCGTATGAGCGGGGTCGATGACGAATTCGCCGAAGAAGTCCTTGTCATCCTCGTCCACCTGGGCGGGACTCGCGAAGAGCCGGTCGAGCAGCCTGATGTTGCGCGGCGCGGTGAACAGGTAGACACGGTCGTCGGGCTCGATCCGGCCGGCGAACTGCGGACGCATCGACTGCCCCTTGCGCAATACGAGCGACGGACGGGCCCAGCGCGGGATGCGTTCGCCCCGCGCCACAGGACTGTCTGGCACGACGTGATAGACCACGAGCTCGTGGTGCGCTGTTCCGGGCAACTCCAGTTCGACCTTGTCCACCGGACCGAGCGTGGGTGGGATAATCAGGCTAAGTTGGCGCGCCATCGGGCGAATCGTCCAGCCCTGGATCAGGAGCGACGCGAGAACGACGATGAAGGCGGCGTTGAAAATCTCCTGGCTCCGCGGCAGCAGCGCCATCAACGGCAGGATTGCGAGGAGCAGCGATACGCCACCCCGCAAGCCCACCCAAGCGACAAAGGCCGTCTCCTCGCGCTGATAGCGAAACGGCGCCAGGCAAAGCCAGATGGCCACGGGCCGCCCGACGAAGATAAGGAAGACAGCGAGCGTCAGTCCTTGCAGCGCGATGCGAGGGAAGTCCGAAGGCGTTGCGAGCAGACCAAAGACGACAAACATGCTGATCTGCGCCAGCCAAGTCATGCCGTCCTGGAAACGGCGGAGCGTTAGCGCCTCGCGCAGCCGACGGTTTCCGGCGTAGAGACCGGCAACGTAAACGGCAAGGAAGCCGCTGCCATTGAGCACCCCAACGATGCCGAAGAGCACAAGCGAGGCGGCGAGCACCACGATCGGATAAAGGCCCGTCTCCAGCTCCAGGCGGTTGACCAGCCGTACGATCAGGAAACCGCCGGCAAGCCCAAGCACGAGGCCCAGTCCCATCTGCTGCACGAAGGTGAGGACGAAGGTCGCTGTGATCCCCGCCTCGGGTATGCCTAGGGTGATCAGCTCCACTAGGGTTACGGTGAGGAAGATAGCCATCGGGTCGTTCAGGCCCGACTCGACCTCCAGCACCGAACGCACCCGATCCCTCAGTTGGATGCCGCCGACACGTAGAAGGAAAAACACCGCCGCAGCGTCCGTGGAGCTGACCACCGCGCCGAGCAGGAAGGATTGCAGCCAGGGAAATCCGAAAACGAGGCGCGTGGCGAAGCCGAAGATGGCCGTGGTCAGGATTACGCCGACCGTTGCCAACACGATGGCCGGCCCCGCCGCCTGTCGGAAGGCGGAGAGCCTTGTCCCGAACCCGGAGTCGAAAAGGATGATCGCCAGCGCCACACTGCCTAGAAAATAGGCGGCCGGCGCGTTGTTGAACGCAAGTCCGAGCCCATCCTCGCCGGCCACGAGCCCGATCGCCAGGAAAATGAGCAGGATCGGCGCACCGAAGCGGAAGGCCACCCAGCTGGTGAAGACTGCCGCCATGACGAGGCCGGCGCCAACCAGGATTGCCAGGTACATGAGATCAAGCATCGGAGCGCCTTCGCTTCAGGCCACCGCCCCTGATAGGGACTGAGGCGGGAGACGGTCCAGGGGCGCCTTCAAAGAAGGGAAAAAAGGCGTCGGCGTCAAATCGTGACCTGGGCCCCGATCTCCACTACGCGCTCCGCGGGAATGTGAAAATAGTCCGTGGCTGAGTCGGCCGAGCCGGCGAGCGCGATGAAAAGCTTGTCTTGCCAGACGGGCATGCCGGAGTGCGGAGAGGCCTTCAAGCTGCGGCGGGAGAGGAAGAACGATGTCGCCATGATGTCGAAGGTGAGCCCCTGCCTGCGGCAGGCGGCGATGCCCTTCAGAACGTTCGGCGTCTCCATGTAGCCGAAGGCGATCGCGACACGCTGGAAGGTGGGCGAGAGCTCCTCGATCGTCACCCGGTCCTTCGGGGCGACGCGCGGCATCCCTTCCGTACGGATGGTGAGGATGATGTTGCGCTCGTGGATGATCTTATTGTGCTTCAGGTTGTGAAGAAGCGCGGTCGGCGCGCCCTCAGGGTCTCCGGTTAGGAAGATCGCGGTGCCGGGCACGCGAGCGGGCGGTTTCTCATCGAGCCGGGTCACGAGGTCCTTGAGCGAGACCTCCTGACGCTGCGCCTTCTCGGACAGGATCGTCGTGCCCCTGCGCCACGTCAGCATGGACAATATCAGGACGGCGGCGATCCCGATCGGAACCCAGCCGCCGCTCATGATCTTGACGCTGTTCGCACTTACGAAGTTGAGTTCCAGGAAAAGGAACGGGCCGATGACCGCGGCGACCGTCGCCACCCGCCAGTGCCAACAATACCGGAGCACCACGAAGGCCAGCAGCGAATCCACTACCATCGCCGCGCTGACCGCGATGCCATAGGCGAATGCGAGGCTGGCGGAGCTGCCGAAACCTAGGGTGAGCAGCACAACGGCGGTGAAGAGCAGCCAATTGATGCGCGGTATGTAGATCTGTCCGGTGGTGGTTTCCGAGGTGAATAGGATGCGCATGCGCGGGAAAAGGCCGAGCTGGATCGCCTGCCTTGCGAGCGAATAGGCGCCGGTAATCACCGCCTGGCTTGCGATCACCGTGGCGCAGGTCGCAAGCACCACTACGGGAATGAGTGCCCATTCCGGAAAGAGCAGGAAGAACGGATTTTCGCGAGCGTCCGGCTCACTCAGTACCAAAGCGGCCTGTCCGAGGTAGTTGAGAACCAAGCTCGGGAAGACGACGGAGAACCACGCAATCCACATCGGGCGACGGCCGAAATGGCCGAGATCGGCGTAGAGCGCCTCCGTTCCGGTGACGGCAAGGAACACGGCGCCGAGTGTCACGAAGCCGATGAGCTGATGCGTCGCCAGAAACGAGATCGCGTAATGCGGGCTCACCGCGAGTAGCACCGATGGGTCGCGCGCGATCCCGCCGATGCCTGCAACGGCGAGGACAAGAAACCAGAGTGCGGTGATCGGACCGAACAGGACGGAGACGCGTTGTGTGCCGCTGCGCTGAAAGACGAAGAGCGCGATCAAGACGACGAGGGAAATAGGCACCACCGCAGCCTGGAACTGAGGTGCGCGCACGGTGATACCCTCAACCGCGGCCAGCACTGAGATTGCCGGCGTGATCGTGGCGTCGGCGTAGAATAGGGCGGCGCCGAGCATCCCAAGCAGCACTACCCATTTCGATGCCTTGCGCACGCCGCTTTGGCCCAGACCTCGCTGCGCGAGCGCCATCAGCGACAGGGTGCCGCCTTCGCCATTGTTGTCGGCGCGCATCAGGAGCAGCACGTATTTGAGGCTGACGATCAGCGTCAGCGCCCAGAGGACCAGCGACAGCACTCCGAGGATAGTCGCCCGCTGAGGGTCGCCGTCAGGCCCCACGGCAGTCGCTGCCGCGATGCGGAAGGCATAAAGGGGGCTCGTGCCGATGTCACCAAACACGACACCGAGGGAGCCGAGCGCCAGCATATAGAGACCAGGGTGCTTGGCCTCGCTGGCGCCGTCTTGTCCGCCGTCGGACATGGCGTCCGCCGCGGAGGATTTTAGAGCCATTGCGATGCTACCAAGCGCATGGGTCGCGTGGTTTAGCAGAGCCACCATGCCGATGCACGCCCTTCCGAAGCATGAAAGGAGACCGGCCGGGAGCGCCCGCGGCTACCACCGCCCGCCTAGTTTGGCGGCGAACTTAAAGCCTCCCGCGTCGCTTTTTCGGGAAGAAACCCGTCTCGCCGAACTCACGTCGCGGACTGCGGCCCGCCTTTTACGCCGTCGCCGGCGGCCGGCTGTTCGGAGCGCCATAGACGCATCCTGGCCACGCGCTTTTCGATCTCCACAATGACCAGCAATGCCACGCCTATCCCCACGATTGCGATGCTCTGGAAAACAGACACAGGCTGGCTGCCGAATACCGCGTGCATCGGCGGCAAATAGGTGAACGCCAGCTGCGCGATCACCACGACGGCCACTCCGATCAGCACGGCGCGTGTCCCGAGCACGCCCTGCCACGTGAAAGATGTGCCATGAACATAGCGGACGCTGAACAGGTAGAAGATCTCCATCACCACGATGGTGTTCACCACCATGGTGCGCGCGGTCTCGATGCTGAGACCCTGGCTCATGGCCCAAGAGTAAATGCCGAACGTCCCGGCGACCATGAGAACCGACACGAAGAGGATGCGCCACAAGAGGCGTCCGGATAGGATGGGCTGATTGGCCGGCCGTGCCGGCCGGCGCATCGCTCCGGGCTCCGTCGGCTCGAACGCGAGCGTCAGACCGAGCGCGACGGCCGTAACCATGTTGATCCAGAGAATCTGGATCGGCGTCACCGGGAGCGTCAGGCCGAGCAGGATGGCGAGGATGATGACGAACGACTCACCCCCATTTGTCGGCAGCGTCCAGGCGATGACTTTGGTGAGGTTGTCGTAGACCGTGCGCCCCTCCCGCACGGCGGCCACGATGGATGCGAAATTGTCATCGGCGAGCACCATCTCGCTCGCCTCCTTGGCTGCATCGGTTCCCTTGCCGCCCATGGCGACTCCGACGTCGGCCCGCTTCAGCGCCGGAGCGTCGTTCACACCGTCGCCGGTCATTGCGATGATCGACCCGTCGGCCTGGAGCGCTCCGACGAGCCGCAGCTTGTGCTCGGGGCTTGTGCGGGCGAACACCGTCGCATTGCGGGCATGCTCGTGGAACTCGGCCTCCTCCAGATTGTCGAGCTCCTGGCCGGTGACCGTCTTCGGATCGTCGTCAAGCCCGAGCTGCAAAGCGATAGCGCGCGCGGTGGCGGCGTGGTCGCCCGTGATCATCTTGACGCGAATGCCCGCCGCCTTGCATTCGACGACGGCGGCGATGGCCTCGGGACGCGGCGGATCGATCAGTCCGACGAGACCGAGGAGCGTCAATCCGCTCTCGACGTCGGCCGCGGTAATCTCACGCGCGCCCTCCGGCATGACGTGGCGGGCGAGCGCGATGACGCGCTGGCCCTCGGCCGCGAGCGCGTCGATCTCGCGATGGCGGCGGCGCGGGTCGACGGGCCGCTCGCCGTCGGGCGTCTCCTGGCGCGCGCACATGGCGAGCACCTGTTCAGGTGCCCCCTTCACATAGACGACCGGGGGGCGATCAGGCCGCGCGTGC
>CAZARE010000072.1:0-8358 GCA_964487455.1 uncultured Propylenella sp.
ACCTTCGTGATCCTGACGACGATCGCGCTCGTCGATCTCGTCTGCGGCTTCGCGGTCTCCATCCGCACGGCCACCCGCGACGTCACCTTCGGCGGGTAGTATCCCGCCCTTGGCGCACCCGCGCCGCCTATTTGCGTCCGGCGATGTTCTCGAGCGTCTTCTGCATCTCGGCAAGCTGGCGACGGAGCGATTCAAGCTCCTTCTCGCGCGCCTTCGCGCTCGCCGCGTTCTCGCCGGCGGAGTTCCTGGGCGCCGCCTGATCCCCTCCCGCGGCGGCGAAGGGCATCCACATGCGCATCGCCTCGGAGAACATCTCCATGTTGCGCCGCGTCTGATCCTCGATTAGCCCGAGCGGATCGCCGGAAAGCGCGCGGGTCATCTGCTCGCGCAGCTGATCCTGATTGTGGGTGAAGGAGGTCAGCGAGGATTCCAGGTAGCTCGGAAGGATCGCCTGCATCTGGTCGCCGTAGAAGCGGATGAGCTGGCGCAAGAAGGCGATGGGGAGAAGATGCTGCCCGCGGCCTTCCTGTTCGAAAATGATCTGGCCGAGGACCGCGCGCGTGATGTCTTCGCCGGACTTGGCGTCGGTGACGACGAAATCCTCGCCGTTCTTCACCATCCGAGCGAGATCCTCCAGCGTCACATAGGTCGAGGTTCCCGTGTGATAGAGGCGACGGTTGGCGTATTTCTTGATGATTGTCGGTTCCTCGTCCGCCATTGAGCACCTCTCGCCCGCTTCCTCCGCTTCCGACAATTCAGCGAAGATAGGGAGTAACGGGCATGCGGGTCCAGCGATTTCGCACCTGCGGTAGATGAAGGGGCCGGATTCTGCTGCACTGCCGTTGACAGGGATCGAGGCGACCCGATTTATGCGTGATACGCACGAGCCGCCCCTTCGTGGCGGCGCTCAGAGGAGGCTCCCGTGACAGACATCGTCATTGCCAGCGCCGCGCGCACGCCGGTCGGCTCCTTCAACGGGGCGTTTGCAACGCTTCCGGCTCATGCGCTGGGATCGGTCGCCATCAAGGGGGCGCTTGAGCGCGCCGGCGTGGCGCCGGACGAGGTGACCGAGGTGATCATGGGCCAGATCCTCACCGCCGCGCAGGGCCAGAACCCCGCCCGCCAGGCGGCGATGGCGGCCGGCGTGCCGAAGGAGAAGACCGCCTGGAGCGTCAATCAGCTCTGCGGGTCGGGCCTTCGCGCCGTCGCGATCGGCATGCAACAGATCCAGACCGGCGACGCCGACATCATCGTGGCCGGCGGGCAGGAATCGATGTCGGTCGCCCCGCATGCCGCGCACCTCCGACAAGGCGTTAAGATGGGCGACTACGCGATGGTCGACACGATGCTCAAGGACGGGCTCATCGACGCCTTCAACGGCTATCACATGGGCGTCACGGCGGAGAACGTCGCCAAGCAATGGCAGATCACGCGCGATGAGCAGGACAAGTTCGCCGTCGCTTCGCAGAACAAGGCCGAGGCGGCGCAGAAGGCCGGGCGCTTCAAGGACGAGATCGTGGCGGTGACGGTGAAGACGCGGCAGGGCGAGACCGTCGTCGATCAGGACGAGTACATCCGCCACGGCGCGACGCTGGAGAGCGTCGCCAAGCTCCGGCCGGCCTTCGACAAGGAAGGGTCGATCACCGCGGCGAACGCATCAGGCATCAACGACGGCGCAGCCGCGGTGGTGCTGATGACGGCGAAGGAGACGGAGAAGCGCGGAATCGAGCCGCTCGCGCGCATCGTCTCCTGGGCGACGGCCGGCGTCGATCCGGCGATCATGGGAACTGGCCCGATCCCCGCCTCGCGGCGGGCGCTGGAGAAGGCGGGATGGTCGAAGGACGACCTTGACCTCGTGGAGGCCAACGAGGCGTTCGCGGCGCAGGCCTGTGCGGTCAACAAGGACCTCGGCTGGAATACGGACATCGTCAATGTCAATGGCGGCGCCATCGCCATCGGCCATCCGATCGGCGCGTCAGGCGCGCGGGTGCTCAATACGCTGCTCTTCGAAATGAAGCGGCGGGACGCAAAGAAGGGGCTCGCGACGCTGTGCATCGGCGGCGGCATGGGCATCGCCATGTGCGTGGCGCGCGACTGAGCAAGGCGCCGGCTGGACGCGCGCCCCGGAGACCGCCAGCGGAGGTCGCAAGACAAGGAGGCTGATATGGGCAGGGTCGCGCTGGTCACCGGCGGCACGCGCGGAATCGGAGCCGCCATCGCCAAGCGCCTCAAAGAGGTGGGACACCAGGTGGCGGCAACGTTCGCCGGCAACAGGGAGCGCGCCGAGGCTTTCCGCGAAGAGACCGGCATCCCTGTCCGTCAATGGGATGCGGCGGACGAAGGGGCGTGCGAATCCGGCGTGAAGGCCATCGAGGCGGAGCTCGGGCCGATCGAGATATTGGTGAACAACGCCGGCATCACGCGGGACGGCTGGTTCCACAAGATGGACCACTCGGCATGGTCATCAGTGCTGAGAACGAACCTCGACTCCATGTTCACCATGACGCGGCCGGTGATCGTTGGCATGCGCGACCGCAACTTCGGCCGCATCATCAACATCGCTTCCATCAACGGCCAGAAGGGGCAGATGGGGCAGGTCAACTATTCAACCGCCAAGGCTGGGGTCATGGGCTTCACCAAGGCGCTTGCGCTGGAGAACGCGCAGAAGGGCATAACAGTCAACTGCATCTGCCCCGGCTATATCGACACGGACATGGTCGCGGCGGTGTCGGAGAAGGCGCTTGAGGGCATCATTGCGCAGATCCCGCTGGGGCGGCTCGGATCGGCGGACGACGTTGCCTCCCTGGCGGTCTACCTTGCCTCCGACGCCTCCGCCTTCATGACCGGAGCCGTTCTTTCCATTAATGGCGGTCAATACATGGCGAACGGCTGATTCGCCTCGCCGTCGGCGGTTTCGCGGGTGCCTTGCATGCAATATCCGCCGCCATACGTAGTTGACCGACCAGACGGAATGCGACGCGTGGCGGATATCGAGCTTGACCCCCGCAAGGTCCTGCGGGCGAGACACGAGGCTCAGAGCGGCCCGCTCGGGCGCTTGCGCCTCGTCTGGAGAGTCACGCATGACGCGACCGGCGGCCTTTTTCGGCACGACGGCGTCATGGTGGCGAGCGCCATCGCATTTTCGCTCATCTTCGCGCTGTTTCCTTTCGCGATCTTCGTCGTCGCGCTTGGGACGATTCTTGGCGGGGCGGATCTCGCCACCTATCTGAGGGGCGAGGCGATGGCCTTGCTGCCGGACGAGATATTCGAGGCGGTTGAGCCGGAGCTTGAACGCCTCCTCGTTTTTTCGGACCGCGCCAGCCCCCTGACGATCGGCCTCTTCATAACGCTTGTTTCGATCACCGGCGCCGTGGAGGCGATTCGCGACGGCCTCAACCGCGCCTATGGCTGCGTAGAGGATCGGCATTTGTTGCGGCGCTATCTGAGCAGCCTGTTGTTTGTGTTCGTTGGGATGCTCTTCCTGCTGACCGTGGCCACGCTCGGAGTGGTCGTGCCGATTTGGCTGGACATGCTGGATCGCTTCTTCCTGCAGCCGGACTTCGAGCTTGGCTTCCTGGAGACGGGACGCGAGGTCTTGCTGGTTCTCGCCACCACCGCCGTGCTGTTCGCCTTCCACCTATTCCTGCCGGCGCGCCGACGGCGGTTTTCCAGCGTGGTCGCCGGGGTGCTGGTGACGCTGGTCGCGTGGTGGCTGTCGGCCAAGGCATTCGGGCTATACATCAGCGAGATCGCCAACTACTCGGCTATCTATGCGGGCTTGGCGGGGGTCGTCGTGCTGATGTTCTTTCTCTACATCCAGGCGCTCATTTTTCTCTACGGCGCCGAGCTCAACCGTTCGATCGCCGACCATCGCGGCCAGCCGCTTTGCCGCGTGGAGGGGTGAGCCACCGCACGCTGTCCTTCCCTCCCGCGAAAGGGGAGGGCGCCGCCACCTTCGTTGGCTTCACCGCCATATTGATGTGGTCGCTACTGGCGCTTTTTACCGCGGCGAGCGGATCAGTGCCGCCGTTCCAGCTCGCGGCGATGAGCTTTGCCGTGGGCAGCCTTGTGGGCCTGGCCTGGATAGCAGCCGGCCGCCGCTGGCGCGATCTTCTGCAGCCCTGGCCGGTCTGGGCGCTCGGCATCGCCGGGCTCTTCGGCTACCACGCGCTCTACTTCACGGCGCTGCGGAACGCGCCACCCGTCGAGGCCGGGCTGATCGCCTATCTTTGGCCTCTCCTCATTGTTGTCTTCTCCGCGCTGCTGCCCGGGGAGCGGCTCCGCTGGTTTCATCTGGCGGGCGCCGGGCTGGGGCTCGCGGGGACGATACTGATCGTGAGCCGCGGCGGCATCGCGTTCGACTCCCGCTACACCGCCGGCTACCTCGCTGCGCTCGGCTGCGCGCTGACGTGGTCGGCCTACTCGGTTGCCTCGCGTCGTTTTCGCGCCGTTCCGAGCGGGGTGGTCGCAGGCTATTGCCTGGCGGCGTCGCTGCTCTCGGCCTTTGCCCACCTGCTCTTCGAGACGAGCGTTTGGCCGGCTACCGGCGCTCAGTGGCTCGCGGTCCTCGGCCTCGGTCTCATGCCGGTCGGCGCCGCCTTCTATGTCTGGGACCGCGGCGTGAAGCGCGGCGACATCCAGCTCCTCGGCGCGGCAAGCTACGTCGCGCCGCTCCTTTCCACGCTGATCCTCATCCTTGCCGGCTTTGGCGACTTCACGGTGAGGATCGCGCTTGCTGCGCTGCTGATCACGGGAGGCGCGGTGCTTGCTTCGAAGGAGATGTTTCGACGGACCTCATGGCGCGGTCGCTGAGTAACCTCCCTCAAGGGGGAGGTTATTTGGCGCCCTGCAGTTTCGGCGGCTCCCAGCCCTTCGGGGCCATCTCGAAGCCTTCAAACTGGAAGCCCGGCGCGACCGTGCAGCTCACGAGAGACCAGTCCCCATGGCTCTCGGCGCGCTGCCACACGCCCGCCGGCACCACCGCCTGCGGCCGCTCGCCCCCGACGAGATCGATGCCCAGCGTGATCGCGGTTGCGGCTTCCTGCTTGGGCGCGATCTCGAGGCGGAGAGGCGCGCCTGTATGGAAGTGCCGGAGCTCCGCGGCGTCGACGCAATGCCAGCGCGAGCGCTCGCCGCGGCTCAGCAGGTAGTAGATGGCGGTGGAGTAGGCTCGCCCGTCCCGTCCGGCCGCGTCGCGGAACGTCTCGCGAAAGTGGCCGCCCTCGGGATGCGGCTCTAGACCAAGGATGCGGATGACGTCTGCCGCGGGCCGCATCCCGCCCTAGAACCTGTCCTTGCGCAGGCGAATCTCGGCGAAGACCTTTGCCGGATCGGCGCCGGCCATGCCGAGGCTCTCCATCAGCGCCGGATCGTCCGCTCTCAGGAACGGGTTGGTCGCCTTCTCCTGCGCGATCGTTGTGGGCAGCGTGGGCTTGCCTTCGGCGCGCAATTTCTCGACTTCCGCCACGCGCTTTCTCAGCGCGTCGTTGCCCGGCTCGACGGTCAACGCGAACTTGCCGTTGGCGAGTGTGTACTCGTGGCCGCAATAGAGAACGGTATCGTCGGGCAGGTCGCGTATCTTCTTGATGGAGCTCCACATCATGGCGTGGTCCCCCTCGATCACGCGGCCGCAGCCGAGCGAAAAGATGAGATCTGCCGCGAAAACCAGCTTGTTGTCGGGAAACCAGTAGGTGACGTGGTCGAGCGTGTGGCCTGGCGTGGCGAAGACCGATACTTTTTCCCCGGCCCAGGATACGGTATCGCCGTCCTTGACGGTGCGGTCGTACATGCCGGTCTCCGACCGGCTTGCGTCGGGACCGATCACCTCGCACTCATAGGCGGCCTGCAGCGCAGGGATGCCTTCGATGTGGTCGAAGTGCTTGTGAGTCACGAAAATGTGGCTGAGCGTCCAGCCGCGCGCCTTCAGCGCCTTGATAATGGGATCGGCCTCTGGCGCGTCGATCGCGGCGGTGGCGCCGCTCGCCGGGTCATGCACTAGAACTGCGAAATTGTCCGAGCGGACGGGAAACTGGGCCACCTCGAATTTCGTCATGCATCTGCCTCCGCGGTTTCGCGTCACCTGATCTTAGCGGTTTCATCTGCTACATAAAGGGCGGCCCGGCGTTCCTCGATCGCGCCGGGCGGGGAATGACGTTGTCATGTATCTCGACGTTGTCGATATCCGCGACTTCTATGCCTCGCCGCTGGGGCGCATGGTGGCGCGCGAGCTCGGGCCGACCGTCCGATCGCTGTTCACGATCGACGCGGGGACGCGCGTCCTCGGCTTCGGCTTCGCAACCCCTTATCTCAATGACATCAGCGGCGCGGAGCGGCGGCTCGCGTTCATGCCAGCGGGTCAAGGCGTGATCGATTGGCCGGCCGGAAGCGCCTCAGCCACTGCGCTGGTGGAGGAAGATTCGCTGCCGTTGCCTGATTCCTCGATCGACCTTGTGCTGCTTGTTCACGCGCTCGAGATGTCGCCGCGCCCCAATGCGCTGATGGCGGAGCTCCGGCGCGTGCTGACCGGCGGCGGACGACTCGTGATCGTCGCGCCGAACCGGCAGGGCCCGTGGGCGCGCTCCGACATCTCGCCCTTCGGCTTCGGACGGCCCTACTCGCGGACGCAGATCAGGAGCCTCTTCGCGGAAGCCGGCTTTGAGGCAGAGGTGTGGACGACGGGCCTGCACATGCCGCCGACCGCGCGGCGTCCCCTCCTCGGCGCGGCGCGCGCCATCGACCGCATCGGGCGCGTGATATGGCCGGCCTTCGCAGGCGTCAACGTCGTGTCTGCCGTGAAGCGGACGGTGCAGGTGATCGGCGCTCGCGCGAAGCTCAGGCTCGCGCCGGCGCTTCGCCCGGCGCTCGGCCGCCCGGCCGGCGCGATCGGGCGGGAGCGCCTCGGCTAGGAGGTCGGCTCATTCGCCTGTTCGCGGAGGAACGCGTGGGGCGCATCAACGCCTGAGAGAACGCGGCTGGACCTATTGCGCGGCGCCGGCGGATGTCAGGCGGGCGCGAGGCTCGCCGTAGTCACTCGGCGGGCGCCAGCGTTTTGCCCCGATTGAGCAGGCCGCCTCCGGTGGTGGACTGCAGAACCTCAATTCGTTCGCAGCGCTGATAGCTGGAAACGCAGGTCCGCGCGCATTGCGGCCGGTCCGGCCGTCCGGGCTTGGTGCGCTGGTCGCACTCCATTGCGCACAAGGCCAGACCCTGCACGCAGTCGGCCATCGCCGTGCCGGTATCGACGGCCGAGATGAGCAAAGCCAGCAAAAAGGCCGCGCTCCATCTGGCGACAGTTCCGGTTCGTTCCCGTGTCGATGACATCTACGGCTTCGGCAACGATGTGCCGCCCTTCTGGAGTCGCGTTCCGAACCCCCCCGTTGTCGCGCCGCCTTTTGAGCCGCCGGTAGCGCCCGCGCCGGGGTCCAAGGTGCTTGTCAATGGACCGGCGGCGTCGGCCCCCTGCGATGCCATGATCGGATCGCAACTCCTGGCACCGCTGCTCCCGCGGTCTTGACAGCACGACATGCCGCCGGAAATCGTGCAGATCAGATAGTGCTGCTTCGCTTGGGGGACATTGTTGTTGATGTCGTTGGCAATTTTTTGGCTACATTGATTGTAGCGAGCCTGCCGCGCGGGATCGTCCTTCATGTCCTGAAAGTGCTGGTTTGTGCACGCGGTGGCCACCACCGACTTCACGCGTGCGTCGACGTGGGCAGGGAGACCGCAGGCTGCTGTCAACGCCAGGCAGGCAAGAATGCGTTTCATGTAGCCTCTCCTATGTTGTCGGTTGATGAGCACGGCGTTTTCACTCACTGCAGAAACACGATCCGCCACTGCTGGGTGTTGTCGCCCTGCTGCGGGCGGGTGACCATGCTGAAGTCCTTCTCGCCGATCTCATGCGCGTCGGCGAACCTGCCGCTGCTCACCTGCTGAATCGTGTGGATGCCGCCGCCAAGGGCGGTGATCCGCCAGTACTGCGTATTGTTGTTCGCTTGCGGACGCGTCACCATGCGGAAATCCTCGCCGCTGTTCTCGTGAGCGCCGACGTGCCGGCCGTTGCTCAACTGCTGAATCGTGAAGATTCCCGCGCCTACCTGCGTGATCCGCCAGCGCTGGCTGTCGTTGTTCCCCTGCGGCCGCGTGACCAGCCGGTAATCCTGGTTGGCTTGCTGGTAGGCATCCATGAACCGTCCGCTGCTGACCTGCTGGAACGTGACGAGATTTGTCTGCGGGACAGGCGGTGGCGGCGGTGGCTGAGTGACGACCGGCGGGGGCGCGCCCGGCGGTCCGCCGCCCGCTACCGTCTGGGGGGCTTCACAGGCCCATACGCGCACCTGGCAGTTGAGCCCGCCGCGGTCG
>CAZARE010000073.1:0-13043 GCA_964487455.1 uncultured Propylenella sp.
CGATTCCATCGAGGCGACCAGCGCCGTGAGGACGGCGCACAACATCCGCATCGTCTCCATCGCGACGCTGCTCGGTGAGGCGGTGAGCCGCACGGCGCTGGAGAAATCCGTGTCGAGCCTGTTCGATTAGAGCTACGTCGCGAAGCGCAGCGCCGCGCCGGTCAGCGCCGCCACGCCCAGAACCGGCACGATACCGGCTTGGAAGCGCAAGAGCGCAATCGCGGCGGCGAGCGCGATGAGTGCCGCGGCGAAATCGAAGGTTTGCAGATCAGGCACCGGCAGGCCGATCGGCCCGAGCGTCGCTTCCCCCACTTCGGCGAACACGACATGCAGCCCGAACCACAGCGCCAGATTGGCGATGACGCCGACCACCGCGGCCGTCACCGCGGCGAGCGCCCCGGCGATCCAGCGGTTGTCCCTCAGCCGCTCCACAAAGGGCGCGCCGACGAAGATGAACAGAAACGACGGCACAAAGGTCACCCAGAGCGTCACCGTGGCGCCGATGGTTCCGGCAAGAAGCGGCTCCAGGCCGGTGCCGGCGCGGTAGCCGGCCAGGAAACCCACGAAGACGAGAACGAGGATCAGCGGGCCCGGCGTCGTTTCCGCAAGGCCGAGGCCGGTCAGCATCTCGTCCGGCAGGAGCCAATGATACGCCTCCACGGCCTGCTGCGCGACATAGGCAAGCACCGCATAGGCACCGCCGAAGGTAACGACGGCGACCTTGGAAAAGAACAGCGCCTCCTGCGTGAACACATGCCGGCCGCCCAGCAGCATGCCGAGCGCCGCGACGGGAACGGACCAGATGGCACTCCACACGATCAGCGCCCTCAGCGACATGGACCAGGGGCCCTTCGTCTTCGTAGCCACTTCGTGGCTTGAGCTCTCGACCGACGGCCCGTGGGCTCCGGAGGCTCGGCCCCGCGCGATCAGAAGGCCCGCCGCGGCTGCGCCGGCGACGATCATCGGGAACGGCACGCCGAGGAAGGCGATCGCGACGAAGGCGGAGACCGCGATCGTCACCGAAGCCGGCGTCTTCAAGGCGCGCCGGGAGACGCGCAGGAGCGCCTCCGCGACGATGGCGAGCACCGCCGCCTTGAGGCCGAAGAGGATGCCCGCCACCAGCGGGAGGTCGCCCAGCGTCACATAGGCGATGCTGAGAGCAAGCAGCAGGAAGAAGCCCGGCAGAACGAAGAGCGTGCCGGCGACCACGCCCCCGCGCGTGCCGTGCATGAGCCAGCCGACATAGGCCGCGAGCTGCGTCGCCTCCGGGCCTGGGAGCAGCATGCAATAGTTGAGCGCGTGAAGGAATCGCGTCTCGTCGATCCACCGCTTCTCCTCCACCAGGATCCGGTGCATGAGCGCGATCTGCCCGGCCGGGCCGCCGAAGCTGATCAGCCCGATCTTCGCCCACACTCCGAGGGCCTCGCGGAAGGGAACGTCGCCGGCGACGCCGGGCGCGGCATGCGCCGCCCGCGCTCCGTCGGTACGGGAGAGCGCGCTCACCGCTTTGGCCGCGCGGAAGGCCAGCCGTGCACCTCCTCGGTGGCGTCGCGGCTCCAGCGATAGAACGCGTCGTAGAGGATCAGTCCTGCTTCGAGCTGCTCCAGGTCGTCGGAAAACATGCGCGACAGCCCGAGGGAGGCGGCAAGCAGCCCGGCCGCCTGGGGAGCAAGGTCCAGACGCGCCGTATCGGCTCCACGCACAATGAGGGCGAGGCGAAGCAGCGGACCCGTCGCAAGCGAAAGCTCGTCGACCATAACGTCGAAGCTGCACAACTCACCGCGGTGGCTCCAGAACACTTCCTCCACGTCGAAGGGCGTGGCGGCGAAGCGGTCGGCCACGGCGAGAACTTCCGAGGGCGCAACGAAGAGGAACACGGCTTGTGGATCGACGAAGCGGCGGATCAGCCAGGGGCAGGCGATGCGGTCGATCTTCGGCCGCTCGCGTGTCACCCAGACCGTTCGCCCGGCGGCATCGCGGGGCGGAATCTTGTCGGCGGGGACCATGGGCAGGCCGGCCTCGGCCCAAGCAAGGGACCCGCCCTCGAGGATTTCGGCGGGCACGCCATCCTGCCTGAGCCAGGCGGCGACTCCGTGGCTTAGCTTCAAGCCCTTCTGGCAGACAACAACCGCGGGCCTGCGGCCGAGCGCGGTCGCCCAGCGCCACGGCTCCACGTGACTACGCCGCACCGAGCCGGGGATCAGGCGCGGATCGGCCTCGAAATCCTCTTCGATACGCACGTCGATGATGGTGGGACAGTTCGGCGTGCCGACGAGTCGCGCGAGTTTGTCAGCGGAGATGGTGTTGATCGACGACATCAAGCGTCCTCCAATCGAGTGGGACGCGATGCTTCGGCATGTCGCCTCGTGGGGAGACCGCCTTCCCCATGGGTAACTCCATGCGGAACGGCGACACAGTTGTCAATCGTCAGGGTTCGAGCATCATCGACATGCCCGCAACCTGTCTAGTTGCAATCGCCGCAGCCAACTCCAGATGAACGCAGGGGCTCCGGAAGTGCCATGGCCATCGACTTCAACCATACGATCCTGTCGGCCCGCGACAGCAAGGCCTCAGCCGAGTTCCTGGCCGTGATTCTCGGTCTGCCTGCCCCCAGGCGCTGGGGGCCGTTCGAGATAGTTACAACGGACAACGGCGCGAACCTCGACTACCTGGACGTGGACGGCGAGATCGCGCCGCAGCACTATGCATTCCTCGTCAGCGAGTCGGAGTTCGACGACATCTTTTCTCGTATCCGCGAGCGACAGCTCCCCTATTGGGCCGACCCCGGCCGGACGAAGCCGGGCGAGATCAACCGCCACGACGGAGGGCGCGGCCTCTATTTCGAGGAGATCAACGGCCACCTCCTGGAGGTCATAACCCGCCCCTACGGCAGCGGCGGGTGGAACCCGTAAGCGACGCCCGCGAAGTCGGGAGCAGCCGCGGATCGCGGATTGCGGTTTGCCTTTTGCGGCGCTCTCCCCTATAAGCCGGCGCACGCGCTGACACCCTTGGAGGCGGCGCGGGAACTTGGCCGCTTCAGCGGCCTTTTCACTTTCTCGCATCAGGAGTGGCCCATGGCTCAGACGAGCGCTCTGAAGGCCGAGGTGCGCGACAGGGTCGGCAAGGGGGCCGCCCGCGCCGTGCGCCGCCAGGACAAGGTCCCGGCCGTCATCTACGGCGACAAGAAACCGCCTATCCCAATCACGCTGCCGCGGCGCGAGATGGCGCAGCGGCTGCATGCCGGCGGATTCCTCACCCATCTCTTGCAGATCGAGGTGAACGGCGAGGAGATCCGCGTCATTCCGAAGGACTACCAGCTCGACCCGGTGCGGGACTTCCTCATTCACGTGGATTTCCTCAGGGTCGGCGAGGGCGCGCTGCTGACGCTCGACGTTCCGGTGCACTTCAAGAACCATGCGGATTCGCCGGGCCTCAAGCGCGGCGGCGTCTTGAACGTGGTGCGCCACGCCGTCGAGATGGTGGTGCCGGCCGACGCCATTCCCGAGTTCATCGAGGTGGACCTGACGGGTCTTGAGATCGGCGATTCCTTCCACATTTCCGGCGTGAGCCTGCCGGAGGGCGTCGTGCCCACGATCACCGACCGCGACTTCACCATCGCGACCATCGCCGGCTCCGCGGCGGTGCTGCCGGAGGAAGAGGAAGCGAAGGCCGAGGTCGAGGGCGAAGCGGCCGAGGGCGAAGCGGCCGCCGAGGGCGAGCCCGAGGCCGAAGAGGACAGGGAAAAGGGCAAGGAAGACTGACCCCGGCGGACAAGGATCGTCGGATGCTCCTCATCGCGGGTCTTGGCAATCCCGGCCGGCGCTATGCCGGCCACCGGCACAATATCGGCTTCATGGCGGCGGACGCGATCCATCGCCGCCATCGCTTCTCGCCATGGCGCGCGCGCTTCCAGGGCGAGGCTTCCGACGGCTTGCTCGCCGCGGAAAAGGCGCTGCTGCTCAAACCCGCCACCTTCATGAACGAGTCGGGCCGCTCTGTCGGCCAGGCGATGCGCTTCTACAAGCTGGAGCCCGCCAACGTGGTGGTGATCTACGACGAGCTCGACCTCCCGCCCGGCAAGGCGCGCCTCAAGAAGGGCGGCTCCTCGGCCAGTCATCGCGGCCTGAGGTCAATCGAGGCGCATATCGGCAGGGACTTCCGCCGCCTGCGGCTGGGCATCGGACATCCGGGGCGCAAGGATCTGGTCAACCGCTACGTCCTGCACGATTTCGCCAGAGAGGATGCCGAGTGGCTGGAGCCGCTGCTCGGCGCGGTGGCGGAGCATGCGCCTCTGCTCGCAAGCGGCGACGATTCCACTTTCATGAACCGCGTCCATCTTGCGATGGCTCAGGAGGATGAGGGCGACTCGGACGACGCGCGGTCCGCGCGCGGCAAGCGCCTGACCGAGCGGGCCGGGAGCGGCATCGGCGGCGCGTTTGCGGGACTGAAGAGGCTCCTGGGGCAGAAGTCCTGATTGAGCGGGGAACACCCCATTCCAGGGGTGAGGAACCCTCACCCTCTCCCCGTTGCACAGTGGCAAGGGAAAAGGTAGAATTCTTAGTATGCCTTCTACCTCTCAGCTCAACATCAAGAATCCCGAGACGCGGCGGCTCGCCGACGAGCTTTCCGGTCTGACGGGGGAAAGCGTCACCGAGGCGGTAACCCAGGCCCTTCGCGAACGGCTGGAGCGGAAGAGGAAAGCCCGCAGCAAGGAAGGCGTCGCCGAGAAGCTGCTGGAGATCGGAAGGCGCGCGGCTGCTCGACCGGTTCTCGATGACCGTGAACCGGACGAAATCCTCTACGATGAGTTCGGCTTGATAAAGTGACGGTCGTCGACAGCTCGGCAATCATGGCCGTGCTCACTGCCGAGCCCGATGCGCCGCTCTACACCGCGGTGCTCGAAGGGTCTGACCCTCTCTTGATGTCGGCGGGCACATTGCTGGAGGTCGGAACGGCAGTGCTTCACCGCGGCGGCCGAGATCTTATCTCGGACCTATTCGACCTGCTTGACGTTGCGCAAATCGAGATCATCCCGGTCACCGAAGCGCACGCGCGCGACGCCATCGCCGCCTATGCGCGCCTCGGCAAATGGACCCGGCATCCGGCCCAGTTGAACTTTGGCGACTGCTTCGCATATGCCCTCGCGAAGGCACACGACGAGGCGCTGCTCTATAAGGGCAACGACCTCTCCGAGACGGACGTTCGCTCGGCTCTCTAAGGAACAGCGCGACAGATGGGTTTCCGCTGCGGCATCGTCGGCCTGCCGAATGTCGGCAAGTCGACGCTCTTCAACGCGCTGACGCGCTCGGCCGCGGCGCAGGCCGCCAACTATCCCTTCTGCACGATCGAGCCGAACACCGGCGAGGTGGCTGTGCCCGATCCGCGGCTGGAGAAGCTCGCGGAGATCGTCAAGCCGGCAGCGATCGTGCCGACGCGGCTCACCTTCGTCGACATCGCCGGGCTGGTGCGCGGCGCCTCCAAGGGCGAGGGACTTGGCAACCAGTTCCTCGCCAATATCCGCGAGGTCGACGCGATCGCGCAGGTTCTGCGCTGCTTCGACGACCCCGACGTCACGCATGTGGAGGGCCGCGTGGATCCTCTCGCCGACATCGAGACCGTCGAGACCGAGCTGATGCTCGCCGACCTGGAGAGTCTGGAGCGGCGGGTCGAGCCGCTGGAAAAGCGCGTGCGCGGCGGCGAGAAGGAATCCGCGCATACGCTCGCGCTGATGCGGACGGCGCTCGACTTCCTGCGCGAGGGGAAGCCGGCGCGGCTCGCCTGGATCGCCGATGCCGACAAGGCGGCGTTCAAAGCGCTCAACCTTTTGACCTCGAAGCGCATGCTCTATGTCTGCAACGTCGACGAGGCCTCCGCTGCCTCCGGCAATGACTATTCCCGCAAGGTCGAGGCGATGGTGGCGGAGCAGGCGAGGCATCACGGCGCGCCGCCCGAGCACGCCACCGGCAGAGCCGGCGCGTGGCCGAAGCCGCCAGGCGTTGTGGCGATTTCCGCCGCCATAGAGGCGGAGATCGCGCAGCTTCCGGAGGCGGAGCAGCGCGAATACCTTGAGGCGATGGGCCTGAAGGAGCCCGGCCTCGACCGGTTGATCCGCGCCGGCTACGAGCTTCTCGAACTCGTCACCTTCTTCACCACAGGGCCGAAGGAAGTGCACGCCTGGACGGTGACGCGCGGCACCAGGGCCCCGCAGGCGGCCGGCGCCATCCACACGGACTTCGAACGCGGCTTCATTCGCGCACAGACGATCGCCTACGACGATTTCGTCGCCTATGGCGGCGAGGTGAGCGCGCGCGACGTCGGCAAGGCGCGCGACGAGGGCAAGGACTACGTCGTGCAGGACGGCGACGTGATGCTGTTCAAGTTCAACGTTTGAGGGATTCCCATGGTGCGGAACCGTCTGACGATGTTCTCCTGGGGCTATGAAGGCTGGGGAAATGCCACCAAACAGCTGGTCCAGGCGGTTGACCGAGTTGAGCAGGATCGCGGGTTCGAGCCGCCCCTCTTTGTCGACATCCGAATATCTCGCAGCGTGCGCGCCATCGGCTTCAGGGATACAGCCTTCGAGAACGCTGTCGGTTACGACCGCTATCTGTGGATGGATAGTCTCGGCAATGAAGCGGCCAAGCCAGATAGGAATGAAGGCTCTAATCAACGGCGTCCACGACCAAAGATAAAGAACTGGCGGGCAGCGGACGCGCTGCTCATGATTGCGACGGAAAACGCGCGACGGCCCCGCCGCATCATCTTCTTCTGCTCTTGCGGCTGGCCGGTATACCGCAAATACAAGTGCCATCGCGTGGAGGTGGGTTCACTGCTGCTGCAAGCGGCCAAGAAGCGCGGCGTCGCCCTGGAGGTCGTGGAGTGGCCGGGCGGCTCGGTGGCAGAGGTCGAGAAGAGGTTAACCTCCGCTCAGTACCGGGACGCATTGGCAAGGGCGACGATCCCTCTCGGGCCGTCGTTCCCGCCGGCGGAGCTTCTCGGGCTGGCGTGGGGGTCGATGGTCAGGCTGACGGATGGAAAGAAATCGTCCGCCTTCTTTACTGGTGCCGCTCAATTTTATGCCGGAGGATGGCGTCTCCACAAGCTGAACGAAGGCCTTGAATCCGAGGACAGCAAAGCGGAGGGCCTTGCCGCTGGAAATCGCTGGCGAAAGGATTGGTGCTTCGAGCCCCGACGGTCGGGAACTCAATGACATCCTGCGCGCTTGCCAATCCCCCGTATTGCCGCCTATTTCGTCTCTCGCAACAGCTGCGGGCCAACAAGTGCGCTACTTCGAGGACTTCGAGCCCGGCCTAGAGCTGCCGTTCGGGCCCCACACGGTAACGCGGGCGGAGATCGTCGCGTTCGCGGCGGAGTTCGACCCGCAGCCCTTCCATCTCGACGAGGCGGCCGCCGCCGATAGCATGCTTGGCGGGCTGGCGGCGTCGGGCTGGCACACCTGCGCGCTCTTCATGCGCATGATGTACGATGGCTGGCTCTCGCAGAGCGCCAGCATGGGCTCGCCCGGCGTCGACAAGCTGAAATGGTTGCGCCCGGTCAGGCCGGGCAGCGTGCTGTCGGGACGCTCCTTCGTTCTGCAGACCCGCCTCTCCAGGAGCCGCCCGAACAGCGGCTTCGTTCATTTCCGCCACGAGATCGAAACGTCGGAAGAGCCGGTGCTGGTCATCGAGAATCCGATCATGTTCGCGCGGCGGGCCTGATGGACTTTTTCGAGGACATTCCCATTGGGGGGCGCGACGAGATCGGCTCGCACACCTTCACCGCGGAGGAGATCAAGCGCTTCGCCACCGCGTTCGATCCGCAGCCCTTCCATGTGGATGAGAAGGAAGCGGAGAAGACGCATTTCGGCAGCCTCATTGCCTCCGGCTGGCACAGCCAGGCGGTTTGGATGAAGCTCAACGTGTCGCATTGGCAACGGCGCAGCAAGGAACGCGAGGCCGCAGGCATCCCGAATGCCAAGGTCGGGCCTTCCCCCGGCTTCGATTCGTTGAAATGGCTGAAGCCAGTCCATGCCGGGGACACGATCACCTTCGTCAACGAGGTGATCGCCAAGAGGCCAAGCCGGTCGATGCCGGGCTGGGGGCTCGTCACGTTCAAGATGAGCGGCCGCAACCAGGCCGGCGACGAGGCCATGACGTTCGTCGGCCACGTCTTCGTGGAGCGGCGCGATGGGTCGGGGGAGGAAGACCAACAGGGGTCTTCCGATCGGACTTCCAACGACGGCGGCTAGCCTGAGCCGCCCGCGGGGATCTTCTGGTTGGGCACAATGCTGGAGCGCATCAGACGAAACATCATTGCCGGGCTGCTGGCGATGATCCCGATCGCGGTCACGATCTGGATCGCTTCGCTGGCCGTGAACTTCCTCGTTTGGCTTGGCCGGCCTGCGGCGCTCGGGGCTGCCGCCTGGGTTCGTCGCTATTCGCCCGAGACCGCCGATCTCCTGCGCGCGAACTGGTTCCAGTCGTCGTTGGCGTTGATCATTATGCTCGTGGGCCTCTACCTCCTCGGCGCCCTCGCCAGTTTCGTGGCCGGGCGGCGCCTCATCAGCCTGTTCGACCGGATCATGGAGCGCATACCCATCATCCGCGTGCTCTACGGCGCCATCCGCCGCATGATCGAGGTGCTGCAAAATCCCTTTCCGGGCGGACAGCGCGTGGTCCTCGTCAAGTTTCCCTCCGAGGTAACCAGGGCCGTCGGCTTCATAACCCGCACCTCCGTCGACAGCGCCGGCGGCCGCACGCTGGCGTCGGTCTTCGTTCCGACGGCCCCAAACCCGACATCCGGATTCATCGTGGTTGCCGAGGTCGACGATCTGAAGTCGCTCGACTGGACGGCCGATCAGGCGGCCCAGTTCATCGTCTCGGTGGGCACCAGCGGGCCGTTCCCGCTCGGCGACCGGCAGCCGGAGGTCGACGCCATCGCCGAGCCGCCGCCAGATCTGGGTGACGCCGACGCGGGTGGCGACCGATGATAAGCGCGTCCCGCGGCCAGGCGTGGAGCCCGGCCGTCAGTGCCCGGGGAATTCCACCAGCGTCCTCACGGGCACGCCGAGCGCCTCGATCTTCTTCTTGCCGCCGAGGTCCGGAAGGTCGACCACGAAGATGGCGGCCACCACGTCGGCGCCGATCTCCTTCAACAGCTTGACCGCCGCCTCCGCCGTACCGCCGGTGGCGATCAGGTCGTCGACCAGGATGGTCTTCACGCCGGGGCGGATGCCGTCCCTGTGCATCTCCATCTCGTCGAGCCCGTATTCAAGCGAATAGGCGACGCGCACGGTCTCGTGCGGGAGCTTGCCGCGCTTGCGGATCGGCACGAAGCCGGCGGAAAGCTGGTGCGCCACCGCTCCGCCAAGAATAAAGCCGCGCGCCTCGATGCCGGCGACCTTCTCGATCTTCGACCCGGCCCAGGGGTGCACCAGCTCGTCGATGGCGCGGCGGAAGGCGCGTGGATCGCCGAGCAGCGTGGTGATGTCGCGAAAGAGGATGCCCTCCTTCGGATAGTTGGGAATGGTGCGGATCGCCGCTTCCAGGTCCAACGCCGACGACGCCATGCCCAAGCCCCTCCCTCGCGCCTCAAAGCCGCAAACCGGCCATTCCTACCCGCTGAATCGGGCCGTGGAAAGCGCCTGGAGCAGCCCAAGCCGACCATGGCCCCCCCGGTCGGCTCGCCTGCTCGCCGTCCAAGGTATCCTGTTCGAGTCGGGCATGGCGCAGACTGCCAGGCTCGGAAACTCGACGTTCCGCAGGCCCTGCGCCTGTCGAGCTTCGACCGATCATGCGATGCGTCTACGCCATCCCCGACTCGGGTGCACAACCGGTGTTTGACTGTCGCGATAATTGTCACAGTAAGGAACGGGGCGTAAATTGATTTGGATCGCGTCGGTCCGGCGAAGAGACGAGCTTCCCCCCAAACGAGCTTTCTCTACATAGAGGTTGAGATGGCGAGACTGCTGGCAAAGCCGAACGCGCTGGAGATCGATTTTCGCGAGACTGCGGTGGTCGTCGTCGACATGCAGAATGCCTTCGTGTCGAAAGGCGGCATGTTCGATCTCGCCGGAGTCGATATCTCCGGCGCACCGAAAGCGATCCAAGTGAATCGGCGTTTGCTCGATGCCTGCCGCACGGCCGGCGTCAAGGTGATCTATCTACAGATGACCTACAAATCGGACCTGAGCGACGCCGGCACTTCCGCCTCGCCGAACTATCACAAGGAACTGGCGATGGTGTTGATGCGGCAGCGGCCGGAGCTTGGCGGCACCCTCTTGGTCGACGGCACATGGGACTGGGAGATTGTCGACGCGCTCACTCCGCAGCCGGGCGATCGGGTGGTGGCAAAGACCCGCTACAGCGGTTTCTGCCGCACGTCGTTGGCCGAGATGCTCCGACGCGACAGGATTCGCAATCTGCTCTTCACCGGGGTAGCGACCAATGTCTGCGTCGAAAGCACCGCCCGGGACGCCTATTTCGAGGAGTTCTGGCCCATCCTGGTCGAGGATGCGATGAACCACGCCGGTCCCGACTTCAGCCGGCAGGCGACCCTTTGGAATTTCGAGAACGTTTTCGGTTGGGTCACCACGTCCGACGCCGTCATCCAAGCGTTGGCGTCGCAGACCGCGCCGCAGCTTGCCAGCTCTTGAGGCTAGACGAGGAGGAGCATTCGGCCGGAAGCTTGGAGCAGCCGAGGCTCCGCGGCCGACGAAAGGCTCCCGTAGCTACCCGACGAAAAGAGACAACAAGGGGATTGACGAACGGCGAGCGTCGTTTCGGCTAGCTGCCGCCCAGCACCCTCCCCGCCACAGCGTCGAGCTTCTTCAATAGCGCCGGGTCGCGCGCTTCCGGCGCCGTCATGACGGCAAAATCGAGCGCCTTGTCGGAGCCGATCGGGCATGGCTCGTGCTCGGCCGGAAAATCGCGAATGAGCCGCAAGAGCAGGCTCTGCACGTGCTCGCGGTTGTCGTGCATGACCTTTAGCACCGACTGCACGTCGACGCTGTCGTGCTCGTGGTGCCACGTGTCGTAATCGGTGACCATGGCGATCGTTGCGTAGGAGATCTCCGCCTCGCGCGCCAGCTTGGCTTCCGGCATGTTGGTCATGCCGATCACGTCGCAGCCCCAGGAGCGGTAGAGCAGGCTCTCCGCCAGCGTGGAGAATTGCGGGCCTTCCATCACGATGTAGGTGCCGCCGCGCCGGCAATGGATCCCCTCCGCCTCGCCGGCACGCGCGATCCGCTCGGCGATGAGCGGGCTGATCGGGTGCGCCATGGAGACGTGCGCGGTCACGCCCTCGCCGAAGAAGCTCTTCTCGCGCGCAAAGGTGCGGTCGATGAACTGGTCGACGATGACGAAGCGGCCGGGCGCCAGCTCCTCCTTCAGCGACCCGACGGCGGAGACCGACACGATGTCGGTCACGCCAGCGCGCTTCAGCGCGTCGATGTTGGCGCGGTAGTTGATGCGCGTGGGCGAGAAGCGGTGGCCGCGTCCGTGGCGCGGCAGGAAGCGGAGCTTGTGGCCGGCGAGCTCGGCGAACAGGATGTCGTCGGAAGGCTCCCCCCACGGGCCCTCGATCGCCCGCCACTCGTCCTTCTCCAGCCCCGGCAGGTCGTAGAGCCCCGAGCCGCCGATGATTCCCAGTACAGCTTCCATGTGTGCCCCCGGTCTCAAGTCGAACCCGATGCTAATGGCAGCCCGGACTCCCGCCAAGGCAATCCGCAGTTTCCGTCATGAAGCCTGCAACCAAAATGCCGCAAAGCTCGTTATTGTTCTTCGATGAGGGGTGCCCGGTCCGGGCGCAAGAGGGGCAAGACATCACGTAAAATCGTCATCACAGGAGGAGGCCTTTATGAGCAAGCGCCTTGCGATTCTCGCTGCTTCGACCATGCTTGCGTCCGCTGCCTTCGCAGCCGACGTTCCCCAGTCCCCCGATCAGGTGGCGGAGCCGGGCGGCACGATTCCCGGCGCGCCGGAGATCGCGCTGGTCAAGGTGGCCGACGGCTTCGAGGACCCCACCAGCGTGGCCAATGCCGGCGACGGGTCCGGTCGCCTCTTCGTCACGGAGCGCATCGGCCGCATCCGCATCGTCAACGAGGACGGATCGGTGGAGCCGGAGCCCTTCCTCGACCTGACCAATATCAACCCGCTCGGCAACGACGTTCAAACCGGTTTCGTGGAGCAGGGCCTCTATTCGGTCGCCTTCCACCCGGACTTCGAGAACAACGGCTACTTCTTCGTTCACTATGCGTCGCTGCCGTTCAACGGCGACGGCGTGATCGTGCGCTTCCAGATCGATCCGGAAAGCCCCAACATGATGACGCCTGAGCGCACCAACGAGACGGCGAAGGTCATCATCCGGATCGAGCAACCCTACTACAACCACAATGGCGGGCAGATCGCGTTCGGGCCGGACGGCTACCTCTACATCGGCTCCGGCGACGGCGGGTGGGAAGGCGACCCGCTGCAGGCCGGAAAGGACCTCAGCACTCTGCTCGGCAAGATGTTGCGCATCGACGTCGACGTCGACGACAGCGAGTACAACGCCTACAGGATTCCGCCCGACAATCCCTTCGCCGAAGCGTCGAAGGAGCGCCTGATGGTGCTCTTCGGCATCACGGAGGAGCAGTTCGCCCAGATCCGCACGATCGCCAAGCCCGAGATATGGTCCTATGGGGTGCGCAACCCGTACACCTTCTCGTTCGACCCGGAGACCGGCGACCTCTTCATCGCCGACGTCGGCCAGAACCATTGGGAGGAGATACTCTACCAGCCGGCTTCCAGCCAGGGCGGCGAGTATTACGGCTGGCCGGATATGCAGGGATCGTTCTGCCACCCGATGCTCGGCGATCCCGCCGACGCGGACTGCGCCGTGGTCGGTGTGCTGCCGGCCGCGCAATATCCGCACGGCACTGCCTATCCCGGCGGGCCGGAGAACGACGAGGGCGGCTGCTCGGTGCAGGGCTTCGGCGTCGCCAATTACGGCGGCATGACCGGAGTGTACTTTGCGGGCGACTGGTGCACGGGCCGCGTCTTCGG
>CAZARE010000074.1:0-5215 GCA_964487455.1 uncultured Propylenella sp.
GCACGGCCGTAACCCCGAACCCCTCGCCTACGCCACTGCGCTCGGCAGCGGCTCGCCGGCGAAATGCGCATCGAGGTTCGCGACCACCAGCGCGCCCATC
The DNA here is from genome assembly GCA_964487455.1 of uncultured Propylenella sp. Taxonomy (GTDB): domain Bacteria; phylum Pseudomonadota; class Alphaproteobacteria; order Rhizobiales; family Afifellaceae; genus DASWJZ01. Next base: position 101 of record CAZARE010000074.1, read on the forward strand.
TTGTTGCGCGTCTGGTGCGTGGCGCTGCCCTGGTGCGGCGACAGCACGACGTTGTCCAGCGTGTACAGCGCCTCCGGGACGATCGGCTCCTTCTCGAACACATCGAGAGCCGCGCCGCCGAGCGCGCCGGACTGCAGCATCTCGACCAGAACCGGCTCATCGACGAGCGAGCCGCGCGCCATGTTGACAAGGTGCCCGTCGGGGCCGAGCGCCGACAGCACCTCGCGCGAGACGATCTTCTCAGTGGCCTTCCCGCCCGGCGCGATGACCACCAGCCAATCGCAATCGCGCGCCATGTCGACAAGCTTCTCGTAGTAGACATACGGCTCGTCCGGCTGCTCGCGCCGGCCGTGGTAGACGACGCGCATCTTCATCGCCTGCGCGCGGATGGCGATCTCCTTGCCGATCCTTCCTAGCCCCAGGATACCGACCGTCTTGCCGTTCAATTCGCTCAGAAGCGGATACGTCGCCTTGGCCCACTTCCCCTGCCGCACATACTGGTCGGCCTGGGGAAGCCCCGCAACTTTCTGACTCAGTAAGACTAGACTAGTGTCCTGAATCAGAGATTCGCTTAAGATTCATGATCTTATCCGATTTCGGGGAGAACAGGTCATGACCGGTCGACCTCTGGCGGGATTGGAGCTCAGCGCAGTGGAAGAAGGGGAACTGCGGAGCCTGTCGCGCCGGCGGAAGACGGCGCAAGCGCTGGCGCTGCGGGCGCGCATCGTGCTGGCTTGTGCGGCGGGCAACGCCAATCAGGCGGTGGCCGCGAAGCTCGGGGTGACGCCGCAGACGGTCGGCAAATGGCGAGCCCGCTTCGTGGAGCGGCGGCTCGACGGCCTTTATGACGAGCCGCGTCCTGGCGTGCCGCGCTCGATCGACGATGCCCAGGTGGAGGCGGTGATCGTCGCCACGCTGGAGACCATGCCACAGGGCGCCACTCATTGGAGAGCTCGCGCGCGATGGCGCGTAACAGCGGCATCTCCACCTCTTCCCGTGCAGCGCATCTGGCGCGCCTTCGGCCTGCAGCCGCACCGCGCCGATACTTTCAAGCTCTCCACCGATCCGCTGTTCGTCGACAAGGTGCGCGACATCGTCGGTCTCTATATGAGCCCACCCGATCATGCCCTGGTGCTGTGCGTCGACGAAAAGAGCCAGATGCAGGCGCTCGACCGAAGCCAGCCGCTCTTGCCGCTCTCGCCTGGCCAGCCCGAGCGGCGCACCCACGACTACAAGCGGCACGGCACGACAGCGCTGTTCGCCGCTCTCGACATAGCCACTGGCCGCATCCTCGGCCGCTGCTACAGGCGGCATCGCGCCAGCGAGTTCCGCCGCTTCCTCGATGCCATCGATGCGGCCGTGCCGGACGATCTCGATATCCACCTTGTCCTGGACAACTACGCCACCCACAAGGCTCCCAAGATCAAAGCCTGGTTCGCCAAGCGGCCGCGCTATCACCTGCACTTCACGCCGACCTATGCCTCCTGGCTCAATCAGGTCGAACGATGGTTCGCGCTTCTCAGCGAGCGTCAGATCCGCCGCGGCGTTCACCGCAGCGTCAACGACCTGGAGGAGGCCGTTGCCGCCTTCATCGCCAACCACAACGCTGCCCCGCAACCGTTCCGCTGGACCAAGTCCGCTGACGACATAATCCAGTCCGTCGCCAGATTCTGTCAGAGGACACTTGCTGTCCATGCCACTTCTTAAACGAATCTCCGGTTCAGGACACTAGTCCATGTGGCAAAATTATCACCCCCGCGACGATTAGTGGAGTCTCCACGAGGTAGCAGTTGCATCGTGTCTCCAGAGTCCTGAAAAAGGGGCAGCCAAGAAACAGGGAAATGCCTCAATGAGTATCGAGCGCATGGGGCCCGCGGTGAAGGGGGTGTAAGATGAAACGGCTACCGCTACTACTGCTTTCGATGCCCTTGCTGGCAGGGTGCACAACCTCGCAGACCGACGTTCTCGCGCCATATACGCTTGCGAATGGCCAGTACCTGCAGGACGTCGTGACCATCGGGACGGACAAGAAGGGGGCGGCACCGATCGTCACTGTAGTGAACACGTACGATATCAACAAGACTGGTAGAGCGGAACTTGTCTCTCATGATGCTGCCTCGAGTCCGGGCCTAGCGACCGTGATCGCGGGCGGCTTGGCGGGCTCCATCCCCAACGCGATCGGCACGGTCGGTGCGGCAGCGTTGCGCAGGCCTGACAGACTTAGTCTTGTCGATTGCAACACTAACCAGAACCAGAGCCAGCAGGGCACGTCTATCGGCGGCACGGCTGGCGCCGGCGGTGCGGGCGGCAACGGCGGCAACAGCATTGGCCTCGGCGTCAGCGCCGCCAATGCGACGGGCGGCACTGGCGGAACCAGCACTGGCGGGGCTGGCGGGGCTGGCGGAGCCGGTGGCGGCGCTGCGAGCAACGGTGGGGCCGCGACAGCGACTTCCGGCACAGCGACTGGGACCGGCGGCGACGCAAGCGGCGGCAGCGGCGGTATTGGCGGCGCCGCGAGTGCGCTTACCGCGCTGGCCGGCGAAAACTCGAACGGCGGATGCTAGCTCTGAGCTGTCGGCCTCGGATAAGTAGCCCCCGGCTCTGCCGGGGGCTACTCATTTGGCGATGCCTGCTCTCAGTAAACAAAACAACCGCCGCGATTCCCGCGCAGCCATCCGCTCGACTGGTCTCAGCTTCGCTGTCCCGGGCGAATCGCTTCAGCGGATAGCAACCCTCGAGAACCCGCTTATGCCCTTCCCCGACCTCTTGCGGCACGGCGTCGATGACGGCCGAGACGAGGCCGGCGAGACATCGATGCCATAGAACTCATCGAGGCGGCCATCTCACGCACCTCATGCGGCGCGCATACATTGCTGATGACCTTGTCGTCCTCGATTCTGGCTTGTACGTGCGAGAAATCGCGGCGAGGGATTGAGGTCGGGCGGCCGCGATAGGCCACAGTCGCGGCGCTCGCTCGGCGCTTTGCAGATCAGGCGACCGGCCGCGGGCGCATCTCAGCATCAGTTGCCCACGATGACTTGCCCCCCTCCCGAAACCGAGCGGGAGACCACATTGTCTGTCTGAGTCACCTCGACTCGGCCGCCGCTGCTGGCCGAGGCGCTGAGGGCGGCGATTCGGCCGTCGTGCTCGATGCTCCCTCCGCCCGACGCATTGGCGCGAAGTGTCGTCGCTTGACCGCCTTGGATTTCGATCCAGCCGCCCGCTGAGGCGCTTGCCTCTACCGCTCCCACGGCAGACGCCACGCGGACGGATCCGCCGCTGCTTGCTTCGGCAACGAGATCCGCCACGGGGCCGGTTGTGACCGCTCCCCCGGCTGACGCTTGGAGCAGAGCCGCCCCGACGGCACCGGCTGTGAGAGTGGCCCCTCCGCTCATCTCCGCCTGCAGCATTCCGGCAACGTCGGCAACGTCCCAAAATGCGCAGCCGACTTGCCTGATATACAAGTCGGCGGTGGGGCCGATCGCCCCTATCACGCCGGAGTTTGTGCCGCTCACGCTGAGTGTTCGCGGCGCATGGACGATCACCCGCGGCGCCTCGCTCATTTCGGCACGGCCGCCGCCCCTCAGCCCCACCTGCAGACTGCCGTGCGCCTGGGCGCAGGCGCCCACCTCAACGCCGCTTGTCAGCACCGCACGCCCGCCTTCCTGCGTCACCGTCACCGGCGGCAGGCTGCCGCTCCCCGGCCGTACCTCTACCGCAAAATCGGAGCGAGCTTCAGGCACCACGGTGACCCACGCGACGAGGCCATCAAGGACCAATTCTGCTGCCTGCGCGCCAGCCGAGGGCACAGCACAGGCGCAGACGAACAGGGCAAGCGCTTTGCTCAAGCAGTTCCTCCTCAGAAGCTGGAGGCACCAGTGAAATCAGCCTCGATAATAAGGCGGAGAGCGCAACAACACCAGCCAGCGAGGCACGGCTCTGCCTGGCGGGGATGCACTGATTGGACGAGGCACCGGCACACGTTCGGACAGCGATCAGTCGCGGGGGCGAATCGCTGTGGCGCTTTCGCCACAGCATTCATGCTTGGCTACGGTTATGATGATGACCTACTTTCATTCTAAAGTGGCAGGGACCTGGGTAAATGCCGAAGTCAAGTCCGATGCGTCTGGGAAGATGCCTGATCAAGCAACGGGGCGTCACACTTGCTTTCGCGAGCCTCCTTCTGGCCGCGTGTGGAACCTCACAAATGGAGTCGCGCGCCCACTTGCAGGCGCCCACGCAAATTGACGGAAGCTGGGCCGCATCCGACGGCGCCTATACCGTCACATTCCGGGACGGGAGATTCATCACGCGGCAAATCAGAACCAGCGCGCTTCTGGCACAAGGCTTCTACGAAGTGCAGGGGGACAAGGTCGGCATGCGGTGGGTGTCAAGGGCCACAGGGAAGCGCCTCCACGCCATCTGCTCGTTCACTTCGACAAGCAAGGCTCGCTGCGTTCAGGGGGGCATCGGAGGTTTCAACCTCACGCGTCTCACCGGCAGCCCTGTGGGAATCTGACGCGCCAACGATTTTTCAACCCCTCCGCAACAGACGCGGGCTTGGCTAGACGACCTGCTGCGCTAGGCGCCCCCCGACGGACAGCGGACGGCGCAGCGATCGGGCGCCTGCCATTGTGACGTTGGGGCTCGCCTCGTGGAGAGGAGTCGCCTTTCAACCGGTCCCCTGTTGAAGGGCGTGCGACAGTGATCTACACTGGTCCTCCTCGTGCGGGCGAGCACTGCCTCGTGTCAACACCACCTTCGCCGTTCATTGAGTGGTCGTGTTGGAGCAGCAAATGAAAGCGCAGTCTGGAACAATCGGTTATTGTCGTGCCTCCATTGGGCTGCTTTTCCTGGCCTGGATTGCCGTTTGTGCACACTGTGCCTCCGCGGGAGCCGAGGAAGCGAATAGAGCGGTATTGAATGCCGCCTTGGACTATCTCCGTGGCCACGTCGCGATGGAAATTCTTTCCCGAAGCCAGTGCAGAAGACAAGTTTCGCCGGGCGAGTACGAAGTGAGTGGATTTGGAACACGTGTTTTTTTAGAAGAGACTTATGGATTTCTTTCGCCTCAAGAATTAGCACTATTGAATCAATGGTTATTGTCAGACAGGT
>CAZARE010000075.1:0-5299 GCA_964487455.1 uncultured Propylenella sp.
GCGTCGCGTCCCCAATCCCCGGACTCCCGCGGGCACGACGCAAGCCGCCGGACCGCCGCCGCCGGGCTCGGCGGACGCGCCTCCTGCTGACGCGCCTCCTGCTTGACCGGCCCGGGGGCCGTCCGTATATCGCCGGAGCGACGGCGGAGTAGCTCAGTTGGTTAGAGCAGCGGAATCATAAGCGAGATCGGCCGTTGCACATGCCGACGCATACTGTCCCGTAACGCACTGATATTTCAAGGGTTTTCCTGCTACGATGTGCCATAGATGCACATTGAAAAACCTCCCTCCGCGCCCTTTGGGTGAGCCTAGGGCGAGCCTAAGCAGGAGACTTCACGATGAAGCTCACCGACATCTCTGTCAGAGCACTTCGGCCGCCTGAACGCGGTCAGAAGCTTTACGCAGACGATTCACTGTCCGGCTTTGGCGTTCGTGTTTCCCAAGGGGGCGCCAAGACCTTTGTCCTCGTTCACGGGGACGACCGCCGGCGACTCACCATCGGCCGTTACCCCATCATCTCTCTTTCCGATGCCCGAACCGAAGCCAAGCGTATTCTCGCTGAGCGCACGCTTGGCTGGCGGAAGGGTCCGTCAGTTCCCTATAACGTTGCGAAGGAAGCGTTCCTCGATGCGTGCCGGATTAAGAACCGGCCGAGCACCGTGAAGGGCTACTCGCGGCATCTCAACAAGCACTTCCAATTCGGCAGCCGTAAGCTCGACGATATCGACCGCCACGATATCCGGCACAAGCTCGACCGCATCACTGCACCGGGCGAGCGGGACCACGCGGTTGTTGCGCTGAAGGCCTTCTTCTCCTGGTCGGTCAAGAACGGTTACGTCGAGAACAGCCCCTGCACGGCTCATTTTGCCCCTCTGCGTAGTTTGTCTCGCGAACGCGTCCTCGACCCCGATGAGCTGCGCCAGGTGATGACAGCGGCGAAATCGGCCTTCTGGCGGTTCGGGGCTATCGTACAGCTCCTTCTTCTCACCGGCCAACGCCGCGGGGAGGTGGCGCGGTTTCAGTGGGACTGGATCGATGCTGCGGACCAGACGATCACGATCCCAGCCGCCGTTGCCAAGAACGGCCGGATGCACAAGTTTCCTTACGGGGATGCCGTTGCGGCCCTACTCGCGCAGTTGCCTCGCGCGCACGACCAGCTAGTTTTTCCCGCGCGCACCAGTCACTTCCGCGGAAAGCCGAGCACGTGCTTCAATGGGTGGGGCGATGGCAAGCGCGACTTCGACCGTCTGCTTGACGCCGTCGCGCATTGGACTCTTCACGACCTTCGGCGAACATTCGCGACCATTCACGCTGAGATCGGCACCCCCATCCACGTCACTGAGAAGCTTCTCAACCATGTTTCGGGCACAATTTCCGGCGTAACCGCCATCTACAACCGCCACACCTACCTTGCAGAAATGCGCGTTGCGGTGGCAAACTACGAGGCGCACATACAACGACTCGTGGGGGGAACAAATGCCTAAGACAGGGCTGGTGATCGCAGCGCTCGGCCTTCTCGGCCTCTTGCTGGTTCCGGGTTCGAGGGGTGCACCGGAGGGCGTGTGGATCGTCTACTTCGGCTTTCTCGTCGTCGGGCTCCTGCTTGCCACGTGGCGCATTTGGTATCGTCTGTGGTTGCGCCACCGCGCGTGGCGGTAGTAGCATCTTCGCGCCTTGGCTTTGTCAAACCGAGGCTCGCGAGCCTCCCAGCAATGGGAGTTCGCGATGAGGATTGTCGATTGGAAGGTGCTGAAGACGATGGTTCCGTGGTCTCGCCAGCACATTCAACGGCTGGAAGACGCGGGTCTGTTTCCTAAACGGGTGCGGCTCGGTCAACACCGTGTCGGATGGGTCTATGACGAGGTTGTGGACCATCTACAGCAACTAGCCGACCAGCGATGACTCGCTGACAACTCCCGTCCAAGGGAGCCTGGGGAGGAAAGGGTCACCTTTCCTCCCCTTTGATTTTGAGGCGCATGTGCTACCCCGAGGGAGTTCATTCGCGCTCCGGCAACGTAGCCCCTGGTGCCGCTCAAACGCCGGCCGGCGGTCAGAACCTATGAGCAATGCAGAGATGGCTCTGGTCGACGCCACCATTGGTGGAGGACGCGCTGCGAATCGGCGCGACGCGCCCTTGCCCCGATCGGCTGCCTCCGACCGTTCGGAGCCGGATCCACACTCGCCCAAGGCTGTCCGGTTCGATTCGCATTGTGTTCGTTGTGAGCGTGCCGGGAGACAAAACAGGGTCGCGACGAGGTTAGGGTTTGGTTCAGATTTCCCGAGTTCCGGGCGGAATGCGGCAGGTTTCGTGGCAAATGTGCAACAAGGGTTTGGAAAGGGGAGCCCGCGGACACTGCGATTATTGCCAGGCGCCAATACGCTGCTAGTGTCCACCGCAGGCAGCCGATCGGCGGCCGCTGTCTTTCAGGACAGCAATGGGGGCGGGGGCCCGGACGGACTGGATAACCCCGGCTCAAGCAACTTGGACTGGAGGTCTAAAATGAAACTCAAGAGCCTACTCTTCGGCTCCGCGGCAGTCCTGGCCGCCGGCACCGGGGCCTTGGCCGCCGACCTTCCGATGGTGGAGCCGGTCGAATACGTGCGGATCTGCGATGCCTTCGGTGCGGGGTTCTACTACATCCCGGGCACGGACACCTGCTTGAAAATCGGCGGGTACGTCCGCGCTGAGTCGCACTATGTCGATGGCGATGGAGCCGAGCGCTACCAGGTCCTCGAAGCGGATGTGAATAACTGGACCACCCGCGCTCGCGGCCAGGTCAACTTGGACGCACGCACGCAGACCGATTTCGGTCTGGTCCGCGCTTACATCGCGCTCGAAATGACAGTCGGCCCCGGCAACACGACTACGAGCGGGCCGAACGCGAATCCGAACTACGACAACACGAACTCGAACCTCGCTGCGGCGTTCATCCAGATCAGCAACAATTGGGGCACCTACACGGCTGGCCACACCGGTTCGTTCTTCGACTTCTGGGGCGGCAACAGCTGGGGCACGCGGGTCGGGATAGAGGCTGGCACCGGTGAAGCGACGCTGTTCGCTTGGACGTTCGCAGGCGGGAACGGCTTCTCACTCACGCTCTCGGCTGAGGATCCCTCATCGATCGGCCGCCGCCGCAACGGCGACGATGACTACGAGGGGCAGGAAGCTCCGGACGGCGTCGCGAACATCCGCGTCGACCAGGGCTGGGGCTCGGCCCAGATTATGGGTGCCATTCGGCATGTCCACGACTTCAACGGAGCTGCGATCGACGACGCGATCGGCTTCGCCGTTGGCGCCGGCCTCTCACTGAACCTCCCGGGGGGCTGGACGTTCAGCTCGCAGGGCGGTTACTCGGAAGGCGCGATCTCCTATATCTCGGCTGATCCGGGCGGCATTGGCGATCTGGATCAAGGACCGGCCGATGATCTGAACGAGTCGTGGGCCGTTCGGGCTGGCTTGGCCGGTCCGCTTGGAGCGAACTGGAGGGCCTGGGTGGAAGGTGCGTTCGTGCACGCGGAGGAAGATGACGGCTTCGATGAGTATGACTTCTGGGCCTTCGCGGTCGGCGCGTCTTGGTCGCCGGTCTCCGGGCTGATTATGGGGCCGGAATTCGCGTACAACAGCTACGACTTCTCGTGCCCGCCGGGTGGTTGCGGTGGCGGCGCCGCCGACAACCGGAACGACTACGACATCTGGGGAGTGATGTGGCGCGTGCAGCGTAGCTTCTGATCCCTTGCAGAACGTAAGCCTCGAAAGCCCGGCTTCGGCCGGGCTTTCACTTGTACAAAGAGGCGTAGGTTAGACCTTGCGAGTCCTCCCTTCTGCTGGAGGGGTAAGCTCTAGGCTCCGTTCCCTTCGGCGAGTGCCTTCACTGCGGGCCGGTCGATCTTTCCATTGTCCGTCCGCGGGATGGATGCGACGGACTTTAGGGCACTAACGGGAAACCGCGGCCTCCGCCCTGACAGGAAGCGGTTCATTTCGTCCAAGCTGACTTTGGCATTCCCGACGACCAGGGCGCAGATCGCCTGATAGCCGTGCGGTGTCGGAATCGGGGCCACAGCGACGTCGCGGATGCCTGGCATTGCGAGAAGGGCCGCCTCAAGCACCTCGGGACTGACAGAGGTCCCACCGAAGTTGATAACGGTGCTCTTGCGGCCCTTGAAGATAAGCTTGCCCGACGGATCGACACGCCCGAGGTCGCCTGGGTAGAACCAACCCTCGCGTAGGACCTCGGTCCTCCCGCCCGCCGAGAGATAGTACGTCACAGTGCCTGCGGGAGGCCTCATGCGCAGTTCGCCTTCAGCGCCCATCGGGAGGCTGTGGCCGGAACCGTCAACAGTCTCGACTGTCACATCCGAGGCAACCGTCCCGACTGCCCCTTCCGTGTGCGCGAGATCGCGCTGGTCCCCCCATGCAATCGTGCCGATCTCAGTTATTCCGTAGCCCGTGAGAACATGCTCCGCATATCGCTCAGCAGCCCGCACAAGCGTGGAAACCGCGCAATAGGCGCCTGACACCCTCAGATAGCCGATCTTCGAAGTTCTGCGTGTGGATCGGTCGAGAGTGTCGAGCACGTCGACGAGCGTTCCGGGCGCCATGCTTACATACGAAGGAAGGTAGAGGTCGGACGCGTCGAGGACCGCCCGACCGGAGCGTTGATGCATTTGCACGATCAAGCCGCCCTTCATTAGAACTATCAGATAGTCGATCAAGGTGCGGCGCGACCTGCTGCCCGTCGTTGACACGTGTCTGAGGTCGCCGCTGAAATATGGCTCGTCGATCTTGCTGGAAATCTGCCACTCAATATTTGTGCAGTCTGAGTGGATGAGCTTTGGCGTGCCAGTCGATCCTGAGGAGGCTGCTACAATCGCGTATTTGGCGTCTCGCTCGCGCGGTATGCGCATCTTCTCCTTCACCGGCCGGAACCAATGTGGCGTCAGGCGCAGGCGCCGCCTGGCTTCGAGGGGAAGCGGGTTGTCCGCCGGCTCGTCGGAAAGAATCGCATCCGGCACCACTCCGTTATTTGCGTAGCTGGGTAGCCTCGAGATGACACCGATAGTCAGGCCAGCACGCATGAGCCCCAGCAGGAGCACCAGCCAGCGACGTCGATCCGCACATTCGATATGCACGAGATCGCCAGCAGCCAAGCCGTTCACCACCGCATTGTCAGCAACGTTCTCAACCACTCGCCAGAGAGTCTCATAGTCAAGAACACCACTGGGGGACGCTAATGCCGGCGATCCCGGCTGCCTCCTCGTCGTGGTCTCAAGCGCGGCAAAGAAGTCGGGCATGATCCGG
>CAZARE010000076.1:0-5052 GCA_964487455.1 uncultured Propylenella sp.
GGGCCGCAGCTTCTCGGGCCGGACGCGCCCTTGGACGTCGCCGAGCCGTTGCGGCGCGAGGGGCAGGCCGATCCCTTCGCGGCGACCGGCGTGCGCCTCGGGCCGTTCGTCATACGCCCCTCGATCGAGATCGGCGTGACCGCCACGGACAACGTGGCGAGAATCGACGGAGGACCGGGCGCTGTCGGGCTCGCCGTCGCGCCCGCGGTCAATGTCCTTTCCGAGGGCGCCCGCCACGAAGCCGAGATCGATCTAAGCGCGGAGGGCGTCTACTACGATAGGGAGGAGTTCAACACGCAGGACGCCCAGGCGCGGGCACGCGTCAGCTACGATCTAACCGATAGCACCACGCTCGAGGCCGAAGCCGGTTACTTCCAATATCGTGAGGATTTCGACGACCCCAACACGCCGGGCGGGGCTGCCGAGCGTCCAACGGTGCGCGCCTTCGACGCCGCGCTCGGCGTCGAGCAGCGCGTCGGGCGGCTGAGCCTGCGTCCTTCCGGCTTCGTGGAGCGGAGCCTGCACGAGGACGTTCCGCTCATCGGCGGCGGAGCCGCGTCGCGCCGTGAGCTCGACAACACCCGCTATGGGACGCGGCTTCGCGCCGGGCTCGGGATCGGCGCCGGTGTGACGCCGTTCGTCGAGGCGGCCGTCGGCCGCCGCGACTACGACCAGGGGGTGGACGACAGCGGCTTTCGCCGATCGAGCCTTTGGGGCGAGCTCAGCGGCGGCCTTATCTTCGAGCGGGGCGAGAAGCTCAGCGGCGAGGTGTCGGTCGGCTTCCGCCGCGAGGAGCTGGAGGACGGGGCGCTGCCGGACATCGAAGCGCTGCTCTTGAACGCCGCCATCGTCTGGTCGCCGCAGCGGCTGACAGAAGTGAGGGTGGACCTCTACACGGACACTTTGACGACGAGCGTCCCGGACGAATCCGGCACCGTGCTCTATTCCGGCCTCGTCACGGTGACGCGCCGCATCACGCCAAGGGTCAGGCTCGCGGGAGGCGGGGGGCTCGACTACGAGTATTCCGTGGGGGGCGGGTGGCGCGACGTCACCTTCACCGGCTTCGCCGAAGCCTCCTACGCCTTCAACCGCACGGCGTCGGCTTCGGCCCGATACGCATACGAGCAGCTGTGGAGCAGCGTGCCGGGGTCCGATTACGAGGCGCACACCGTCGGGGTACGTCTGCGGCTTCAGCGCTGAGGCGCTAACCGCGGTCGCTCCCCGCGCAACGCCGCGGTCACGGCGAGGGCGAGGGGATGCCGCGGCAGAGCCTCCAGGTTGACGGGGAGCTTCTGTCGCCAGTTCGGATGCCCGTCGGCTGTCCCGGGAATATTGACCTGCTTGAGGGAACCGACCAAGTCCTCCGCCTGCACGACGAGAAGACGCGAAGGGGTGCGCGCCATCAAGCGGTGAAGCGCAACGTTGACGCTCTCGGGCAGGTCCCGAGGCGCTTCACCGTCGTCGCTGCGCAGCAGGTACGCCGCATCTTCCGGCAACAGCCCCTCCTCGGCAAGGAGACCCAGCAATTGCCGCCGCATCAGCGCTCGTTCGGCGAGAGCCGAATCGGTCTCCGCCTGGCTCAGCATCCCGATCGTCCTGCGCGTTTCGATGTCATGGCCGCCCCACCACCCGGCCAGCGTGGGCAGGTCGTGGGTCGTAATGCAGGCCAGCGCCTCACGCGGATAGTCCGCCGGCGGCAGGAAGCGGTCGTCGCGCCGCTCGAAGAAGAAGACGCGGTAGCTCTGGATCTCGGTGGCGCACATCACATCCCGGAAACCGGGCGGCACGACGCCGAGATCCTCGCCGATGGCGATGGCTCGCCGCGCCTCCGATACTTCCGCAAGCGTGCGCAGCATGTCGTGAAACGGGTAGCGTACGTAGGCGCCGTCCGCCGCGTCGAAGCCGTCCGGAATCCAGAAGAGCCGGTAGAGGCTCATGGCGTGGTCGATCCTGAGCGCGCCGGCGCGGCTCAGCACGGCGTCGATCGATTCGCGATAGGGCTTGAAGTCGCGCGCGGCGAGCTTCGCCGGGGAGAGCGGCGCAAGACCCCAGTCCTGGCCGTGAACGTTGAAGTAATCGGGCGGCGCGCCGATGCGTGCGCCTGGCACGACAAGCTCGCGATCCGCCCAGGTGGCCGAGCCGTCCGGCACGACGCCGACCGCCAGGTCGAGGTAGAGCCCTATCCGCAGGCCGGCGTCGCGCGCTCGCGCCTGCGCCGCGGCGAGCTGGCGGTCCGCGAGCCATTGCAGCCAGGCGTGGAAGTCCACCAGCTCGCACTGCTCCTCGGCGAAGGCGCGGACCGAGTCGGTGCCGGGATGGCGGTACTCCTGCGGCCAGTCGTGCCAGCCGGGGCCGCGCCCGTTGCGGACCATAGCCTCGGAAAGCGTTTCGAACAGCGCATGCAGATAGAGTGGCTGCCCGCGCGCGGCGACGAAGCTCTGAAAGTCCTCGCGGTCGGAATCGGTGCCGCTTGCCTGGAATACGCGAAAGAGGACTGCGAGCGCTTTCGCCTTGAGGGGACCGACATGCCGGTAGTCGACGAGCTTCGACCGACGCCCCTCCTCGGGGGGGCTCAGGGCGTCCTCCATTCCGGCATAGCCGGGGGCCTGGTCGATAGCGATGTAGAGCGGATTGAGGAAGTCGCGGGTCGACGGCGAGAACGGGCTGCAATGGTCCGGCGCCGCCAGGAAAAGCGCGTGGAGCGGATTGACCCCGACGAAATCGGCGCCTTCCGCTGCGGCGATCTCGGCGAGGCGCGCCAGGTCGGCAAAATCGCCGATCCCCCAATTGCGCTCCGATCTGAGCCCATAGAGCTGGCAGCCAATGCCCCAGACCCGGCCCTGCTTCAGCCAGTCCGGCAAGAAGCAGAATACGCCCGCGGGTGCCTCCATCGACCCGAGCGACAGCGGTGCGGCCGCGGCCAGGCTTGCCGCGATCTCGTCGTCGTTTCCGGCGGCGATACCCATGGCCTTCAAGACGGCGCGCTTGGCGTCGTCTGAGACCTCCACCACCTTGCCGGTCAGCGACAGATAGCTCGGCTCGATGCCGACCGTGGCGGCGAGCCGGTCGAGGGCGGTATCCGTCACCCGTCCTCCCCGGCGAGCAACAGAAGTGATCTGCCTTCGAGCTCGATCGCTTGGCCGGGCGTGTAGCGGCGATCGGGCGGATCGATCGCGCCCGTGCCGGCATCGACGCGTACCTGCCAAGCCGAGGCGAGGCTGGAATCGGGAAGCCGGAATTGGATCGGCCCGTGATAGGCGTTGGCGAGGATCAACAGCCGCGTCGCGGCGTCCGAGAGAAGAAGCCCGACTACCTTGGCCCCCCGGTCGGACCAGGAGGCCGGTTCCATCTCTTTGCCGTCGGGGCGGAACCAGATGACGCTCCGCGTCCCATTGTCGTCGACGAGCTCACCATGCAGGAAGCGGTTGGAGCGCAGCACCCTGTAGCGCTTGCGCATGCGCACCAGTGCGCGCACGAACTCCATGAAAGCGCGGTCGCAATCGCCGACCTGCTTCCAATCGAGCCAGGTGATCTCGTTGTCCTGGCAATAGGCGTTGTTGTTGCCGTGCTGTGTGCGGCCGATCTCGTCGCCCATGAGCAGCATGGGCGTGCCCTGCGATAGGAGCAGCGTCGCCATGACGTTGCGGCGCATGCGGTCACGCAACTCCAGAATCGCGGGGTCGTCGGTGGGGCCTTCTACGCCGCAGTTCCAGCTGCGGTTGTCGTCGTGGCCGTCGCGGTTGTCTTCTCCGTTCGCCTCGTTGTGCTTCTCGTTGTACGACCAAAGGTCGATGAGTGTGAAACCGTCATGCGCGGTGATGAAATTGACGCTTGCCCACGGCTTGCGCCCTTGGTGCTCGAAAAGGTCCGCCGATCCGAGGACACGGCGGGAGAAAGCCGGCAGATGGCCGTCGTCGCCCTTCCAGTAGCTGCGCATCTTGTCGCGATAGCGGCCGTTCCACTCGGCCCAGCCGGGGGGAAAGCTGCCAAGCTGATAGCCGTTGGGGCCGACGTCCCAAGGCTCGGCGATCATCTTGACCCGCGAGAGCACGGGATCTTGGCGCACCGCGTCGAAGAAGACGGCATTCGGGTCGAAGTTCTCGCGTTCGCGGCCGAGCGAGCTTGCAAGGTCGAAGCGGAAGCCGTCGACGTGGCAGTCCTCGACCCAGTAGCGCAGCGAATCCATTACCATCTGCAACACGCGCGGATGGCGCAGATTGACCGTGTTTCCGCAGCCGGTGGCGTCGTAATAGCGGCTCTTGTCGGCCGCCAGCATGTAGTAGCTCGCGTTGTCGATGCCGCGGAACGAGAGCGTCGGGCCAAGGTGGTTTCCCTCGGCGGTGTGGTTGTAGACGACGTCGAGGATGAGCTCGATCCCGGCTTCATGCAGCCGCCGGACCAGAACCTGGAGCTCGTGGATGTCGCCTCCGGGCGAGAAGTACCGCGGCGCCACCGAGAAGTAGTTGACGGTATTGTAGCCCCAATAGTTGGTGAGCTTGTTTTCAACGAGGTAGCGGTCGTCGAAGAAGGCCTGAATCGGCATCAGCTCCACGGCAGTGACGCCGAGCGCCGCCATGTGTTCGATGACGCGCGGATCGGCCATCCCGGCGAGGGTGCCGCGGAGTTGCTCGGCGATGTCGTCGCGACTGGCGGTCATGCCTTTCACATGCGCTTCGTAGATGATCGTGTTGGGCCAGGCATGACGCGGCGGCCGGTCGTCGCCCCACGTCGTGGCGGTATCGACCACGACACATTTCGGCATGACGAAGGCTGAATCCCGCCGATCCGGCGTATGCCGCGATGAGCCGACGCGATAGCCGAAATGAGCGTCGTGCCAGCGGATGTCGCCGTAGAGCGCCTTGGCGTAGGGATCGATCAGAAGCTTGTTGGGGTTGAAGCGATGGCCGGCCGCCGGATCGTAGGGCCCGTGCACCCGGTAGCCGTACAGCTGGCCGGGCCGAACCTCCGGCAGATAGCCATGCCAGACCTCGTGGGTATATTCCGGCAGGGAGACGCGCTCGGTCTCGCGCTTCCCCTTGGGGTCGAACAGGC
>CAZARE010000077.1:0-9026 GCA_964487455.1 uncultured Propylenella sp.
GGAGCGCCGCGGCCATTGCTACGGCGAGCCGCTCGCCCGCGCCGCGAAGGTCGCCGCGCTTCCACGCCAAGAGCGGCCCGAACGGCACCGCCATCAGGAGCGGGATGGAGAGCGGCACGAAGGTAAGATTGAAGAACGGCGCGCCGACGGAGATTTTTTGGCCGGTCACCGCCTCCAATGCCAGCGGATAGAGCGTGCCGATGAGCACCGTCGCGGTCAGCGTGACAAGGAAGAGGTTGTTGAACACCAGCGCGCCCTCTCGGCTGATCGGCGCGAACAGACCGCCCTGCTTCATGTCCGGGGCGCGGAGCGCGAAGAGCGCCAGCGCGCCGCCGACGAAGAGCGTCAGGATGGCGAGGATGAATACGCCGCGCGTCGGGTCGGTGGCGAAGGCGTGCACCGAGGTGAGCACGCCAGAGCGCACGAGGAACGTGCCGAGGAGCGAGAGCGAGAAGGTGAGAATGGCGAGCAGGATCGTCCACACCTTGAGAGCACCGCGCTTCTCCATCACGACGGCCGAGTGGAGAAGAGCGGTTCCGGCGAGCCACGGCATGAAGGAGGCGTTCTCCACCGGGTCCCAGAACCACCAGCCCCCCCAGCCAAGCTCGTAATAAGCCCAGTAGGACCCCATGGCGATGCCCACGGTAAGGAACATCCACGCGGTCAGCGTCCACGGCCGCACCCAGCGCGCCCACGCGGCGTCGGTCTTTCCTTCGATCAGCGCAGCCACGGCGAAGGCGAAGGCGATCGAGAAGCCGACATAGCCGAGATAGAGAAGCGGCGGATGGATGGCGAGGCCGATGTCTTGCAGGATGGGGTTGAGGTCGCGGCCCTCTAGCGGCGCGGGGTCAAGTCGCGCGAAGGGATTCGACGTGAGCAGGATGAAGAAGAGGAACGCCGAGCCGATCCAACCCTGCACGACGAGGACGCGGGCGCGCAGCGCGCTTGGAAGGTTGCCGCCGAAGACGGCGACCAGCGCGCCGAACAGGCCGAGGATCAGCACCCACAGAAGCATCGAGCCTTCGTGGTTTCCCCACACGCCGGTGACCTTGTAGAGGAGCGGCTTGGCGGAATGGCTGTTCTGCCAGACGTTCAGCAGCGAGAAGTCGGAGGTCACGTAGGCTGCGGTCAGGGCCGCGAAGGCCACCGCGATAAAGCCGCAGCCGACCATTTGTGCGGAGCCGGCGACCGCGACAAGCCGCTCGTCGCGCCAGGCGAGGCCGAGAAGCGGGACGGTCGACTGCACCAGCATGAGCACCAGCGCCAGAACCAACGCATAGTGCCCGAGCTCGGCGACCGAAAGCGCAGCCGTCACCGGGCGGTCCCCACGTCGTCTTCTTGCCACACGCCTTGCGCCTTGAGCGCGTCGACCACCTCCTTCGGCATGTAGCGCTCGTCGTGCTTGGCAAGCACGTTCTCGGCATTCAGGCTGTGCGTTGCGGTCAAGAGGCCCTCCGCCACGACCCCCTGCCCCTCGCGGAAGAGGTCCGGCAGGATGCCTTGATAGGCGACCGCGACGTCATTCGCCGTGTCGGTGACCGCGAAGCTGACCGAGCCGTCAGTGCCGCGCTTCACCGAGCCGTCGGCGACCAGCCCGCCGATCCGGACCCGCGTCCCGGCCGGCAACGTCTTCGCGGCAAGCTCGGTCGGCGAGTAGAAGAAGACGATCTGGTCGCGCAGCGCCACAAGCACCAGCGCCGCCGCGACGGCGAGCACCACGCCCGCGCCGCCGATCATGGTGAGCCGCTTTTGCCTGCGCGTCATGGCGTCGCCGCCTTTGCCGGTGTGACGCCGAGATCGGCGATCAGCGCCTCGACGCGCGCGCGCTCGCCGGAATCGCTGACGCTCGCCAGCGCGGTGCGGGCGGCCTCCGCCGCCGCGCCGGCGCGGCCGAGCACCACGTAGGAGCGGATGAGCCTGAGCCAGCCCTCTACGTCGTTGGGCTCCGCTTCGAGCCGCGCCGCCAGGCCGCTCACCATGCCTTCGACCATTGCCTCGCGGTCGTCCGGCGCCAGTTGCTCCGCCGCCGCAACCGTCTCCGCGCTCGGCCCCGGACGCGCACCCGCTTCGCCGATCTCGGCGAGAATGGCCTCGACCATGTCGCGCCAAGGCGCGTCGGCGGGTGTGTCGTCCAGGAGCGCCGTGAGCCGCCGCCTGGCCTCCTCGTTGTCGCCCACCTGCCGCGCCGCCAGCGCCAGGAAGAAGCGCGGCTCGGGCGCCGCCGGATCGAGGCCGTGGGCGGCTTCGAAGGCAGCGCGCGCGTCGGCGGTCACGATGCCGCCCTCCGCCGTGAAGATCGCCTCGCCGAGCTTCGCCTGCCGCTCCGCCGTCGCGCCCAGGAGCCTGACGGCGTTGCGGTAGGCTCGCACGGAATCGTCGACGCGCCCGATGCGGAGATAGACCGGCGCGATCACCTCCCAGCCGCGCCCGTCCTCCGGCGCTTCGGCCAAGTGGTGCTCGACCCGGGCGATGAGCGTTTCAATGTCGCCGGAAGTGGCTGGCTCGGCGAGCCGCGCGGCAAGCGGTGCGCCGGGAAGGTGCGGCGCGCCGAGGGCCAAGTACAAAGAGAGGGAAAGGATGGGGATGCCGGCGAGCGCCGCCACCGAAACGACGCGGCGCGCGGTGTGGCTGCCCTCCCCTGGCGGCGCTTCGGGCGCCTCGCTGTCGAGCGCGATCAGCCGGCGGCCGATTTCCGCCCGGGCAGCCTCCATTTCGGAGGCGCTGAGGCGGCCCTCCGCTTGGTCGCGCTCCAGCTCCTCGAGCTGATGGCGATAGACCTGCTCGGCATGTGCCGCCCGGGCCGCGGCGCGCGGCGTGTGGCCGAGCGGCAGCAGCACGGCGAGGATCGCCGCGGCGGTGAGAAGCGCAACGAGAGCCCAGAAGAGCACGCCGGCCTAAGTCCTTCGACCCCCAGTTCTTTGACCGGCCGATTTAGTCGCGCCGGAGCGGGGGGGCAATGCGCCGGATCAACACATAGCCGTCATACGCCGGCGGGCACCGGAAATCTGGCGCGCAGTTCACCCCAGGATCCGCCACACTCCGTCCGGCTGGCGGCAGGCGGCGCCGTGGACCACGCGGGTGCGCCCACCGATGGAGAGCCGGTGCGTGTATTCACGGCACTGGAGTTGGTTCACCTGGTAGGAAGAACCGACGCTGATCTCGCCGCTATTGGTGCTTCTTCTGTTGCGCCAACGCGTCGGCTGGCCGGGCCGGCCATATTCCAGCGCCTCGTATTCCGCCTTGAGGGCGATCTCCCGGTCGCGCTGCGACAGCGACAGGCCCACGTCGGCGCCCGAAAGCGCGCCCTCCAGCACGCCGACGGTCGGCTCGCCGCTGCCGGTCGCGATGGGACTGTCGATGACGATCCCTGGATTGGCGCCCGGCGTCACTCCCGTCGTAGTGCCGTTGGTCGCGGTGCAGCCCGCGGGCACAAGCGCCGCCAGCGCGAGAATGGCGAAGGACTTCAGCATCGACCCTCCGACGGGGCGCCTGCCGCGGATGCTGCGGGTCGACGCGCCGTCGGCGTCACCGATGGCCGAAACGCCGCGGCTTTTCAATGCCGCAACTCACTCACCCGGCGCGGGGAGCGTCAGCCGCGCGCTCAGCCCGCCCAGCGCCGACTCCTGCAGCTCGAGATGTCCGCCATAGATGCGCGCCAGCTCGTCGACGATGGAAAGGCCGAGCCCGGAGCCGGGCTTCGTCTCGTCGAGCCTCTTGCCGCGCGCCAGCGCCGCGGCGCGCGCCTCGGGCGGCAGGCCGGGCCCGTCATCGTCGAAGGCGATGGTGAGGAAGGGACGCCGCTCCACGGAGCCCGGCGCGGTCGAGACGCGCACCTTCGACGCCGCCCATTTACATGCATTGTCGAAGAGGTTGCCGGTCATCTCCTCAAGATCGTGCTTCTCGCCGCGGAACTTCAGATCGCTCCCGACCTCCGTCTCAATGTCGAGGTGCCGCGCCTCGTGCACCTTCGCCATCACCCGTTCCAGCGCGCCGATCACCGGCGCGACCGGCGTGACGGCGCCGAGCACGTTTGCCTGCGCGGCCATGCGCGCGCGCGTGAGGTGGTGCTCCACTTGGTCGCGCATGAGGCGGGTCTGCTCGGCCACCTTGGCGGCAAGCGGGCCGTCGGCGCCCGCCGCCTCGTTCTGCAGCACGGCGAGCGGCGTCTTCAGCGCGTGCGCCAGGTTGCCGACATGCGTGCGCGCCCGTTCCACGACTTCGCGGTTGGAATCCATGAGCGCGTTGAGGCCGCGTACCAGCGGCTCGATCTCGTTCGGATAGTCGCCGCCGAGGTGCTGGATCTCGCCTTCGCGGATTCTGACCAGGTCGTCGCGCACGCGCCTCAACGGACGCAGGCCCCAGCGCATGAGCAGCGCGATGCCGGGCGCGATGAGCAGCGCCAGGCCGCCGAGCCACACGATAACGGAGTTCCGGAAATCGCTGATGTCGCGCACCATCGGTGCGGTGTCGCCCGCGACGAGCAGCGCGTAGGTGCTGCCGGGCGCCAGCGTGACGAGCTGCTCCAGCGCGCGCAATTGGCGCCCGCCGCTGGCGGTGAAGGTGAAGGTGCGGGAGGGATTGGCTTCGGTGGGGACGTCCTCAATCGGCAGGACGTCGAAGAGCAGCGACATGGACTGATCGATGATCACGCCGGTCTCCGGGTCGCGGCTCTGCCAGTACCAGCCCGACAGCGGCCGCGAGAAGCTGCCGCCGCTCTGCCCCTCCACGACCGTTTCCTCAACGGTGCCGTTACGATTGGTGGCGGCGATGAGCGTCAGCAGCAGCGTTTCGAGGCGCGCATCGAAGTTGCGCTCCACGGCGTTGGAGAATTGCACGATGAAGACGGCACCCGCGACCAGCAGCGCCAATGCGCTCCCGCCGGAGGCTATCAGCGCGACGCGGAGCGAGAGCGACCTAGTCCGCATGCCCCTCATCGGCGATTTCGGCCGAGCCCACGCGATAGCCCATGCCGCGCACGGTCTCGATCACGTCGACGCCGAGCTTCCGGCGCAGGCGGCCGACGAAGACCTCGATCGTGTTGGAGTCACGGTCGAAGTCCTGGACGTAGAGATGCTCGGTCAGCTCCGTGCGCGAGACGACCTTGCCCGGATGATGCATGAGATATTCGAGCACCTTGTATTCATGCGAGGTGAGCTTGACCGGCGTCCCCTCCACTGTCACGCGGCTGGCCTTGACGTCGAGCCGCACCGGCCCGCAGGAGAGCGTGTTCGACGCGTGCCCCGCCGCGCGGCGCACCAGCGCGCGCACCCGCGCCAGCACCTCCTCGATGTGGAAGGGCTTGGCGACGTAGTCGTCGGCGCCGGCGTCGATGCCTTGCACCTTGTCGGACCAGCGGTCGCGCGCCGTCAGGAGCAGCACCGGCATGCTGCGGCCATCCCGCCGCCATTGCTCCAGCACGGAGAGCCCGTCGAGGCGCGGCAGCCCGATGTCGAGGATCACTGCGTCATAAGGCTCCGTGTCGCCGAGGAAGTGTCCCTCCTCGCCGTTGAAGGCATAGTCGACGATGTAGCCGGCCTCGCGCAGCGCCTGACATATCTGCTTGTTCAGGTCGCGGTCGTCCTCGACAACGAGTATCCGCATCCTCCTCCCCTCGCCCGCTCTTTCTAGCCGGCCGGGATGTTCGCCGAGCTCACCTTGCCGTCCCGTCGATATTGCACGCGATAGGCCCATCCGCCGCCCGCACGGCAGAGCTCGGCGGCCAGCACCTGCGCGCCGGCAAGGCCGGCGTTCTGCAGCGCCACGGGGAGCGGCGCCACCTGCCCCTGCGCCACCATCTGCTGGCCTTCCCCGGGCGAGACGCACTGCGCCCGGCTCTCGAAGGAGGCGCCGGCCGTGGCTAGGAGGATCAGCGCCGCCGCGATGTGTCGATATCTGGTCATGCGCGCTTGTCTATCCCAGGTCGCATGAACTGGCGCTGAACGGCATCCGGCCCGCGACTCCCCGGACGGCGAGACGGTAAGACGTCCCGCCGCCGCCGTCCACTTGGCTCAGCCTCTCCTGCCGATCGGCGTCGTGGTGACGGAGCGCAGCACCATGTTGGCGATGCTGACGCCGGTAACCGTGAGGCCTGCCGTGCTGTTCCCGAGCAGGCCCGTCCAGTCGGCCGCCTCCAGCACGCCGAATATCGCGATCGCCAGGTTGATCGCCAAGGTACGCCAGCCCTTCATGTCGTTCTCCTATGCTTCGTTGATCGAGAGTGAGCCCGCGGATGCGCGCCGCGTGGCGCCGCCGGTGGGAGCGGGCGCGCTGGTCGGCCAGCGCGCGCCGAGCAGCCGCGCCTTGGCGAGCCGGGCGATCGAGACGGAATCGGACTGGTTGCCGCCAAGCACGTGATAGGCGCGGGCATCCTCGCCGGCGTAGAAGCCGACATGGCCCATCCAGCTCGTGCGCGAGCCGCGCCAGAAGACGAGCACCGCGCCGAGCGTTGGGTCGGTCGACGCGCCGAAGCCGAGCCAGCGGCGCGCCCCGAGCGGATTGGTCGGGAGCGGCTCGTCGGGCAGCGCCGCCGCGATGCAGTGCGCCACGAACAGCCCGCACCACGCGATGGAATCTTGCGCATAGGCGAGCCCCAGCCGCTTCGCCCAGGCGAGGATGAGAGGATTGTCGGCCTCTCCGGCCGCCTCGCGCGTGCCCTTCAGCCGCAACGCCTCCTCGTACCACGGCAGCAAGCCCTCTACCCTTGTGGGTGAGGGCTGGGAGGGGGAAAGGCCAAGCGCGTGGGCGAGCGCGGCCGCTGTTTTCGGCCCCGCGATTCCGTCGGCGACGAGCTTGCGGTCGCTCTGGAAGGCCTTGACGGCGCGGATCGTCAGGCGTCCGCGCACTCCGTCGAGTGGGCCCGGATCGTAGCCGAGCGTCTTCAGCCGCCGCTGAATCTCCAACGTCGTCATTTCTCTCTCCGCGTCTTGGTGAGCTTTGTTTGGCGGGCAGTCTGCGCCGGCCGGCCAGAAGCGTGTTGCTCCGCTGGCGCGGCTATGCCTTGTTCCCTGGCCATGAACGATGCCGTCGCCGCTGGCCCCGACCGGGGGGCGCGAAAGCGGGAGGCCGCTTTGGGAAAGGCGGCCGCGCCTTGTCTTGCGATCAAGCGCTACTTTCCCGGCTTCAATCCGGATGTGATCTTCGACGTGGGCGCCAATGTCGGACAGTCGGCCGTCGCCTTCGCCGACGTCTTCCCCGAGGCGGCGATCTATACGTTCGAGCCGGTCGCGTCGGTCTACCGGGCGCTCGCCGCGAACCTTGCCGATCGCCCGCGCGTGCAGGCCTTCAATTCCGCGCTCGGGCGTCGCGCCGGTTCCGCACGCGTGACCAAGGGGCGCGTCTCCCCTTCAAACCGCATCGTCGACCCCACCAACCCTTTCGAGCGGCAGCGCAAGACCGAGAGCGTCGCGATGATCTCGGGCGACGGCTTCTGCAACGAGCACGGCATCGAGCGCATCGGTTTCCTCAAGGTCGATACGGAGGGTCACGACCTCGACGTCCTCGTGGGTTTTCAGCGCATGCTCACCGCGGAGCGCATCGATCTGCTTGAGGCCGAGGTCGGGATGAATCCCGAGAACCGGCGGCACGTTCCGTTCGAAGCGGTGAAGGCGTATCTAGAGCCGCTCGGCTATCGCCTTTTCCACATCCACGACCTGGCGATGGACGCGCCTTTCAGCGGACGGACGGTTCTGAGGCGGGCCAACGCGATGTTCGCGTCAGGCGCGTTTGTCGCCGCCAATCGCGTCGAGCCAAAGAAGAAGAAAATGCCGCGCTGACGTGGCGAGCGTTGGTCGCTCACGCGCGGCGGGCAGCCTCCTTCTCCGCCTCGATCTCGGCCTCCGTCACCACGCCCGCCCTCACCAGCGCGCGGCGGATCGCGGCGTTCTCCGCCTCCAGCTCCACGCGGCGCGCTATCTCGTGAAGCTCGGGATGCTTTTCCTCGTCCGGCAGCGCCTCCCACGCCGTTTCCTCGGCCTGGCGCGCGGCGACTTCCTCCGGCGACAGCTCGACCAGTTCGGCGGGCTTTCCCGCCACGGCTACGAGGCGCTTCATGATGGCTTCCTCGCTCCATAGAGGGTGAAGGTCGATCCGGCCGCGATGTTGCCGGCGGAGAAGAAGAACCGGAAGCCTTGCACCGCGCCGGCCGAGCGCAGCAGCAAAGTCCCCTGCTGATAGAACAATTGTGGCGCGGTGTTCAGACCGCCGTTGCGGAAGAGGCCGCGCTTGAAGTCGCTCCGGTTGGCCCCGAGCATCTCCAGGGTGCCGCCGATGAACTCGTTGGCCTGGTTGCCGCAGCCGCCGAAGAGCCCGAACGCCGCCACGGCCGCCCCGCCCACGAAGCCCTGCGTCCCGCCCGCGTTCCCCATGTACTGGCGCTCGAAGCTGTATTCGTCGGTGTCGAGGTAGCTCCCGCCGACCTTCATGCGCGCCTGCAGGATCACGCCGTCGGTCGCCGGCTGCGCGTCGAAATCGATGATGTACTTGTCGTAGGTCGCCCCGACGCCGGTCTCCAGATCGACCGACGCCACCGCCTCGCTGACCGTGACCGCCGCGAGCGGCACGAGGCCGGGGTCGCCTTCGCCGCCGCCGGCGCTGAACGCGACCCAGTAGGTCGGATCGCCCTCGTATTTGAGGTAGGCGTCCTCGTCGATCACGTAGACGAGCCAGCCGACCTTCGGCACGATCTTCCGCCAGGCGCCGTCGACGTAATAGGCGAGGTTGAAGTCCCAGTCGGTCCAGACGCCGTCGGCGCCGGAGGCGGGGATGTAGACCGATCCGTCCACCGGCTCGCCGGGCGGCGAGGTCAGGTCGCGGTCCACGACGCGCGTCCTCACCAGCGCGTCGAGCAGGCGCAGCGACTCGTTCACCGTGACGTGCTTCTGCGCCGGCGCCGCCGGGCGATCCGGCGGACGGGACGGTCTACATCCCGGGCTCGGGCGCGACGGGGGCGTGGAGCGGGTGGGACTTCAACCTCGCCTATTACGTCGACGGCGCCTGGACGAAGATCGTGCCGAAGGAAGGCTGGATCG
>CAZARE010000078.1:0-3534 GCA_964487455.1 uncultured Propylenella sp.
AGTAACTCACGTTTCTGGACTTCCTTCCATCCGCGCAAGGCGAGGACGACGAGAAAGGCCATCGTCAGCCCGACGAGTAGAAGCATTGGCAGAACCGCGGGGTTTACGCGCGCCTGGGCCTGGCTCCCCAGGCGGCTCGGGGTCCATGCGAGCGCGCCGACGACCGTCCCATTCGGGTCGGTGATATCGATCTTGTGCGACTCCGAGGCCGTCGGGTCGACGAGGCGGAGCCTATCGATGAGGAGGTCTTCGCCCAGCCGGCCCACTGCCGCGTCGTCGAACATCTTGCCGATCACCATGTAGCGCGAGCGTTGCGGCGGGTCGCTGAAGCCCGCCGAGTTCGGCACAACAGGACCGACAGCGACGATGATGAGCCCCCACGCGCCGCTCACGATGCCGGTCCTCACATCGTATGTCTTGCCATCCTTCGGGAGCTCGGCGATCATTGAAGCGAGCAGCGGGCCAAACGCTTCAACGAGTGTGGTGGAAACCGGATCGCCGTTCCGATAGGCGAGCATTCCATTGCCGTTTTCGTCGACGAGGTAGAACGTATCGAAGAGGGCCGAGGAGGCGATGTTCTCCGTAGCCCAATCGCTGTTCACGGCGCCGTAGAGATTGCGAACGGCATCGTCCCATTGGGCATAGTCATTGTGCGACTCCCCAAAGCCGCGCAGAGTTGATTTGATTGCGGCCGTCACCGACCTTCCCGTCACCGTGCTCTCGATGCGATTGACCTCGCCCGCCATCTTCGCGAGAGAAAACACCACGATCGCGACGGTCGCGAGCAGGACTAGGATCGCCGGTAGGCCGATCATCAGTCCAAATCGTCTGGTCCTGGCATCTAAGAAGGGCATTCGCCACGGTCCTGTCGCGAGACTGCTTGAATTGCTTTAGCTTGCCGGGCTTACGGCTCCGGGAAGCGGAGGCCTCTTATCCCGCATGTGGGTTAAGATGCTGCAAGGTATTGAGGCGTCATTTGACGCAAATGCCGACGTTGCCGTGAGCGACGCGTGGGGCTATCCGAATCGCGGCGGGCCGAGCAACTCGATCGCGTCGATCCGCAATGCCAGTCTCTTGGGGCGACGACGCATTCTCAACGGCGGGCTAGGCACGCGGCGGGCAAAGGGGGTACCTTCCCCGGGGAGAGCCGCACATATTCGGCGATGGCGGAAAGGCAAAGGAAGCGCGCTCGATGGACGGGTGGGAGGCGACCATGGTCGTCGGCATCGGCGGGGCGGTCATCGGACTGGTGTTCGGCGCCACGGCCCAGCGCACCAACTTCTGCACCATGGGCGGGATATCGGACCGGGTCCTCATGGGCGACGGCCGCCGCCTGCGTGCCTGGGTGCTGGCGACCGCCGTCGCGATCATCGGCACGCAGCTCCTCGCTTTCGGCGGCTTCCTCGATATCGACCGGTCGATCTATCTGACCGCCAATCTCGGCTGGCTTGGAGCCTTGCTCGGCGGGCTCGTATTCGGCTTCGGCATGACGCTGACGGGCGGCTGTCCGAGCCGCACGCTGGTGCGCCTTGGCGCCGGCAACCTCAAATCGCTGGTGGTCGTCCTCGTGCTTGCGATCGTCGCCTACATGACGCTGCGCGGCCTGATCGCGCCGGCGCGCATCGCGTTCGAGGGCGCGGCCAATCTCGATCTGGCGGCGCATGGCGTCCGGAGCCAGAGCATCGGCGAGCTGGCGGCGGCGGTGTCGGGCGTCGGCGAGGCCGCCGCCGAAGCCGTGATCGCGGCCGCGGCGGTCGCGGCGCTGCTCTACTTCTGCTTCAGGGACGCGTCGTTCCGGAGAAGCCCGGCCAATCTCACGGCCGGGATCGTCATCGGCCTCACCGTGGTGGCCGGCTGGGTGGTCACCGGTATCCTCGCATTCGACGAGTTCGAGCCCGCACCGCTGGCCTCCATCACCCTCGTCGCTCCGGTCGCCGACTCGTTGCAGTTCTTGATGACCTATACCGGGGCGACGATCAGCTTCGGCGTCGCCGTCGTCGGCGGCATCCTTGCCGGAAGCCTTCTCATGTCGCTGATAACGGGGGCGTTCCGGGTCGAGAGCTTCTCCGATCGCGACGATCTCGTCCGCCACCTGGCCGGCGCGGCGATGATGGGCGTCGGCGGCGTCCTGGCGCTCGGCTGCACGATCGGGCAAGGCGTGACGGGGATGTCGACGCTGGCGCTAGGAAGCGTTATCGCCTGGCTGTCGATCATCGGCGGCGGATATGTCGGCATCCGGTATCTTGAGGAGGGATCGCTCGGGGGCGCGATCCGTGCGACATTCGTGCGAGGCTGAAGAGGCCTCCGGTCTGTGACGCAGTCCTGCACTGCCAGGACGACCTTGGAAGCTCCGAGAAGGGGAGGGAAGACGCAATGAAACCACATCCCGGACTTTCGGGCGGCAGCGGTGGAAGCAGATGCCCGAGGCGCCGAGGACAGGCGGTCTTAGCGGCGGTCGGCGTATTGCTGCTGGCGCCCGCCGGAGCGCACGCGCAGGAGCCCTCCGGGGCCGTCCTCACCACTACCTGCTTTTCCTGCCACGGACCCGGCGGTCAAAGCGCCGGCGCCATGCCGTCGATCGAGGGCAA
Source organism: uncultured Propylenella sp. (assembly GCA_964487455.1). Lineage (GTDB taxonomy): Bacteria > Pseudomonadota > Alphaproteobacteria > Rhizobiales > Afifellaceae > DASWJZ01. The sequence goes on from CAZARE010000078.1 coordinate 2,589, forward strand.
GTCGTACGATTTCGTCGTGCAGGCTTTGAGCGAGTTCAAGAGCGGCGAGCGCGAAGCGACGGTGATGGACCGCATCGCCAAGGGCTTCACGGATGAAGAAATTGAGTCCATCGCGCGCTACTTCTCGAACCCATAGGAGCTGGCCATGAACAGGATCAGCAGAAGAACTTTCACCAAGATCGCAGGCGCAAGCGCCGGCGTCGCGGTTCTGGGCATGCCCCGGCTGGCGTTCGGCCAAGGGCCGTCGGTGGTGATTATCGGAGGCGGCTTCGGCGGCGCCACGGCGGCCAAGTACCTGCGCCTCTCCAACCCGAGCATCAACGTCACGCTGGTGGAGCCGGCCGAGCAGTTCGTCACCTGCCCGTTCAGCAACACCGTCATCGGCGGCACGAGCTCGATGGACAGGATCACGCACGGTTACGACGGATTGCGCGGCCAGGGCGTCGAGGTCGTGCACGATACGGCGACGGCCATCGACGCTTCGGCGAAGACCGTCACGCTCGCCGGCGGCGGCACGCTGAACTACGACCGCCTGATCGTCTCGCCCGGCATCGATTTTCGCTTCGATGCGATCGAGGGCTACGACGCGGAGGCCGCGGAGACCATCCCGCACGCCTGGAAGGCGGGAGCGCAGACCGTTCTGCTACGTCAGCAGCTGGAGGCGATGGAGGACGGCGGCGTGTTCGTGATCTCGCCTCCGGACAACCCCTTCCGCTGCCCGCCGGGACCAGGCGAGCGGATCAGCCTCGTCGCGCACTACCTGAAGGCCAACAAGCCGAGCTCCAAGATCATAGCGCTCGACCCGAAGAAGGGCTTCTCCAAGGAAGGACTCTTCCGCGAGGGCTGGGAGAAGCTCTATCCCGGCATGATCGAGTACCGGAACGTCGACGATGACGGCAGGGTCACGCGGGTGGACGCCGCGACGATGACGCTTCACACGGATTTC
>CAZARE010000079.1:0-4922 GCA_964487455.1 uncultured Propylenella sp.
ATGGCTTCTCCCGAATCGGCGAGCGGATGCGACGTCCAAGGTCTAAAGGGTGACCGGGCGAAAACGTCGGATTTGCGGCACCGAGGGGTCTTGAACGCCGGATCGGCCCTCACCATCTTTTTGGCGTGGGTGCCTTCAGGACCCACGGCCCGGCCGGGCTTCGCCAGATCGGGGAGCCAGGGGCCGGAAACGCAACATGTCGCTTCGAAGGAGGACACCAATGCGTACGTTTGACCTCAGCCCGCTTTATCGCTCGACCGTCGGTTTCGACCGCCTTTTCAACCTGCTTGACGGCGTGTCGAATGGCGACGCTCAGCCCTACCCGCCCTACAACATCGAACGGACCGGCGAAAACGCCTACCGCGTCACCATGGCGGTGGCCGGCTTCTCCGAGAAGGACCTGGACATCCAGGCCAAGGAGAACGTGCTGACCGTGACCGCCGAGAAGAAGGAAGAGAAGCAGGAAGGTGAAAACGAGGTGCTCTACCGCGGCATCGCCTCGCGCGCTTTCGAGCGCCGCTTCCAGCTCGCCGACCACGTCGAGGTAACGGGCGCGAGCCTGGAGAACGGCCTGCTCCATATCGACCTGGTGCGCGAGATCCCGGAGGCGATGAAGCCCCGTAAGATCGCCATCGGCTCGTCCAAGGCCAAGCAGATCGACGCCAAGGCTGCGTAACCTCGCAAGTCGAGGCTTCGGCCTTGAGTTCGCGCCCCGGCTCGCCGGGGCGCTTTCATTTTCAGCCCAGCCCGGCGAGGAAGGCGTCGACGTCCTCCTCGCGCGTCGAAAAAGCCGTGACCAGCCGCACGATCGTCTCGTCACCGGCGAGCTTTACCGGAGGCCCGCCGTGCGGCTGCCGCCAGTCATGGAACGCAGCGCCCGCTTCGCGCAGGCGTCCGGCATCGGCGCGGCGAAGTATCGCAAAGACCTCGTTGCCGCCAGTCGGCCAGGCCAGGCGCGCATTGGGCGCCGCGGCGAGACCCGCCCTCAGCCGGTCGGCCATCGCGTTTGCCCGCCGCGCCAGCTCGAGCCACAGCCCGTCCCGCAAATAGGCGTCGAACTGCGCCGCCACGAAGCGGGACTTGGAAAAGAGGTGCCCGCTCCGCTTGCGAAGAAAAGGCATCTCCCTGGCCATTTGGGGATCGAAGAAGACAAGCGCCTCCGCGGCGATGCAGCCATTCTTGGTCGCGCCGAACGACAGGATGTCCACACCCGCCTTCCAGGTCATCTCAGCCGGCGACCGGTTGGACTGGGATATGGCGTTGGCGAAGCGGGCGCCGTCCATGTGAAGCGCAAGCGCCCGCTCCTTGGCGATGCCCGCGATCTGGCGAATCTCTTCGACGCTGTAGACGGTGCCGAGCTCCGTCTGCTGCGTGAGGGAGACCGCCACAGGCTGGCCGGTGCGCACCGAGCCCGGCTCGAACCGCGCAATGGCGCGACTGAGGGCTGCTGGATCGAGCTTCGCCAGGGGACCCTCGACCGCTACGACCCGCGCGCCTCCCCCCAGGAACTCGATCCCGCCGACCTCGTCCTCGACGATATGGCTGTCGGCGTGACAGAAGACCGCCCCCGCCGGCCGGCTCACGCTGGCGAGGGCAAGCGCGTTAGCGGCGCTTCCCGTGGCGACGAAGAAGACGGCGACGTCGCGCTCGAACAGCTCGCTGAAGCGCTGCTCGACCGCCTTGTCGAGAGGGCTCCCGCCGTAGGCGGGACCGGAGCGTGCCGCTTCCGCCGCAAGCGCCTCCATCACCTGCGTCGCCGCGCCCGCCCAGTTGTCGCTGGCAAACTGCATCGCGCTCTATTGCCGGCTTGCCCGCGGAAGGGCAAGCGCGGCGCCGCTCACCTCGCGGCGCGGCGCGCGATCAGACGATCGAGCGACAGGGCCCCCGGGCCCAACGCGATCAAACCGAAGGCCATGGCGGCCCAAGGGAGGTGATAGGTGAGCCAGCCGTCCGGCACGACAAGCTGGATGACGAAGGTCATGATCAAAAGGCCGGCCGCGGCAAACCGCGTCGCCAATCCGACGACCAGCAGGATCGGCAAGACAATCTCGGCAGTGGCTACGGCGAAGGCGTGTGCGACCGGCAGCGGGAACTGATAGGCCGCGCCGAAGAGATGCAGCCTGAACTCGTTCTCGAACAGATAGATCGCGCCGGGCGACAGCGAGAGCCCGTCCCATTTCGTCAGGCCGGAGCGGAAGAAGGGGATGGCAAGGGCGACCCGCAGGAAGGGCGGCGCGGCCAGCATTGCAAGCCATATGAGCCGGTCATGAGCCGCGCGCACGAAGCGCGCCAAGCCGCCGCCATTCGCATCGAGAGGCGTTTCCACCGCGCTCATCGCGCCGCTTCGGCCGCTTCGGACGCGGCGTCGAGACCGTAGCCTGAGAAGGCACCGGCCGAGATCAGGCCCGCGAGATTCGCCGAGAGATCGAAATCCTCCGCCACGGCGAGCGCGGCGTTCGCCGCTTCGCCGAGCGGCGCGCCCTCGGCGAGCCGCCGCACGAACGCCACGCCTCCCGGAGGGACGAGGCGCACCTGCACATTGGCTAGCGGTCTGACGATGAGGCTATCCTCGCCCCCGGCCGCCAAGTCGACAGGCCCCGGCTCGCCCCCCTCCACGTTCATGCGCCAGATGGTGAGCGCCGGGTAGCGCGAGCTCGCGACGCGCAGCGAGGGGTGGACGCGAAAGCGCACGTCCGCCAGCCGATCCTGCGGCAGCGCGGCAAGCGCCGCAGGCGGAAGCGGAGCCGCCTCAGCGGCATGGAAGGCTTCCTTCCAGGCATTCTCGATGCGCGCGATGTCGGCGAGGTAGGGAAGTCCCGCGGCTGGCGGAAAACGCTCGACGAAGACGGGAAATCCGGCGCCATAGGCGAGCAGCATCGGCGACCTCGGAGGATCGGCCGACACGTAGGCCCGCGCCATGGCCAGGAAGAACGCATCGCCCACGATGCGGCAAACCGCCGGAAACGTCAGTTTCAGCGACTCCGACAGGCCGGCGAGCACGTTGTTCCGATAGACCGCGAAACGGCGGGCGCTGGGCGCGCCGTCCGGCCCCACCAGGCCCGGCGGAATCTCTGCTTGGGCGTCGAGCACCGCAGCGGCGAAGCCGCGCTGCCGCTCAGCCAGCCGCTGCACGGCGCGCGGCCCCTGCCTCGACGTCGACGAGGACCGCCTCGGCGCGCTCCGCCTCCGCCTTAAGGGCCGGCCAGCCGGGGACATTCGCGTCCCATTCCACCAGCGTCGGCAAGCGCCCGGTCAACGAAACGGCATGCGCGAAGAGGCCCCACACGATCTCGTCAACCTCGCGGTCGTGCGCGTCGATCAGGAGCGGCCTGCCCGCCTCGTCGGTCTCGGGGGCGTGCCCGCCGAGATGGATCTCCTGCACATGCTCGAGCGGGTAGGCGTCGATATAGGCGACCGGGTCCCAGTGCTGGTTGGTGGAGGAGACGTAGACGTTGTTCACGTCGAAGAGCAGCCCGCATCCGGTGCGCTTCACGATCTCCGCGATGAAATCGATCTCCGACCAGGTGCTCTCCGCAAAGGCGAGATAGGTCGAGGGGTTCTCCAGCAGCATCTGCCGGCCGACGGTCTCCTGCACTTCGTCGATATGCTCCGACACGCGCTGCAGCGTCTCCTCCGTATAGGGGACGGGGAGGAGATCGTTGAGGTAGGTGGTGTCGTGGGTCGACCAGGCGAGGTGTTCGGAAAAGAGGCCGGGCTCGTAGCGTTCGTTGAGTTGCTTGAGCCGGTCGAGGTGGTCGCGATCGAGCGGCCGGTCGGCGCCGATCGAAAGGCCCACCCCGTGCAGCGACAGGGGGTAGCGCTCGCGGATGGCGGCGAGATAGCGATGCGGCGGCCCGCCGGCGCCCATGTAGTTTTCGGCGTGCACTTCGAGGAAGCCGAGCGCCGGCCGGCAGTCGAGCAATTCGGCGTAGTGCTCGGGTTTGAGCCCGATGCCGGCCGCGGCCGACATCGAGCTCGTGCCCGAAGCTGAAGCGCCTTCGTTAAAATCGCGCCTCACGCTTGCGCCGATCAGCTCTGCGGAATGCGCGCGTCCGATGCCTCCAGTGAGCCGCCGCCGTGCGGCGTCTCGATTTCGGTGCAGCTGCCCGCAGGCACCATCGACCACGCGTTCGACTGGTAGTCGATCTTGGACGTGCCCGCGCAAGTCGTGCCGGGGCCGGCTTTGCAGTCGTTCTTCCCGGCCAGAGCGACGCCGTAACACTTCTCCATCTCCTGCTCGGCGTCCTGCTGAGCAACGGATTGAAGAGAAACACTCAACGCTGCCATGCCGAGCGTTGCGGCGATGCCGCCGGCGAGCAGATGAGACTTCGAAACGCTAATCCTGGACATAGATATCTCCTGTATCGCAATCAGAACGTTCAATACCAGCTGGTCCTCTGGGGCGGCGATCGCAGAGCGAGCGGGTCCAGAAGAGCGCCTTCATGCAATTGACCTTTGATTGGCAGAAGTTATTACCCACCGGAAAGGCGGCGCGCCGTTATCCGCGCGCCGCAACGTGAGCTGGAGTAGTGCCGAGCGAAGCTCTGTGCAGAGGTAGCGCTAGCGGGGCGCCGGCAGCTCGAACACCCAAACGGCGGCGCCGCGATTCGGCGGGCTGACGAGCTCCGGCACGAGCGGCGCGAAGCTGCGCGCGTGGAAGCCGCCCTCGCCGACGACGATCGCGACGTACTGCCGGCCGTCCACGGCATACGAGATCGGGCTAGAGCTCGACACGTCGTTGAGCCGAACTTCCCACAGCATGTCGCCGTTTTCCTGATCGTGCGCGCGGAAGAATCGGTCGAGCGACGCGACGAATACGAGGCCGCCCGCCGTCGTCAGCACGCCCGAAGTCAGCGGCGCGCGCTGCCGCGCAGTCCCCAGTGTCTCGCGCGTCGCGAGATCGATGGCCTGCAGGCGGCCGT
>CAZARE010000080.1:0-3762 GCA_964487455.1 uncultured Propylenella sp.
GGCGCGGCCAGCGCCACGAAGACGACGCCGAGGAAGACGAGCTTGCCCATGGCGTGCGGGTCCTGGGCGCTGACGAATTGCGGCAGGAAGGTCACGAAGAACATGATGATCTTCGGATTGAGGAGGTTGACGCCGAGACCCTTGGCGCCGGACACCAGGATCGGCTCCAGGTTCCGCGCCGACCCCTCTTCGATGTTGAGCGCCGAGCCGTGGCGGATCGCTTCGACGGCGAGCCAGAGGAGATAGAGCGCGCCCACGACCTTGAGGACGAAGAACGCCGTGGCGCTCGCCGCCAGCAGCGCCGCGAGCCCGAGCGCCACCAGCGTCACATGTATGAGCGAGCCGACCATGGAGCCGAGCATCGCCGCCATGCCCGCCGGGCGGCCCTGGCGGATCGCCTTGCCGAGGAAGAGCGTCATGTCGGGGCCGGGCGTGAAGGTGATGACCAGCACCGCCCCGACATAGGCGGCAAGAACGGGGAGCGTCGGCACGAAGTCCATGGACGCAACTCCTGCGCGGCGGCAGGCCCGCCGTCAATCGCCGTGATCAGGCGGCTTCGCGCCGCAGCGCCGGGGCCACCTTCGCGCCGAGCAGCTCGATGGTCCTGGCGACGCTCTCGTAGGGCTGCCCGCCGATGTCGACCTGCGCCAGGTAGCGCTGATGGCCGAAGAGCTCGCGCTCCCAAAGCATCTTGTCGACGATCTCCTGCGGGCTGCCGACGAACACCGGCCCCTCGGGGCCGGCGCGCCTGTCATATTCCTCGCGCGAGATCGCGGTCAGGTAGGTCTGCTTCGGTGCGTGGTTGGCGAAATACGCGGAGTAGTAGGGATAGAAACCGTCGTGCGCCGCGCGGCTGTCCTCCTGGATGTGCATGTGCCCGGCGAGGCTCACCCTCAGACGCGCCGGGTCGTGGCCGGCTTCGGCGCCGATCCGCTTGTAGTCGGCGACTTGCGGCGCAAGCACGGCCGGCGGCTTCGAGATATTGGCAAGCGTCATCGGCAGGCCCAGCCGTGCGGCGTTGGCGGCGCTCTCCGGATTGCCGCCCGTGCCCGCCCAGATCGGCAGCTCGGTCTGCACCGGCCGGGGCGATATCTCCGCGTCGTCGAGCGGCGGCCTGAAGCGGCCCTGCCACGTGACGCGTGGAGCGGCGTTCAGCTGCATCAGCAGCGCGAGCTTCTCGGCGAAGAGCGCGTCGTAATCGGCGAGGTCGAACCCGAAGAGCGGAAACGATTCCACGAAGGCGCCGCGTCCGACGATGATCTCGGCGCGCCCGCCGGAGAGGACGTCGACGGTGGCGAAATCCTCAAACACGTGCACCGGGTCGGCGGTCGAGAGGATGGTGACGGCGCTGGTGAGGCGAATGCGCTTCGTCGCCGCCGCAATCGCCGCCATCATGACCGCCGGAGACGAGATGGCGAGATCGAGCCGATGATGCTCGCCGACGCCAAAGACGTCGAGGCCTGCCTCGTCGGCGAGCTTCGCCGCCGTAAGCACTTCGGCGATGCGCTGCTCGACCGAGACCAGGCTCCCGCTGTGCGGGTCCGGGGTGATGTCCGCAAACGTGTAGATGCCGATTTCCACCTGACCTCCCCGGGGTTCGCGAAGGTCGTGCATAGCCGAGTTTCGAGCAAGCATGAACCGGCCGCCGCGTCCCTGACGCGCAAGCCGGCCTCCGGTGTGCTAATGTGGGACCGTGACGCTGCGCCGATGCGCCGTTAGAGAGGACTTCCGCATGAGCGACGTGGTTCAGTGGGTAGTCGAGCTCGCGATCAAGGATGGCGGGCTTGCGAACTTCAAAGCCGTGATGAATGAGATGGTCGCGGCCACGAAGGCGAACGAGCCCGGAGCGCTACGCTACGAGTGGTTCATCAGCGCCGACGGGAGAATTTGCCACATATCCGAGAGCTATGCGGATTCCGCCGCAGTGCTGACGCACATGAAGACGTTCGGAGAGAAGTTCGCAGAGCGGCTCTTGGCTTCAGCGGACGCCAAGCGGCTGGTCGTCTACGGCACCCCCAACAGCGAAGCCCGGGCGGTGCTCGCCGGCTTCGGAGCGGTTCACATGGAGCCCCTCGGCGGCTTCGCGCGGCAGGCGAAGCGATGATTCCGGATACTTCGATCCGATCGGCCGAGCCAGGCGACATAGCCGGCGTACGCGCCCTCCTAGCGGAAACCTGGCACGACACGTATGACGCGCTGATCGGCGTCGACAGGGTGACCGAGATCACGAATACCTGGCACTCGATCGACAACCTGGCGCTCCAGCTCTCCCTGCCGGATACCTCGTTTCTGGTGGCCGAAGGGGAAGGCGCCATCATCGGCCATGCTTTCGCGAATGCACAGCGCGCGCCGGTGCTGACGATCGCGCGTCTCTACGTGGCGCCTGCCCGCCAGCGCCAGGGGATCGGCAAGCAGATGCTGGACGCCGCCATCGCGCGCCATCCCGCCTGCCACGTGATTCGGCTGGTGGTAGAGGCGGAGAACGCCAAGGGGATCGCCTTTTACGAGCGCGAGCGGTTCCACACCGTCGGCGAGGCGGTCGTGGAGGGGATCAAGCATCTCAGGATGGAACGACCCGGTCCGGCAAGCGGATAGCGCCGCCGGCCCGAACCCAACTGGCCGGCTTGGCCCGGCAAGCCGGCGCGTCCTATAAGCCCGCAATTCCCTCCCACCGCGTGCGGCGAAACTTGCGAGAGAAGTGAAATGGCCTTCGCTGTCGACCCGGGCAACGATCCCGAACACATCAGCTATCTGGAGCCCACGCAAGAGGCCGGTCGCGCATTGATGATGCGCGCGATCAAGGGCGAGGTGGTGATGCTCAACCTCCTCCGCTTTCGCGCGATCGCGGACTATTCCGCCAGCCCGGAACTCGACCCCGGGGAGCCGATCAGCGGGGAAGCCGCCTATGACCGCTACGTCGAACACACGCGGCCCCTTCTCCGCCAAGGCGGCGGCGAGCTGATGTTCGCGGGTCAGGGCGGCGCGTTCCTCATCGGCCCGGAGGCCGAACGCTGGGACCGCGTTCTGCTCGTCCGACAACAGAGCGTCGAGGCTTTCATCGCATTTGCATCGAACAAAGGTTACCTCGCCGGAATAGGCCATCGGACTGCGGCGCTTGAGGATTCGCGGCTGCTTCCGCTCGTCGCGCTGGCCCCGCCCGCCTGATTGCGCAGCCCCGGCTTGGCGCGTTGGCTCCCGGCGTCCTATAAGCCGCCGACTTTCCCGCTCTGCCGAGGACAAGATGCCGGACGTGAAGAAGGTCGTGCTCGCCTATTCCGGCGGGCTCGACACCTCCATCATCCTGAAATGGCTGCAAACCACCTATCAATGCGAGGTGGTGACCTTCACGGCCGACCTCGGGCAGGGCGAGGAGCTGGAACCGGCGCGCAAGAAGGCCGAGATGCTCGGCATCAAGGACATCCGCATGGAAGACCTGCGCGAAGAATTCGTGCGCGACTTCGTCTTCCCGATGTTCCGCATGAATGCGCTCTACGAAGGGGTCTATCTGCTCGGCACCTCGATCGCGCGGCCGCTCATCGCCAAGCGGCTGGTGGAGATCGCCCACGAGACCGGCGCCGACGCCATCTCCCACGGCTCGACCGGCAAGGGCAATGATCAGGTCCGCTTCGACGTGACCTTCCAGACGCTGGCCCCAAATCTGAAGATCATCGCCCCGGTGCGCGAGTGGAAGATGTCGCGCCCCGAAGCACTGGCATACGCGGCCAAGCATGGCATCGAGGTAGAGGCCACGGTCAAAAGCCC
>CAZARE010000081.1:0-6596 GCA_964487455.1 uncultured Propylenella sp.
CAACGCGTACGCGCACTCAACGCATTCCTCCACGACATCTATCACCGGCAGGAGATCGTGCGCGCCGGACGCATTCCCGCGGACCTGATCTTCGACAATGAGGCATATCTGCCGGAGATGATCGGCCACGACCCGCCGCTCAACGTCTACAGCCACGTTATCGGGCGTCGACATCGTCAGAGTGCGCGAGAACGAGTTCTACGTGCTGGAAGACAACGTGCGCACGCCCTCCGGCGTCTCCTACATGCTGGAGAACCGCGAGACGATGATGCACCTCTTCCCCGAGCTCTTCGCTCGGCATCGCGTGGCGCCGATCGAGCATTATCCGGAGCTGCTCCTCCGTACGCTGCAGGCCGTCACGCCGCCGGCCTGCGAGGGCAATCCGACGGTCGCCGTGCTTACTCCCGGCATCTACAATTCGGCCTTCTTCGAGCACTCCTTCCTTGCCGACCAGATGGGCGTCGAGCTGGTAGAGGGGCGCGATCTCTACGTTGAGGACGCTTCCTCTTCATGCGCACGACGCAGGGGCGCGAGCGGCTCGACGTCGTCTACCGGCGTCTCGACGACGCCTTCCTCGATCCGCTGACGTTTCGGGCGGATTCGACGCTCGGCGTTGCGGGCCTGATGGACCTTTACCGCGCCGGGCGCGTCACCATCGTGAATGCTCCCGGCGGAGGCGTCGCCGATGACAAGGCGGTCTACGCCTACGTGCCGAACATCATCCAATTCTATACAGGCCAGCGTCCGATCCTGCAGAACGTGCCGACATGGCGTTGCTCGATCCCCGCGGAGCTGAGCCACGTCCTCGAAAATCTTCCGGACCATCGGCCGATCTCATCGCGGAGACGCGCAGCATCCTGATGACGATGAGCATGGACACCATCTTCCAGGCGGGGCTGCACGAGTTTCTGACCGGGTTCATAGCGCGCAACAGCCGGCTGACCGACGCCCTGGCCGCCGACTACAATTTCGGATGACAATGCTCGTCTCCATCCGCCACTCCACGCACTACCGCTATGACGACACGAGCTCGTTCTCCGTGCAGCGCCTTATGCTGATGCCGTTCGACAACGATGCGCAGAAGGTGCGCTCCTGGTCGATCGAGGCCCAGGGCATGGACGGCGCCGCCTTCTATATCGACGGCTTCGCAAACCGCGTGCACCTATTGACGCACACCAGGCCCTACGAGGCGTTGAGCATCACTGCCGCGGGCGAGGTCGAGACAATCGATCGTGGCGGCGTGGTCGGCGACCTGAAGGAGGTGGCGAACCCGCTGGTCTTTATGCGAGCGACGCCGCGCACCGAGTCAGTCCCCGCCATCGACGCGCTCGCCGAGGAGCTGAGCGAGCGGCAGCACCTCGACCGGCTGCACCATCTTCTGGAGGCGATCGCCGAGCGGGTCGTCTATGTCGAGGATGCCACCCACCACGGGACCACTGCCGCCGAGGCCTTCGCCGCCGGCGAGGGGGTGTGCCAGGACCACGCCCACATCTTCATCGCCGCCGCGCGCCGGCTCGGCGTGCCGGCGCGCTATGTGACCGGCTATCTGCATGTAGAGAGCGAGGCGCGCTTCGCCGCCAATCACGCGTGGGCGGAAGCCTTTGTCCCCGATCTCGGCTGGGTGGGATTCGACCCGGCCAACCACATCTGCCCGACGGAGCGCTACGTGCGCCTCGCGTGTGGCTTCGACGACGCGTCCGCCGCACCGATCACCGGGACACGGCGCGGCGGGGGGAACGAAACGCTTGAAGTTGACGTAGTAGTGCGCCAGCAGCAGCAATAGCTTCGGCTTCTCCAGGAGATTCGCGCCATGACCTATTGCGTCGGCTTGCGGCTCGACCGGGGCATCGTCTTCGCGGCCGATACCCGCACGAACGCCGGCGTCGACAACGTAGCCACGTTCTCCAAGACGCACGTCTGGGAGCGGGTAGGAGACCGTGTGATCGTGCTGGTGTCCGCCGGGAATCTGGCCATCACGCAGTCGATCGTGAGCCTCTTGAAGGAGAAGATCGACCTCGGGCGCCATGACGGGCAGTCCCTGTCACCCGGATCGGCGCTCCGAACGGGGTTTGGCGTCCCGAGGCAGTTCAATCGTTGCTGGCCTATCCGGCCCGCCTGCCAAGCGCGGTCGGCAGGATCGACGCCGCCTCGCGGCTGTCGAATCCGCGCCAAGCGACGATCTGATCGGGGCGTATCAGGGCGAGCGGGGCCTCGTAGAGCTCTCGAAGCTCGTCGTTCCCGAGCTCCACCACCGACAGCGCGATCGCATTCGCCTTGGCGGCTGCCTCAAAATCCCCGGTGGGGGGAGGATCCCGCCCGAGCTTCAGCAAGGTCCACTCGAAGCCGAGCTCGTCGTAGAGCGAGCGCCCTGGGCCAAGCCAGTAGTGTGGGGGCCGGCCGCCGGGCACCGCGGAGGGTGTGTACTCGTTCACCGAATCCTCGGGCGGCGTGGCGCCATCGCTGATGATCACCGGCGACTCGTCGTAGCGCCCACCGAATGTGATACCGGGAATATTGAACTCCTTGCGGCCATGGGCGTCGAGATAGGCGCCGGCGGCGCGGCGAGCGGCTTCTCCTTCAGGGGTGTCGTCTTCGATCTCGGGGGCCGGGACATAGCAACCAATGGAGTCTGCGAAGGCGCGCGCAAAGCCGGTATTGCGGATGGCGATCGGACGGCGCTCGTGCTCGTAGCTCGCCAGGAGCCCTGGATCGCCGCTTCCCTTGAGCGCTGCCGCCAGCTTCCATCCGAGATTGACGGCATCCTCGATCGCGGTGTTGTAGCCGAGGCCTCCGGTCGGCGTAAAAAGGTGGGCCGCGTCGCCTCCTATGAAAACGCGCCCCTTCTGGAACTTGTCCGCGACGAGAGCGTGGCCGGCGGTCCAACCCGCCATCGACAGTATCTCGCATGCAAGCGGCGCCCCGACCGCTTCGCAAAACATCCGCCGTGCGTCGTCGTCGGTCATGCCTTCCTCCGACTCGCCGTCGCGCAGTTGCGTGTGAAACGCGAACTCGCCCCGGCCGTCGACGGCGGCCATGAAGGCCCGCCGCTCTCTGTTGAATGTGACCTGCATCCATGCGAGCGCGTGCGGGATGCGTTCGTAGTACCCCGGACAGCGAAGATAGACGGCGAACATGCGTCCGCCGAAGAAATCTCTCGTTACGCCCGTCTCGCCGCCATAGCCGATCTCAAGCTGCCGGCGGACGGTGCTGCGCGGGCCGTCGGCCCCGACCAGGTAGCGTGCGCGGACCTCCAGCCTCCGCGAGCCATCGGATCGTTCGAGAAAGCCTACGACTGCTTCGCCCTCGTCCTCAAAACGCGCTAGCCGCCAGTCGAAGTTGATCGAGATGCCGTCGAGAGCTTCTGCATGGGCGCGCAACACCCGCTCCACGTATTTCTGCGACACCCTGTGCGGCGGCTCCGCCGCATTCCACGATCCGGAGTTCCGGCTGGTCAGTGAAGACGCGTCCCTGGCCGCGGGCAGCCTGAAGCGCGCGAGCTCATGCTTCGCGAAGCGGGTGAAGTAGGCGATGTCGGTGGGGTAGTCCGCCGGTAGCCCCAGACGCCGCACCTCGTCGGCGAAGCCAAGGCGCCGATAATGCTCCATCGTTCGCGCCTGGGTGGCGTTGGCCTGCGGATTGAACGCGGTGGTGCGCTTGGCGTCGAAGAGCGCCGCGCTCACGCCCCACCGGCCCAGCTCGTTGGCGAGCATCAGGCCGAAGGGTCCGCCGCCGGCGATCAGCACATCAACGTCTTTTCCGATCACCGACTCCACAGCTGCTTCGTCGCCAGGTCGGCGCCTTGCCGCATAGCCTTGAATTTCTCCCAGACGACCGTCTCGTGAACTTCGGTCTTATAGAGCGCTTGCGAGGAAAAGCCGCAATCGGCAGCCGCCATCACGTTCTCGCGGCCCACAAGGTTGGCAAAGCGGACGAGCCGTTCGGCTATCCACTCGGGGTGCTCCACGATGTTGCTCGCATGCGTGATGACGCCTGGGCAGATGACGACGCCGTCGGGGACCTTCACGGTTTCAAAGAGATGGTACTCGTGCTCGTGCCGGGGATTTGCCGCCTCGAAGCTGAAGGAGCCGGCCTTCACCTTCAAGACGTAGCCGATGATATCGGCGAGCGCCGCCTCGTGGAGGCGCGGGCCCTCATTGATGCCGTAGCAGGTGTGATAGCGCACGCGCTCGGCGGGAATGCCTTTAAGGGCGGAGTTGCACGCCTCCACATAAATCTCGGCGCGGCGCTCCATCTGCCTCCGATCGAGGCCGGGCTCTACGAAGACGTCCGGCAGAAACGGATCGTCGATCTGCACGAGAATGCCGGCATCGACGATCGCCTTGTATTCCTTGCCCAATTCCGCGGCGAGCGCGTGGAAATACTCCTCCTCCGTTCCATAATACTCGTTGATGCCGACGCCGGACGGTGCGGTCGCCGGCAGGAAGACATGGTCGTAGGAAACGCCAGCCGCGTTGGCCGCAGCCTTCACGTTGTCGATATCGATCTGCAGCAGCGGAGCGCCCCGGTACTTGACGGGCCCGGTGCATACCACCGGGACGATAGGGAGGATCGCTCCGCCCATCATGGCGCTCTTGAAATACTCCTCATAGTACTCCGGGAAGGCCTCCGTCTCCTTCTGGAAGGAGACGAGCTTCTGGCCCGGCCTCGCTTCGAGGCCCTCGAGCCTTTCGCGAATGTAGGTGAAGAACCCGGGCTTCGAGAATTCGCCGTCCGTGACCACATCGATGCCTGACGCGACCTGCTTCCCGACCGATTCCATGACCGAGGCGCGGAGACTCCGCTGATAGGCTCCTTCGTCGTGGTCGCCCGCGCCATACTTCTTCTTCATGAGGTTGAGCAGAGCGCGCGGCCGGGGAAGGCTGCCGATGTGCGTGGTTCGGATACGGTTCTCGTTCTGCTGACGTGCCATTGTCGGTCTCAGGTCAGGATGGTCTGGTTTCCCTACGTCGTCGGCCAACCGAGGAATCTCTGCTTAACGGAGAAGGCGCACCAGCGCCGTATGAAGCTCCCGCGTTGCCGCGGCGATCACGGTGCCGTCGGACTCGACGCCGAGCGAGCCGCCACGCCAATCCGTCATCATGCCGCCGGCCGCCTCTACCACGGGCACGATCGGCAGGTAGTCGTACGGCTGCAGGCCGATGTCGACCACCGCGTCGATCCGTCCGGCGGCGAGGAGCGCGAAGGCATAGCAATCGTTGAAGAAGCGCCTCTCGCGCCCGAGACTCATGAGACGCCTGAGGCGCTCCAGTTCCGAATCGACCATCAGGTTCGCCTCGTTGATGAAGATGTACGCCTCATCGACCGGGCGCGCCCGACAGCCAACAGCTGCTCCGTTCAGCGTCGCGCCCCCGCCCCGGTACCCGGCGTAGCATTCGCCGAGCGCCGGCATCCGGATGACGCCCGCGACCGGCGTCTTCCCTTGCAGCACGCCGATCAGCATGCCGAAGAGCGGCACGCCCGCAATGAAGGATCGCGTTCCGTCGATCGGATCGATGATCCAGGTGAACTCGGACTTGGCGACTTTTCCCGCGAATTCCTCACCGAGGATGCCGTGCGATGGAAAGCGCGCCTCGATGCCGCGCCTCATCTCCGTCTCGGTCTCCTGGTCGGCTGCGGTGACCGGGCTTGTGTCCGGCTTGTGCTCGATTGCAAGGTCGGAGCGAAAACAGCGGAGCGCGATGGGCTCCGCCGTGGCGCTGATCTCCAACGCCGCATTCATGAGGTCGCGAGGCGATAGCTGCGGCATGGGCTCGTGCGGCGTCATCCCGGCTTCGCTACCATGGCTCGCCACGCTTGTCTCAGCCGCGCCGCAGCGCCTTGACTTGGCGGCCGAACTCGGCTCGCGCCATGCGCTCCGCCGCGCGACCGAACATGCGGTCGGCGTCGGCGGAGAAGTCCGCCGTGCGATTGCCTTGCGATTCCTGAACCAGTGCCCAAGTCGCGGCGAGAAGCTCGCAGGCGGGCTTCGTCACGGCCAAGCGGGCGGCATCGCTCTCGCGCGGTGGCCGCCCAAAGTAGGCCGTCAGCAAGTCGCGGTCGGCCGGCTCGTCCAGACCGGATTCGATTGAGAAATAGGCAAGGTCCCACATCGGATCGTTCATCCCCCCGTATTCCCAATCCACCAGCCAGACGCGTTCGCCCGTGTCGATGAGGTTTCGTCCGGTCGGGTCGCAGTGGCACGGCCGGAGCGCCGTCGGGGAAGCCGACAACGCGGCGCGGGCAACCTTCGCCTCGGCCACGACCCGGCCGTGTCGGTCAGACAGGGCATCTCCGTTCTCGGCAAGCAGCGCCACGTAGCGTTCGATCGTCTCGAATGCGCGGAAGACGTTGACGAATTCCGCCACGTCCTCGTGCAGCCTCCTGAATGCCGCCGCTGCCCGATGCAGCGCGCCCGGGCACTCGCTGAGCCGCGCCGGCGTGAGCGGTGCGCCCTTGAGAAAGGGCGTGAGCATGGTGCCGTCGTCGGCGAAATGAAGCACCTCGGGCGCGACGCCTGCCGCAGCCGCGGCGCGCGCGTTCGCCTCCTCGGCGCGACGGTCGATGAGCCTGTCGGTTCCGACGCCCGGAATGCGCAG
>CAZARE010000082.1:0-5884 GCA_964487455.1 uncultured Propylenella sp.
CGCGCGAGGCGCCGGCATCCAACGCATTCTCGACGAGCTCCTTCACCACGCTCGCGGGTCGCTCGACAACCTCGCCCGCGGCAATGCGGTTGACAACGTGATCGGGGAGCCGACGGATCGTCATTGGCTCTCAAGCGCCTCGCAGCGAATCGTTAGGCAGTGTCGTCGAAAGCGAACGCGAGAAACAGCTGCCTAGTGGAACGAATTTGACATTCGATACCCACTCGATGTCGACCTTCGAGGTCGAACGTCAAATTCAGAAGCTCCACTAGAATCAAAAGCTGCTAGTGGTTCTCTTGTTTCCAACATTTGCCTGCGCGGCTGATATGAATGGGATGCAAATGTTGGAAACGAACCACTAGGGGCGGCGCAACCAACCCAGCCAACCGCCTCCGCCCTTGATATCCTCGAATTCCGCCGGCGCGGTGGCCGCGGGCTCGCGATATTCGGTCGGAGGATCGGTCAAGAAGCGACGCTCGCGATTGTAGCCTCGCGCCTCCGTGAGCGCCTGCCTGAATTGCTCGCGCTGCTTCTTGCCGCCGATATCGCGGGAGGCGATGCGGCTATCGACCGGTTCTGAACGCTGCGATTCAGGCAAGGCGCCGGTCAGCGGCTTCAGCCGGCGGTACTCCGCCTGGCCCGCGCCGTAGAGTAGATCCTCGCTCCCCGGGGGACGGTTCGCGTGCGTCGCCACGCTAACCGTCGGGGCGCTCTGATCGTAACCGACCGGCCAGTCGGGCGACTTGGCGGAAGCGGTCTCGACCGGCGAGGGAAGCCCCTGAGCCGTCGGCGGCATCACCAGAGGCGCGCGCGGCTGGTACTCGATCGGGTCTTTCTTGTTGCCGCCCATGATTCCGCCGGTCACCTCCCGGATAAGCGCCATCTCCGGCGCCTCCCCCGTGCCGTAGGTGGCCGTCGGCGAACATGCCGCCAGCCAGGACGGCGCCAGCAAGATTGCGAGCAGCAAGGGCGCGTTGGAGAGTGCCGGTGGCCTCATGCCTTAACCTTTCGATTCCACGCCCTATAGCATGAACCGGCTCGACAGGCGACCTGGGCCGCCCCGCCGACCGGTCGGGCGATCTCATGGCTCCGTGGCGATTTCGGGGCGCTCCAGTGCCCAGGAGAGTAACAGCCCCACCACTCCGGCGACAATCCAGGCGTCGGCGAAGTTGAAGACGTACCACTCGAAATCGCCGGCGTGGAAAAGGAAGAAATCAGCGACGGCGCCGTGAACGAAGCGGTCGATGACGTTGGAAACGGCGCCCGCAATGATGAGGCCGAGCGAGAGGGCGGCAAGCAAAGACCGGGTCGACCAAAGCCACCAGGCGAAGAGCAGCGATCCGCCAATGCCGACCGCGACGAGCAGCCAACGGCCGAGCTCGCTGCCCTGCTGCAGCAGCCCATAGCTGATCCCGCGGTTCCACACCAAGACAAGATCGAGGAACGGCGTCACCGCGACGCGCCCCTTCTCGCCAATCGCGAACGGGCCGAGCATCCACGCCTTGAACGCCTGATCGAGCAGCGCGCCCACGAGAGCCGCGGCGAAGCCGATCAGCCGCGCTCGGCCCGCCATCGTCTACTCGGCGGCCTGCCTGGCGGCATCGTATTCGCGCATCGCGTCGGCATCGCGTGGCGTGAGGTCGGGATAGTCCGGATCGGAACCGACCGCGAGCGAGTATTTCCAGGAGCGGGCGCACTTGCGTCCCGCGGCGCGCTCGACCACGACGGCCGCCTCTGCCTCGGCTGCCAAGCGGAAGGCGGATTTGGGCGCCTCCGCGTAAGGCCGCACCTCGAATCCGGAGGTGATGCAGACTTCGGCCATATCGACGTTCTCCAAGCCGGCAAGCAGCTTCGGATCGGAGAGGAAGAGCATCGGGCTCGCCTCGAGCGAGGAGCCGATCTCCTTGCGCATCCGCGCCTCCTCCAGGGCGCCGAGGACGATGCGACGGATGTTGCGGACGCGCTCCCACTTCGCCTCAAGCGCCGCGTCGCGCCACCCGTTCGGCACCATGGGAAAGAGCTCCAGGTGCACCGAAGCGAGCTCCCCTTTGTGCCGCTCCATCCACGCTTCCTCGCAAGTGAAGGGAAGCATCGGCGCGAGCCATCGGACCACGCAATCGAACAGGCGGTCGATCACGGTGAGCGCCGCGTGGCGATCCTTCGACGACGCGGGATCGCAATAGAGCCGGTCCTTGCGGACATCGAAATAGAAGGCCGAGAGATCGACAGTCATGAAGCTGAACAGCGCGAAGCAGGCGCGCTTGAAGTCGAACACCTCGTAGGCTTCGCGCACCAGCCGGTCGAGCCGGGCGAGCTCCGACAGCATCAGCCGTTCGAGCTCGGGCATCTTGGACTCGGCGATGCGGTACTCCGGCCGAAAATGCGCCAGCGACCCCAGCATCCAACGCAGAGTGTTCCTAAGCTTGCGATAGGAATCGACGTTCGTCTTCAGGATTTCCGGGCCTATCCGCAAATCCTCGGCATAATCCGTCGAAACGACCCAAAGCCTCAGGATATCGGCGCCGGATTGTTCGATCACCTGCTGCGGGGTCACCTGGTTCCCGAGCGATTTCGACATCTTGCGGCCGTCCTCGGCCATGACGAAGCCATGCGTCAGAACCGCGTCGTAGGGCGCGCGGCCTCGCGTCCCGCAGCTTTCCAACAGCGAGGAATGGAACCAGCCGCGGTGCTGATCGGAACCCTCCAGATAGAGCGAGGCGGGCCACTTCAGGTCGGGGCGGACCTCAAGCACGAAGGCGTGCGTGGCGCCTGAATCGAACCAGACGTCGAGGATATCGTCGATCTTCTCCCATTTCCCGGGATCGTAGGAGTTGCCCAGGAACCGCGCCTTTGCGCCTTCCTCGAACCAGGCGTCGGCCCCCTCCGTCCTGAAGGTGTCGATGATGCGGCGGTTCACCGTCTCGTCCTTCAGCAGCTGGCCGCTCTCGCGGCTGACGAAGACAGCGATCGGCACGCCCCAGGCACGCTGACGCGACACGACCCAATCCGGCCGGCTTTCGATCATGCCATGCAGCCGGTTCCGGCCGCTCACCGGCACGAAGCGGGTGTCGCCGATCGCTTTGAGCGCGCGGGCGCGCAGCGTATCGCCGGGACCGCCGATATCGCGATCCATGTGGATGAACCATTGCGGCGTATTGCGAAAAATCACCGGCTTCTTTGATCGCCAGGAATGGGGATACTGGTGCTTCAGCCGGCCGCGCGCGATCAGCATGCCGACGTTCGTGAGCGCTTCGATCACCGCCGCGTTGGCGTCGCCCTTCTCTCCCGCATCGGTGATGACCTGGCGATCCTCGAAGCCCGGCGCATCACTCGTGAAGCGGCCGTCGGCATCCACCGTGTAGGGGATGGCGGTGTCGACGCCGCTCTCCTCAAGCTCGCGGCGGTGCTCCATCCAGATATCGAAGTCTTCCCGGCCATGCCCCGGCGCGGTGTGCACAAAGCCGGTGCCGGCCTCCTCCGTCACGTGCTCGCCGGCGAGCATCGGCACATCGAACGCATAGCCGCCCCCGGGGCCACCAAGCCCGGCACCGCGCAGCGGGTGCGCCAATACGAGGGTCTCGAAATCCGCCGCCGGCACATCCGCAAGCCGTTCGAAACCCTCAACCCTCGCCTGCTTCATGACGTCGGCGGCAAGCGCATCCGCAAGCACGTAGCGGTCGCCGGGCTTTGCCCAGTTCCCCTCCGGCGCGGCCAACACCGCATAGAGGCCGTAGGCGATCCTGGGCGAACAGCTGACCGCGCGGTTGCCGGGGATAGTCCACGGCGTCGTCGTCCAGATGACCACAGCGGCCCCGCGCAGGGCGCGCGGGCCGGAGGTCACGGGGAACTTCACCCAGACGGTATCGGACGTGTAATCGTGGTACTCGACCTCCGCCTCGGCCAGTGCGGTCTTCTCCACCACCGACCACATGACGGGCTTCGAGCCGCGATAGAGCTGGCCGGACATGGCGAACGTCAAAAGCTCGGCGGCGATCGTCGCCTCCGCGTCGTTGCTCATCGTGGTGTAGGGATTCTCGAAGTCGCCTATCACCCCGAGCCGCTTAAACTCCTCCTTCTGGACGCCCATCCAGTGGCGCGCGAACTCGCGGCACTCGTGGCGAAACTCATTAATCGGGACGGCATCCTTGTTGCGGCCCTTGGCGCGGTACTCCTCCTCGATCTTCCACTCGATCGGCAGCCCGTGGCAGTCCCAGCCCGGCACGTAGTTGGAATCGTATCCGAGCATCTGGCGCGAGCGGACCACCACGTCCTTGAGAATCTTGTTCAAGCCCGTGCCGATATGGATGTGGCCGTTGGCGTAGGGCGGGCCGTCGTGGAGGATGTATTTCTCACGGCCCTTCGCCGCCTCGCGCTGGCGGCGGTAGAGCTGCAGCGCGTCCCATCGCGCAAGAATCTCCGGCTCGCGCTTGGGCAGGCCGGCGCGCATGGGAAAGTCGGTCTTGGGCAAGAACAGCGTTTCGGAATAATCGCGGCCGGATGCGGCCTTGTCGTCGCTCATCGTCTGGCCTTCGGGGCTCGGAAACTCGTGAGGACATTGCCGCCAGCGCGGCGCACGGCCGAACGGGGCCGTCCCGGCCCCGTCAGAGCGAGGCCGGGCGAATAATTCGCGCTATCGCCGAAACGTGCACCATGGCGGCGCTTTTAGCGGACGAGTGCGAACATGGGAAGGCGGTCTCTCAGGCAGAGAAGGCCGCACAAACGCCGATGTTACTCAGATCCTGGGGACAGGGTTACTGATCCGTGCCGATCATCTCACGATACGCGTGCCATGTGTACTCGTCCCCTTTGCCTGGAATGTGCTGCTGAATCCCCGGCATCCCGACATCGCCCGCTGCTCCATCGCGGAGACGGTCGAGAGCGTTTTGATCCACGCCTGATCCGGTAAGCGGCGTGGACCGTTCTGGCGCTCCCTCCGCGAAGCAGATAGACGCGCCGCGATGATGGGTCCTTCGGCGATTCTGCGCGCCCTCTACGACTGGACGATGCGCTTGGCGGCCACCCGGCACGCAACGGGCGCGCTCGCCTTCGTGTCGTTCATCGAAAGCTCGGTCTTTCCGATCCCGCCCGACGTGCTTTTGATCCCCATGGTCCTTGCCCGCCGCGCCAAGGCGTGGTGGCTCGCCTTCGTGTGCACGCTGGCATCGGTGCTCGGGGGGCTCCTCGGCTACGCCATCGGCGCCCTCCTTTTCCTGGCGGTCGCCGAGCCGATTCTTCGCTTCTACGGCTACCTGGACCAGTTCGACCGGTTTGCCGACTACTACAATTCCTGGGGCGCATGGGCGGTGCTCGTGGCCGGCGTCACGCCCTTCCCATTCAAGGTCATCACCATCGCCTCCGGCGCCACGCAGCTGTCGCTTGCCGTGTTCGTCGTGGCCAGCCTGATCGCCCGCGCCATCCGGTTCTTCGCCGTGGCCGCGCTGCTCTACTGGTTCGGCCCATCGATCCGCACCTTCATCGAGGCGCGGCTGGGGCTGATGTTCGCGCTGTTCATGGCACTTCTGATCGGCGGCTTCGCCGTGGCGCGCTACGCCTTCTGACCCGTCTCGGCTCGCGCCAGTCCGGCCCAGGCCGCGTCGATGCACCGGTCGAAGTCGCTGGGCGGGCTCCGCTCAAGCAGGGCGCGGGCGTCGATGGAATCCTCGTCCATCCGAGCGACCAGCTCGGCGACGCTGTCGAAACGGCGCTCCGGCCGGATGAAGCCGTAGAACGAGACGAGCGCGGCCTCGCCATAGAGGTCGCCGGAAAAGTCGAAAACAAACGTCTCCAGGACCGGATCGCCCCCGCCGAAGGTCGGCCGCCTTCCGTAGCTCGCCACGCCGTCGCGGAGCACGCCGTCCGCCGTGAGGAACCGCACGGCATAGAT
>CAZARE010000083.1:0-14008 GCA_964487455.1 uncultured Propylenella sp.
AGCCAGCAGCGGCTTCTTGCCCATGCGCTCGAGCACCGACGCGTACGCGGCTTCCGCCGAGCACTGCGCGAAGAGGCAGTGGTCGATCGCGTCGGGCCGCGCAGCCTGCAGGATCGCCGCCGCGGCGGTCGTCACGAACCCGTCGACGACCACCGGTACCCGCTCGATGCGCGCCGCTAGGATGGCGCCGACCATGGCCGCGATCTCGCGGCCGCCGACGCGGCGGAGCACCTCCAGTGGCTCACGCCTGTTGCCGAGGCGGCGCACAGCCGCCGCCACCGCCTCCGCCTTGCGCGTCAGCCCCTCGTCGTCGACGCCGGTGCCGCGCCCCACCCAATCCGAAGCGGCGCCGGCATAGAGCGCATGATAGACCGCGGCCGCCACGGTGGTGTTGGCGATGCCCATCTCGCCGAGGCAGAGGAGATCGACGCCTCCGGCCACCGCTTCCATGCCATAGGCGATGGTCGCGGCGCAGGCCTTCTCGTCGAATGCGTCCTCGATCACGATGTCCGGAGTCGGCTGGTCGAGCGCGAGCTCGAACACCTTGAGCCCAAGGCCGATCGATTCGCAGATCCGGTTGATCGCAGCTCCACCAGCGGAGAAGTTCGCTACCATCTGGCGCGTGACGGCCTGCGGATAGGCTGAGACGCGGCGTGCCGCGATGCCATGATTGGCGGCGAAGACGGCGACCAGCGGACGCGTCACGGCGGGCGTCGGCCTGCCCTGCCAAGTCGCCACCCATTCCGCGATCTGCTCCAGCCGACCGAGGCTGCCGGCCGGTTTGGTCAGCACCGCGTCGCGCGCCCTTACGGCAGCGGCCGCCGCTTCGTCCGGGCCCGGAAGGTTCGAGACCAGCCGCCGGATATCGTCGAAGGGCAAACCGCTCACTCGGTTCATGCACATCTCCACACAGGCCGGGTTCTCCCGGAGGGGCCAGCGGGGTTATAGAGGAGGCGCTGCCCGGGCAATGCTCCCCGCGCGGCATGAACGGCCAAAGGACGCCATCTGATGGACGAATTCGTCGCCCGCCTCCGCCGCCTCCCCGACGATACGCTGTCGTCACTCGCCTTTTTCTCACGTCTCCCGGTCCCGCGGTCGGATTCACGCTTCGATCTTGAGAAGAGCGCGGCCGGGTGGCCGGTAGCCGGACTCGTGCTGGCGCTCGGCCCCGCTATCGTCTTCCTGGTCGCCCGCGCCGTCGATTTCCCCGTGCTCGTGGCAGCGGTCATGGCGTTGGCGTTGATGGCAGCGCTCACCGGGGCGATGCACGAGGACGGCCTCGCGGACACCTTCGACGGCTTCGGGGGCGGAGACACGGCGGAAGCGAAGCTCGCTATCATGCGGGACAGCCGTCTCGGGACCTACGGCGCGCTTGCGCTCGTTTTCACGCTTCTCACAAAGCTTGCCGCGCTTTCCGCCATCGGCCTGCGTCCGGGCCTGGCAGCTCTGGCGCTTGTCCTCGCCGCGGTCGTCTCGCGCTCGCTGGCGCTCTGGCATTGGCACGACACCCTACCCGCGCGCGCCGAGGGCATGGCGCATGCCGCCGGCCGGCCGGACTTGCCGGCGCTCGCCGTCGGGATGGCGGCCGGTGCCGTGGCGGCTCTTGTGCTCCTCATCGCATTCGGGGTCGGCGCGCTCCTCGGCGTCCTCATGGCGGCGGCCGGTGTCGGGCTCTTCTCGTCCCTCTCAGCGCGGCAGATCGGAGGCCATACGGGCGATACGGTGGGCGCGGCCCAGCAGATCGCCGAAGCGCTCATCTTCGCCGGCCTCGCTGCAGCCGGGACTTACATCCACCTTTGAGCGGCCCCAGATAAGCGGCATGTTCGGCCTTGGCGAAGAACAGTCGCTCCGCCTCCTCTATCTTGTCCTTCTCCTCGTGTTCCTCGTCGGGACCGCGGGCTTCGGCTGGGGACGCGCACGCACGAATATCCGCCACCTGGCGATATGGATATTGGTCGGTGTGACGCTCGTCACCGCATACGCCTATCGCGCTCCCCTGCAGCGCTTCGCCGCCCCCGTCCTCCAGGAGCTCGACCCGAGCCGCGTGGTGGAAGTGACGAGCCCGGACGGCGCCCGCGAGCTTGCAATCGCACGTGGGCGCGATGGACATTTCCATCTTGATGCGGAAGCGAACGGCACGCCCGTGCGCTTTCTCGTCGACACCGGCGCCAGCACCACCGTCCTCACCCAGCGCGACGCGGAGCGAAGCGGCATCGATGTCGCCTCACTTGAGTTCAATCGGCCCGTGCAGACTGCCAATGGCATTGCCTTCTTCGCCCGCGCCGACCTCCGCACGCTGGAGATCGGGCATTACCGCCTGTCCGCGGTGCCGATCGGGGTCATGCCGCAGGGCACGCTGGAGACCAGCCTGCTCGGCATGAGCACCATCAACCGCTTCGCCGGCTGGCGCGTCGAGGGCGATCGCATGGTGCTGGTGCCGTAGTCGATGCGACGGAGCTCGACGATGTTGAGCACCGCTGCGTACGTCTGCACCCTTGCCTGTCTATCGCGAAAGCCCGGTCTCGATCGGCATGCCGGCTGCGCGCCATTCCGGAAGCCCGTCTTCCAAGCGGCGCACCTTGAGGCCGTGGACACGGAGCAACGCCACCGCTTCGTACGATAGAACGCAATAAGGGCCACGACAGTACGCCACGATTTCCCGCCTGGGCGGGAATTCACCCAAGCGAGTTTCAAGCTCGCTCAGGGGCACGTTGAGGGCGCCCGGAACGTGGCCAAGCACGAACTCGTCCTGCGGCCTCACGTCGAGCACTGTCACCATCCCATCTCTCATCCGCTCCATCAGCTCGCCACGAGAGACCGCTTCCAAACTGTCGCGGTCGTGGAAGTAGCTGCGCATGACCCGATCAATCTCGGCCGACTGCCGCTCGGCCACCTGCCGCAGCGAAGCCAGTAGCGTAAGAACGGCGTCGTCGATCAACCGGTAGAAGATGAACTTGCCCTCCCGGCGCGCCGTCACCAGCCCGGCGCGCCGCATTTGATGCAAGTGCTGCGATGCATTCGCGATCGACAGCCCGACGCGCTCGGCGAGCGTCTCCACGTTGCGCTCGCCCTGGGCGAGCTGCTCCAAGAGTTCCAAGCGGTGCGGATGCGCGACTGCCTTCGCGACCAAGGCGAATTCCTCGAACAAGATTCGTTTCGGGCTCTCTCTTGACATCCATCCCATCGGATCGTTACATCATTCAATGAATTAATTGAATAAATGTTCGCGCGGATTTCGTCAAACACGATTCATCGGAGCGGAGCGCTGTGACCGAGCTGCTGTTCGCCAATGAACCCGTCATTCGACTTGCGGCCTTCGCCGGCGTCCTCGCCGCCATGGCGCTGTGGGAGCTTTTCGCCCCCCGTCGTCACCAGGAGATCGGGCGTGGCCGGCGCTGGCCGAACAATCTCGGAGTGGTCGTGGTGGACACGCTGCTGGTTCGCCTCGTCTTTCCGACCGCCGCGGTTGGCATGGCGCTGGTCGCCGAGGAGCGTGGCTGGGGCCTGTTTCAGGCCTTCGCGGCGCCCTACTGGCTTGCCTTCATCGCGTCTGTCATCCTGCTCGATCTCGCCATCTACCTGCAGCATGTCCTCTTCCACGCCGTGCCCATCCTGTGGCGGCTTCACCGCATGCACCATGCCGACTTGGAGTTCGACGTCACGACGGGCATTCGCTTCCATCCGGTCGAGATCCTCCTGTCGATGGTGATCAAGTTCGGGGTCGTGGCGGCGCTCGGCACGCCGGCTGCAGCGGTGCTCGTCTTCGAGGTTCTGCTCAATGCGACCTCCATGTTCAACCACGGCAACGTGCGGATGCCCGAGAGATTCGACCGGGTGCTGCGCTGGGTCGTCGTAACGCCGGAGATGCACCGCGTGCATCACTCGATCGTGGCGCGCGAGACCAACTCGAACTTCGGCTTCAATCTCCCCTGGTGGGACCGCATGTTCGGCACCTACCGCCCCCAGCCGCAAGCCGGGCATTTGGGCATGACGCTCGGCATCTCGCAGTTTCGCAACCCGCGTGAGCTGAGGCTCGACCGCATGCTGATCCAGCCGTTCCGCGACGACGCCCGCGATTATCCGCTGGGGCGTCGGGAGCCCGTGGAGTGATCCAAAAGACCGCACTTTCGCGCATCGTCCTGGGGGTCGTCATCGCGGGCGCGGCGGTCGGGCTGGCAGTCTATCGGGAGCGCCTCGATCCAACGCTGATTGAGAGCACGGTGCGCGATCTCGGCCTGCTGGCGCCGCTCGCGCATGCGCTTCTGTTTGCCATCGCGACAATCCTGTTCGTGCCAGGCGCAATCTTCGGGCTCGCCGGCGGCGCGCTGTTCGGCCCTTGGTTGGGCTCAGTGCTGAACCTCACCGGCGCGACGCTCGGCGCGACCGCCGCTTTCCTCATTGCGCGCTATCTCGCGGCCGACTGGGTGCGGAGCAAGGCAGGCCCCCGGCTCGACCGGCTCATCGCGGGCGTCGAGGCGGAGGGCTGGCGCTTCGTCGCCTTCGTGCGGCTCGTCCCCATTTTCCCGTTCAACCTGACCAACTACGCGCTCGGCCTGACGCGCCTCCCGCTTGCGCACTACGTTCTCGCGTCGCTTGTCTGCATGGTTCCCGGCACCGTTGCCTACAGCTGGCTCGGCTACGCCGGACGCGAGGCGCTGGCCGGAAACGAGATGGCCATACGCTACGGCCTGCTCGCGCTTGCGCTTCTCGCGGTGATCGCGTTTCTGCCAAGGCTCGTGCGCCGGCTGCGCGCGGGCGGGGCGATCCGTTGGATCGAGGTCGACGAGCTCGCAGCGAGACTGAGAGAAGCCAGCATAGCCGTGATCGACGTACGGGGGCCGGAGGAATTCACAGGCGACCTCGGACACGTCAGCGGAGCCTTGAACTTGCCGGTCGGCGAGCTGCCAAACCGATTGACTGAGATCAATGCGCTCAAGGAGCGGCCCGTCATTTTGGTTTGTCGTACGGACAAGCGCTCAGCGAATGCTTCCGCGCTGCTTCAAGATGCAGGTTTCCGTGACGTGCATGTCCTGCGCGGCGGCATGCTCGAATGGACCCGAAACGGGCAGCTGGTCGAAGGCCGCACGGCTTGCAAGGATGCGGTCGAGCGCGGACGTGGGCCGTTGAATACAGGAGCACACTGATGGCCAAGTTCTTTCAAGCTGTCGCCGCAGGCACCGGTGCGGCAATCGCGGTTCCAGGCTGGGCGTTGGCGCAGGGCTCGCCCGACCCGGATAGATATTGGTACGGCCCGCACATGATGTGGGGTGGAGGATACGGCATGATCTTCGGTCCGATCGTCATGATCCTGGTACTCGTAGCAATCATTGCTGCGGTAGTTCTCATCGTGCGCTGGCTCGGCGGTCCGTGGCAGCATCCGGCAACGCCGCACTACGCATCGCCCGCCCGTCCGTCGCTTGACATCCTCAAGGAGCGCTTCGCGCGCGGCGAGATCGACAAGGAGGAGTACGAGGAGCGGCGGCGCGTGCTCGGCGATTAACGACGAGGCAGGCGAATGAAGACGCTCTTCATCCTCAACGACGCGCCCTATGGCAGCGAGCGCTGCTATAACGCGCTGCGTCTCGCCGGCGCTCTCCTGAAGAACACCCCGGAGGCCGTAGTCAGCATCTTCCTCATGGCAGATGCCGTCGCCGCCGCGAAGGCGGGCCAGAAGACGCCCGAAGGATATTACAGCATAGAGCGTATGCTGAAGCGGGTGCTCGCCGGCAAGGGACAGGTGCTCCTCTGCGGCACCTGCATGGATGCACGCGGGCTCGGCGAGGCCGAGATGATGGAGGGCGCGCGCCGAAGCACCATGGACGAACTTGCCGCGGAAACGCGTGCCGCCGACAAGGTGCTGGTATTCTAGTGTCGCCACCGAACACGCCGCGGCTCAAGCCAGGCTCCAGATGAACCGCGCCGCCATCACCATCAGATAGAGGCCGAAGCTCACCTCCAGCTGGCGCTTCGACAGGGCGTGCGCGATGTTCACGCCGATCGGCGCCATGAAGAAGCTGAGCGGCATGATAATGCCGACGGCGAGCAGGTTGACGTAGCCGAGCGAGAACGGCGGCAACCCCTCGGCGCCCCAGCCGGCGGCGACGTAGCCGAGCGTGCCCGGAATGGCGATCAGCACGCCGACGCCCGACGCCGTCGCCACCGCCTGGTGGATGGGGCGGCCGTAGACGGTCATGAACGTATTGGCCATGATGCCGCCGCCGACGCCCATGAGCGTGGAGAGAAGCCCGATCAGGAATCCCACCGCCCAGCGGATCCCTCCCCCCGGCACTTCGCCCCGCAGGCGCCATGTGTCGCGGTTGAAGAGGAGCCGCACGCCGACCAGCAGCGCGATGGCCGCGAAGATCGCGCGCATGCCCCAGCCGCTGACCATGGCCGCCACGAGGGACGCGGCGACGACCCCGAGGGGCACGACGACGATCCAGCTCCTCAGGATCGCCATGTCGACGGCGCCGCGCGCCCGATGCGCCTGAAATGAGCGGATCGAGGTCGGAATGATGAAGGCGAGCGAGCTGCCGACCGCGACATGCATGGTCACGCTCGCGGGAAAATCGAGGATCACCAGCGCCTGATAGAGCACCGGCACGATGACCCCGCCTCCGCCGATGCCGAATATCCCGGCGAGCAGGCCGGCGACGATCCCAGTCACCGCAAGCGCGGCGGCCAGTGCGGCAAGCTCGGCGGCGGGAACGTCGGGGATGCTACGCAGCCCTCTCGAGCGCGCCGGGTTGCGTGACGGCGGCAAGCGCGCGGCGGATCACCTCGGGACCGGCGCCGGGGCGCGCCCCCTCCACCGTCAGGATGCGCCGCCACTGGCGCGCACCCGGCCGTCCCTGGAAGAGCCCGATCATGGGGCGCGTCACCGCCGGCATCCTGCCGCCGGCGGCGCAATGCGCCTCCGCGTAGGGGATCATGCGCTCGGCCGCGGCCAGCGGATCTGCCGGCGGTTCGTCGCCGCCCATCAGCCGGTCCATCGCGGCCAGCAGCATCGGGTTCTGATAGGCCGCCCGTCCCAGCATGACGCCGTCAAAGCGCCGCAGATGGGCGCGAACGGCCTCAAGTTCGCGGATGCCGCCGTTGATGCCGACGAAGACATCCGGAAGGCGCTCTTTCAGACGATAGACGCGCTCGTAGTCGAGCGGCGGCACATCGCGGTTCTCCTTTGGCGACAGGCCGTCGAGCCAGGCCTTGCGCGCATGCACCCAAATGGCGTCCGCGCCGCCGCCGATCACGCTGTCGGCGAGCCGGTCGAGCGCCTCTTCCGGGTCCTGATCGTCAACGCCGATACGGCACTTGACCGTCACCGGGATTCCAGCCGCCTGCCGTATGGCGGCAACGCAGGCGCCGACCAGGGCCGGCTCGCGCATGAGGCAGGCGCCGAAGGTCCCGGATTGCACGCGGTCCGAAGGGCAGCCGATGTTGAGGTTGATCTCGTCGTAGCCGAAAGCCGCGCCGATGCGCGCGGCCTCGGCGAGGCGCGCCCGGTCCGAGCCGCCGAGCTGGAGCGCCACGGGATGCTCCTCGGGGCTGAAGCCGATGAGCCGCTCCCGGTCGCCGCGGATCACCGCCTCCGCCGTCACCATCTCCGTATAGAGCAGCACGCGGCGCGTCAGCCCGCGATGGAAGAACCGGCAATGCCGGTCGGTCCAATCCATCATCGGTGCCACGGCGATCGTATGTTTTTGATATAGCTGCATTTTTCCGGTCACGGTCGTGTGCACCATTTCTACGCCATGACGCGACGCATTTCGCCCTGGTTCCACGCCTGGGTACACACGGAGCGCACACGTCGTGGCCACCTTCCCACGGCGCAAGTCTCTGGTTCCTGGCGAGTCCAGGTGCGGCGCAAGGGCAAATATGTCAACGACACGTTCCGTCGCCGCAAGGACGCGCAGGAATGGGCTCTCGAGATAGAGCGCCGAATTGACCGCGGTGAGCCTGCCCTCCCCGGCGGCGGCCGCGACACCAAGGCGTTCGGTGATCTCATCCGTCTTCGCCAAGAAGATCTCTCCTCGACCTCGCCGAGCCTCAGGCGCGCGTCGCCCTGCCATTGCAGCTTGCGCTCAAAGTGAGGCCGCCAAGCAGCATGAACAGAGCGAGTGCTGCCGCGGACGTCTTCAAGGAGCGTTTCATGGTTTCGTCTCCTTCACTGCTGGATTGCAAAAGCAGTCAGTTCGCGGGGCCGGCGCGCGCTCAAAGGCTCTTGATGACGCTCTCCAACTTGGCTCGGACAAGCTGCGCCGGCTCGGCCAGTCGGGGGTTGTCGATCGCCTGCATGGAGGCGACCGGGTCGATGGCTGCCACTTCGGACTTCCCGTCTCCCGTTTCCTGCACGATCACGTTGCAGGGGAGCATCGTGCCGACCTTGTCCTCGAGCTGCAGCGCCTCGTATGCGAGCGCCGGGTTGCAGGCGCCCAAAATGCGGTAGCGGCGGAAGTCTACATCGAGCTTCTTCTTCAGCGTCTCCTTGACATCGATCTCGGTGAGCACGCCGAACCCCTCCGCCTGTAAGGCGGCCATTGTGCGCGACACGGCATCGTCAAAGGGCACGCTAAGGGTTCTCGCGAAATAGTAGGTCATGGCTGATGGCCTTTCCTGTTCGTCGTTGCCAGAATTCGCTGATGTAAATGATGGCTGTCTGCCGGCATGTCATGGCGCCCTTGGCCGATGTGCTGCGACAGGCGGGGCACGAAGCGCGGAACCCGCGCGGCGTAGTGCCGGGCATGTGCCGCTACCAACGCGTCGGTCTTCTGTTCAGCCCCTACCATCGATAAGCCGCTGCGCGCGCCACGCGGTCGGCGTGTCTCCGGTGCGCCTACGGAAGAAACGGGAGAAATATGCCGGGTCTCCAAGGCCAATCTCGCGACCGATATCTTCGACCGGGCGGACGGTGAACCGCAGCAGGCGCTTGGCCTCCAGCAGCCTTCGCTCCAGAAGCAATCCCTTCACAGTCATCCCGAACACCTCCCGCGCCGCCTTGTCCAGGAGATGCCGCGTGGTCGCAAGCAATTCGACATAATGACCGACCGGCAAAGCTTCCCTATAGTGAAAGTCGATTGCGCGGCGAAGCGAGAGAGCGAGCGTTACTGTTGGCGAGGATGAGGGAAGCGCGGTGCTGCCGCCTAGGCGTTCCATCAGGGAAAGCACCACGCCAACCAGCCCGATCAGCACTTTCCCGCGTGCAGCGCCCCGTTCTCGATATTCCTCGGCGACCATGTCGAGGAGTGAGCCGAGATGTGCCCAAATCGGACTTCCCGACTGACCGGTGAGAAAGGTCGGCACGTCGAGGCCAAGGTCCGATTGCGGCGCGATCGCCTTCAGCAGGTCGTCGGAGACCGAGACGACGACTGCGTTGGATTGATGGTCGACATCAAAGCCGTGCACGACGTCGCTTGGCACGAAGCTGATGGCCGGAGCGGAAAAAATCCAAGTTCGGTCTTCGATCTGGTAGGTGCCACCGCCCCGGTGCCACCAGGTGATCTGGCCCATCTGAGGGTGTTTGTGAGGGGCCACGTGACCGAAATGCAAATATCTGCGCTGCATGACCGTCTCGACGTGGAGAAATCCGACGTCGAGCGCGCGCGCCGGCTCGCCATAGATAAAGAACCTGGGAACTTCGTGGCGACCTTCCATTCCCGAAAAAGTGCCAGCAGATTGCCACTTCTGTCTATGGCGAATAGCTCCTGTTATGGCGAAGAAGGTGCGATCCAGGCCTAACGACCTCAATTGCACGTCGTAGGGAGGAGGAGGTCATGCGCGCCGAAGATTACCGTGCGGACAAGACGCGGCCGTTTACCGGGTTGGAATACCTGGAGTCGCTGCGCGACGGGCGCGAGGTCTACATCGAAGGAGAGCGCATCAAGGACGTGACGGCGCATCCCTCAATGCGCAACTCGGTCCGCTCGCTGGCGCGTCTCTACGATTCACTGCACGATGATAAGACGAAACAACGTCTGACCTCCCCGACCGACACCGGCTCAGGCGGCTACACCCACAAATATTTCCGCGTCGCCCGATCCATTGCCGATCTTGTCGCCCAGCAAGGCGCCATCGCCCACTGGGCCCGCATGACCTACGGCTGGATGGGCCGTACGGCCGACTACAAGGCCGCGCTGATGAACACGCTCGGTGCGAACGCGGAATGGTACGGTCAGTTCAAAGACAACGCGCTGGCTTGGCATACGCGTGCTCAGGACGCGGTCCTGTTCATGAACCACGCGATCGTCAACCCGCCCGTCGACCGCCACAAGCCCGCGGATGCGGTCAAGGACGTCTTTGTGCATATCACCAAGGAAACGGATGCGGGCATCTATGTCACGGGGGCCAAGGTGGTCGCGACATCGTCGGCACTCACCCACTACAATTTCCTGGCGCAGAGCTCGGCGACCGTGACCGAGGATCCCTCCATGTCGGTCATGTTCATCGTGCCGATGAATGCGCCGGGCGTTAAGATGTTCTGCCGCGTGTCATACGAGCAGACTGCCAATACGGTGGGCCATCCCTTCGATTACCCGCTGTCCTCTCGCTTCGATGAAAACGATGCGATTCTGGTGCTCGACGATGTGTTCGTGCCCTGGGAAGACGTACTGGTGCTGCGGGACGCCAAGAAGATTCTCTCCTTCCATCCGGCCTCCGGATTCATGCACGGGTACTGCTTCCAAGGTTGCACACGACTTGCCGTGAAGATGGACTTCCTGGCCGGACTTCTGTCCAAGGCGCTCAAGGCGACAGGCGGCGATGCCTTCCGGGGCAATCAGGCAATGCTGGGCGAGGTCGTCGCGATCCGCCACCAGTTCTGGACGTTCTCCAACGCCATGGCTTACAACCCGGTCCCGTGGGCGAGTGGCGCCGTGCTGCCCAATCTTGAGGCGGCACTTTCGTACCGCACCTTCATGTCAGAGCAGTATCCCAAGGTCATCGACATCGTACGCCGGGCCATCGCCTCGGGACTGATATATCTACCGTCATCGGCGAAGGATTTCACCAACCCGGCTATCGACAGCTATCTGTCCAAGTATGTGCGCGGCTCAAACGATATGGGCCATGTCGAGCGCATCAAGATCATGAAGCTGCTGTGGGATGCGACCGGCACCGAGTTCGGAGGGCGGCACGCCCTCTATGAGCTCAACTATGCGGGCTCGCCGGAGGAGGTCAGACTGCAAGTCCTGCGCGGCGCCGAACGCGGCGGGACATTGCAGGAGATGGAAGCGCTCGTGGATCAGTGCATGTCAGACTATGACAAGAACGGCTGGACCGGCGACACCTGGTTGCCGCCGCTCGATCATGCCGCAGCGGTGAGCAAAGCGGCTGAATAGGGAGGCCGCCATGTCCAATTCCGTGTCCCAGAGCGAATTTCGCGATGCGATGGCGCGGGTCTGTGCGCCAGTCAACCTGATCACTACAAACGGCCCCGCCGGCCGCGGCGGCTTTACCGCCACGGCGATGTGCTCGGTGACGGATGAGCCGCCTACTCTGCTCGTCTGCATGAACACCCGCTCGACGCAAGCGGACCTGTTTACCTTGAACCAGCGCTTCTGCGTAAACGTTCTGACCCAGGAACATAGGGATCTGGCTATCCTGTTTGCCGGGGGAGAGAAGGACATGTCGACCCGCTTCGCCGCCGCCCGGTGGCTCGACCTGCCCTCAGGCAACCAGGCCCTGGCAGATGCGATCGTATCGTTCGACTGCCGTGTTGCAGATACTCACCGGGTCGGCACGCACAACATACTCATCGGCAGGGTGACCGACATCCGCTGCCGCAAGGACGGACATGCTCTGCTCTATTTCGATCGCAACTACGTGCATGTGCCGACGCAGGCTGGAAGCTTTGGCGGGTAGGCGACCCGCCTGGAGCTCGCCTCGATTCGGGCCTGCGCAGACGGGAAGAGCATGGGATCGACCTGAACAAAGAGGTTCAATCGAGTGGCACCAGTGATCAGGACCTCTACGCGCAACGTTTTGTGGATCATGGCCGATCAGCTGCGCTGGGATTACCTGTCCTGCTACGGCCATCCGTCGCTTCACACGCCGCACATCGACGGCTTGGCCGCCCGCGGCGTGCGCTTCACACGCGCCTATATCCAGTCGCCGATCTGCGGACCTTCACGCATGAGCTACTACACCGGACGCTATGTGCGTTCGCACGGCTCCACCTGGAACGGCTTTCCCCTGCGTGTGGGCGAGCCGACGCTCGGCGATCACCTGCGCCCGCTCGGCGTGCGCACGGTCATCGTCGGCAAGACGCACATGAAGGCCGACACGCAGGGCATGGATTGGCTCGGCATCGATCCGGATTCGCCGATCGGCGTGAAGGTAGCGGAATGCGGCTTCGAGCCCTACGAACGCGACGACGGCCTCCACCCCTACGGCCCATACGATCCGAACCCGCGCTACGACGAATATCTGCGCGAGCACGGATTCGACAGCCGGAACCCATGGGAGGAGTGGGCCAACTCGGCGGAAGGCGACGACGGCGAAATCCTCTCCGGATGGCTCCTGCGCTACAACAACCTGCCGGCGCGCATCCCCGAGGAGCATTCGGAGACGCCCTATATGACGCGGCGCGCCATGGACTTCATGGCGGAAGCCGGCGACGAGCCATGGCTTTGCCACCTCTCCTACATCAAGCCACACTGGCCTTACATCGTGCCGGCGCCCTATCACGACATGTACGGGCATAACCAGGTGCTTCCGCCCATACGCTCTGAGGCGGAACGGCAAACCGATCATCCGGTCTACCGCGCCTACCAGAACAGCCGGGTCTGCCGCGCCTTTTCCAAGGACGAGGTGCGCATGCGGGTCATCCCGGCGTATATGGGGCTCATCAAGCAGATCGACGATCAAATGGGTAAGCTCTTCGCCTGGATGGAGGAGCGCGGCCTCTTCGAGAACACCATGATCGTCTTCTCCTCCGACCACGGCGACTATCTCGGCGACCACTGGCTGGGCGAGAAGGACATGTTCCACGACCAGTCGGCGCGCGTGCCCTTGATCATCTACGACCCGCGGTCGGAAGCCGACGGCGTGCGCGGCAGCGTCTCCGACGCACTGGTGGAAGGAATCGACCTGGCGCCGACGTTCCTGGAGTATTTCGACGGACCGTCGAAGCCGCATATCCTGGAGGGGCGTTCGCTTCGGCCTCTCCTTTCCACCGGAAGCGCGCCGGCCGACTGGCGCTCATGCGTCTTCTCGGAGTACGACTACGGCACGCGGCACGCCCGTCTCGAGCTGGGCATCAAGGAGCCCAATGCGCGTATGATCATGGCGTTCGACGGGCGCTGGAAGTACGTGCACTGCGAGGGCTTCCGTCCCATGCTCTTCGATCTTGAGACGGACCCGGAGGAGCTTGTCGATCTGGGCGCGGAGCCGGCGCACGAGGGCGTGCGGCATCGCCTGCGCGAGACGATCTTCGAGTGGGCCCGGCGTCATCACAACCGCATCACCAAATCCCCCGAACAGCTTGAACGCATGTCGGCGCGCGAACCGGGCGGCATCCTTATCGGGATTTGGGACGAGGCGGAGTTCGAGGAAATACATAAGAAGCCGTTCAGCGAGCGACCGTGACCGCGGACGACGGGTGCACAAGCTTCGCTAGCGCCGCGGCGGTTGCCCCACTGTCAAAGCCGAATCGTGCCGTCGGCTACCCACGCATCGAAGATCGCAAGAGCTGTGTCGGCGAAGGCTTGGTCGTTGATATGCGCGTCGATCTCAGTCATCCACACAGGCGGTCGGATAGAGGTGCGCATCTCGTCGAGGAACGCCTCGAGCCCTTCCGGATCGTGAGCGGCGCCGCCCTCCTTGTCCCATTCCTCAACGCCTCCGGCCGGGAGGATCACATTCACCGGACCGCGCGCCTCAGCCAGACGCTTGCCGACCTCGCGCGCGGTCCGTCGCCGTTCGCTTGCGTCGAGAGCGGCCGACTTGATGAGCCGATTGTGAGCGTGAAAGGGACGGTTCGCGTAGTCGGGCGGCACGTCCTGCCATCCCGCGA
>CAZARE010000084.1:0-3915 GCA_964487455.1 uncultured Propylenella sp.
CCGGCGGGGCAGCAGCCGCTTCGCTTGAGGACAGCGCTCCCACGGTGCCGACGGCGGTCCCCATCGCAATCGCCTGAGCGAGAAAATGTCGCCGCGCCGTGTCGGCCACATCTTGCGGCCGCGCGCTCGGCGGTGCTTTGCGAAAATTCGCAGGCATATCCCTCCCCGCAGCAAGAGGACGCTAACTCGCCACCCCAATGATTTGGCGGCGGGTCGGTTCCGAGGAACGCCGCCGCTTCTTCCGAAAAACGCAACGAGCGGGGGAGGGTCCGCTCAGGTGCTTCCAAAAGCCTTCCGAAGCCGATTCGCCGGCGCCCGGGCGATCATGTTCCTGGCGGCGCGATTGGTCTGGAAGCTCAGCATCCACATCGCAGACTGGGAAGCGCGACCCCTTGCGTCGATGGAGCTCATCCTGGGCCCGCCGAGCTTCAACAAATGCCGGCATCGAGGAACTTGGCCGACGAAAGTTGAGCGAGAGATTTGGAACCGGCTCGGAGCGCTTCCGTTGTCGAGGAAACGCCGTAGGGAAGCTTGCATCGGAAAGGGAACGGCGATGTCCAATAGTCAGGCGAGCAAACGCAGCGACGACCGCGCCGGCGAGGACGAGCGCCCGTCACCCTATCCGACCTATCGGACCGGGCCGGTTCCGCCCCACTTGGCGACCACTACGAAGCCGACGGATGTGGGTCTTCGCCGCGACAAGCGGACCTACTCCTGGCCGGCGCTCGTTGCGGTCGGATTGGCCGCAATCGTGGGCGTGGCGCTGATCGCTTGGGGACTCGGTGTGGTGATGACGCAAGATGCGCCGCCGCTAACGCCCGAGCTCTCGGACACGGAGGGGATTGCATCCCCAGAGGCCGAAGGCGAGGGCGTGACACCGGCGCCGGAGATCGGACCGGAGCCCGCTCCCATCGATCTGCCCGGCGGCAATTGAGATCGCTCCCTGGGGACGTGACGCCGTCTGAGCCTGATTTGGCCGGAAGCGGTCCCTCTGGGCGCTAGCCGATTTCAGCGCCATCCTGGACCTTCTGCGAGCCTTGGCTAGAATCGGGGAACTGCGCCTTCATGCGCGCGTTTCCCATCCGCCATTCGACTTGGGGGCAGTCATCGTTCAAAAAAGCCGAGCCGCAATCGCCACGCTCACCGCGCCCGGAGGTGACCAATACGTCCGGCTGGAAGAGCGTACGCGCGCCCGCCTGATCCTGGCTGCCGCAGGAATCTGTCTAGTGACGGGCATCATCGCGCTCGGCGCGGCGCCGCTTGCCCCCCTGACGCACCATATGAGCGTCCACATCCTGCTCATGAGTCTTGTCGCGCCTCTCGCTGCGCTCGCCTTCAGCGGCTATCTGCGCGGCTCCAGGATATTCGGCAGCGCGGGTGCTGTGAGCGCCGCGACCGTTGCGCAGCTAGCCGTGCTGTGGGGCCTTCACGTCCCGCCCGTGCTGGAGGCTACCTTGCACTCGCCGGCGGGGCGTCTCGCCGTCGAGGTGGTGCTGCTCGGAACGGCCACATGGTTCTGGCTTACCGTCCTGGCGCAGCGAGGCGCGACGCGTTGGCGGGCCTTGGCGGCGCTGCTTATGACGGGAAAGCTTTTCTGCCTTCTGGCGGCGCTCCTGGTTTTCGCGCCTCGCCACCTCTATCCGGAGTTTGCGCACGCGACATCGCACGCGGTGGGGATGTCTCCTCTATCCGACCAGCAACTGGCCGGGCTCCTGATGATCGCGGCCTGCCCGGCGACCTACGTGGTGGCGGCGGTCGTGATCACCGCCCGCTGGCTCAAGGAAATCGGGGCCGACCCAGCACCGGCGTCAGCCAAGCCGGGCCGGTAGCGTGGCGCGCTCAAGGTCCGCGTTCCTCTGGCCGCCTGCACCCCGCGTCCTGCTTGCATGGATCGCCGCAACGCTTGCCGTGCTGGCGGTCGGCGGCCTGCTATTCGTCTGGTCCGGCATTTACAGTGTCGGCGCTTCCGCCGGGCACTGGGCCATCACGCGCGTGTTCCTGGAGTTTGCGCTGCGAAGCTCGGTGCGCACCCACAGCTTCTTCATCGATCCGCCGCCTCTCGACGATGACGACATGGTACGGCTCGGCGCCGGTCACTTCGCGGGCGGGTGCGCCCCATGCCACGGTTCGCCGGGTGAGCCGAGAAACCCGATCACGCGCAACATGCTCCCGCCGCCGCCCCGCTTGTCCGACCCCTTTAGCCATTGGGAGCCGCAGGAGCTGTTCTGGATCGTGGAGAACGGCATCAAGTACACCGGCATGCCCGCATGGGTCTCGCCCGTGCGCCCGGACGAGGTCTGGACGGTCGTCGCCTTCCTGAAGCGCCTAGGCACGCTCTCGGCGGAGGACTATGCGGCGATGAGCAAGCGCCCCCAGGTGGGCGGCGCGGAACCGGAGCCGGAGGACGACGCCACGTTCTCCGAAGCGCTCGTGCTTTGCGCCCGCTGCCACGGGGACGAGGACTTTCCCCCCTCCAGCAGCCTTGTTCCGAGCCTCTCCGGCCAAAACGCGCGCTACATGGAATCCGCGCTCCGCGACTATGCGAACGGGTCGCGGTTCAGCGGCATCATGCAGCCCGTCGCGGCCGAGCTCGACGACGCCGCGATCGAGCGCCTTTCGGCCTACTACTCCGCGCTCGCGGGAAGCCGCCGAGAGCGGGCCGAGCCCCCTGCCGAGGAGCAAATCGCACGCGGGCGGAGGATCGTGGAGGGCGGCGTCCCGGAAAGAGGCATCCCGCCTTGCCTGGCTTGCCACGGGGAAGGCGCAAGCGAGATCTTTCCCCGCCTCCAGGGCCAGTCGGCGCGCTATCTCTTGACGCAGCTCGAGCTGTTCAAGCGAGGCGCTCGCGGCCGCTCCACGACGAGCGCGATCATGCAGACGATCGCCGCGCGCCTGAACGAAGAGCAGATGGAGGACGCGGCCGCGTTTCTTGAGAACGCCGCCGGCGGAGGCTCGGCGCCATGAGGCGGCGCGACCGGCTGAACTTGGCGGTGTCAGCGTTGGCCGCGATGGCGCTGGCGGCCTGCCGCGACTCGCAATCGGTGCTTTCCGCGCAGGGGCCCGAAGCGGCCCGCATTCTCACGCTCACGTGGGTGCTCTTCATCGGCGGCGCGGTGATCCTGGTCGGGGTCGTGCTGCTTGCGGCCGCCGCTATGCATGGAAGCGAGCGATGGCGGTCGTGGCTCGCCCGCGAGACCCTCGTCGTCGGCGGGGGAATCGTGTTTCCGGTGATCGTTCTCACGCTGCTGCTTGCCTACGGCCTGCTTGCCACGCGCGCCGCAGAGCCGGCTCCGGGCGAGGCGGAGCCGCTGCGCATCGCGGTCATCGGGGAGCAATGGTGGTGGCGCGTGATCTATGCCGATTCCGACGGCAACCGCTTCGAATCCGCCAACGAGATCCGCATACCGACCGGGCGCCGGGTTGAGATCGCGCTCACCACCGCCGACGTCATCCACAGCTTCTGGGTTCCGCGCCTGGCCGGCAAGGTCGACATGATTCCAGGGCGGACAAACTACATAAACTTCGCCGCCGCCGAGCCGGGCGTGAGCCGCGGCCAGTGCGCCGAGTATTGCGGCGGCCCGCATGCGCTGATGGCGTTCCATGTCGTGGCCATGGCGCCGGACGCGTTCGAGCGCTGGCTCGCCGCGGAGGCGGCGCCGGCGGAACCGCCCGGCTCGCCCCCGGAGGAGCGCGGCCAGCTGCTCTTTCTCACCAGCGGCTGCGCGGCATGCCATGCCATCCGCGGCACGGACGCGAACGGCACCATCGGCCCCGACCTCACCCATGTCGGGAGCCGCATGTCGCTCGCGGCGGCGACGCTTCCCAACAATGCAGAGGCGATCGCCGAATGGATCGTGGCGAACCAGCACATCAAGCCCGAAAACAAGATGCCGCCCTTCGCCATCTACAGCGACG
>CAZARE010000085.1:0-3050 GCA_964487455.1 uncultured Propylenella sp.
CCGCATGCGCCTTGTGAAGGGCGGGCCCTTGGTCGCGGCGCGCATTCATCGCCCATGCTGCTGCACAGTGAACGGCGGCGAGGCCAACGCCGAGCATCCATGGCGCGACGACTGCGATCGCTTTCCTCCGCTCCGCGGCGAGGTCGACGGCCGCCCGCGCGATGCGATCTCCGTCTGGCATAGCCGGATCGAGCGGATAACCGAGGCCGAGTTCCGGTTCCTGCTCGACGCCTCCGCGTGGGACCGCAAGCACGCGCCCGATGCGCCCGGCGCCAACCCCGACAAGCCCGTCGACCTGCTCTCCGCACCAACCCTGTTCTAGGAGCCGCCAATGAACGCGCCTTCGCCTGCCCTCGGCCACAACCAGCGTGATATCGCCGCCGAGCTGCGCTCGCAGCTCGAGGCCGACCACGCCGACCTGCTGAAGCGCCGCGACGAGTTGCTCGCCAGCGTCGCCCGCATGCCCGCCACGGTCGAGAACGACGACATGGCCGGCAAGTTCTCCGACACGATCAAACTGATCACCGGCGCGTCGAAGGCGGCGGAGGATCGGCGCGTCACGACGAAGGAGCCTTATCTCGCCGCCGGTCGAGCCGTCGACGGCTTCTTCAAGGGCGTCTCGGAGCCGCTGACAAAGGCGAAGGCGGGCGTCGAGCGCACGCTCACGGCCTACCTGCGCGCCAAGGCGGAGGCCGAGCGCAAGCGCCGCGAGGAGGAGGAGCGCCGTCAGCGCGAGGAGGCGGAGCGCGCCGCCCGCGAAGCCGCCGAGCGCGAGGCCGCGATGCAGGAGGAAGACGATATCGACGCGGCGATCGAGGCCGAGGAGCGCGCCCGGCAGGCCGCCGCTGACGCCGCCCAGGCCGCGAAGGCCGCCGCCGCCAAGCCGGCCGAGCTCTCCCGCACGCGCGGCGACTATGGCGCCGTGTCGAGCCTGCGCCGCGTCTGGATCGGCGAGATCGAGGACCGGGCCGCGCTCGATCTGGACGCGCTCCGCCCGTACTTCGCCGAGGCCGACCTGCAGAAGGCCCTGAACGGCCTCGTCCGCGCGGGCGGCCGCGAGTGCGCAGGCGCGAAGATCTACGAGACGACCAACGCAGTGGTGAGGTGATCACAGATGGCTGAGAAGCAGCAGGAGCAGGGACAGGCGGTCGCGCAGTTCAGCGAGCCGCGGCTGCCGTGGAACCCGCTTTTCGAGAAGCGGTTCGGCGACATCAACGTGAACGCCTCGACGTGGCGGGCGCTGGTCGAGGCGATCTATCCGGCCGCGAAGACGCTCGATAGCGTGATGATGGCTCTCGCCTACTGCAAGGCGCGCCGGCTCGACCCGTTCAAGCGGCCCGTCCACATCGTGCCGGTCTATGACGCCGGTCAAGGCAAGTACGTCGACACCGTCTGGCCGGGGATCTCGGAGCTTCGCACGACGGCCTTCCGCACCGGGCTCTATGCCGGCTGCGACGACGCCGTCTACGGGCCCGACGTGCAGCGGACCTTCTCCGGCAAGGTCGGCCGGCGCGGGCAGGAGCAGTCCGTCAACCGCACCGTGACATTCCCCGAGTGGTGTCAGGTGACCGTGCACCGGCTGGTCGGCGCCGGGCAGCGCGTCGCCGTCGCGGGGCCGAAGGTCTACTGGGCCGAAACCTACGCGACCATGGGGCGCAGCGAAGTCCCGAACGAGATGTGGACGAAGCGCCCGCGCGGCCAGCTGGAGAAGTGCGCGGAGGCCGCCGCGCTGCGCAAGGCCTTCCCCGAGGAGCTTGGCAACGAATACGCCGCAGAGGAGATGGACGGCCGCGCCATCGGCCCCGAGGCGGCGCGCGACGTCACGCCGGCCGACGCGCCGCGCCCGACGCGCGACGATTACACCGGCGAGCATCCCGGGCTGACGGCGCAGGTGGTCGACGCGGAGGTCGAGGAGCCCAACCTGTTCGATCTCGTGGACGAGCACGGCGAGGTGCTGAAGGCGCACTCCCCGGGCGAGTTCATGGACGAGCTGCGCCGCCTGCTCACCAGCGCCAAGCGGCCTTTCGAGGCGAAGCTGGCGATCCTGCAGAACAACGTCGACGCGGTGCGGATCATCGAGCGCGACGCGCTGGTGGTGGATTTCGAGATGTCGCGCTTCGTCGCGTGGCTGCTCGAGATCGGCTTCGACGTCGCCGACGACGGGACGCCGATCACGGCGGAGCCGGATTTCGCGGAGGTGGACGAGAAAGCGGCCGACGAGCCCGAAGTCGTCCACGAGCCCGAGAAACCCGCGGAGTTCCGCCTGCACGACGAGGACGGAAAGACGAGCTATCCGACGGCGGGCGCCGAGAGCTTCGTGGTCGGCCTCATGGAGGCGGTCGAGGGCGCGATGGGCGAGAACCGCAGCCCGAAGGCGCTTTGGGACGCGAACGCCGCCGGTCGTCAGGCGATCTACGCGGCGGGCGATCCGAAGCAGGTCGCGCGGATCGAGGCGCTGCAAAAGATGGTGCTCCAGTGGAAGCCGTCGAAGCAGCCGGCCGGGAAGCTGGTGTGATGGAGGGGAACATGAAGATCGACGCAGAGCGGCTCGCGCAGATCACGAAGCTCGATCACGGCGCGCACGAGCGGCCGGAAGATGGCGCGTGCGTCATGGAGGCCGTGGCCTACGTCGCGCGCGAGCGCTGGTCAGACGCGCCAGCCTGCGCCTGCCCGGTGATCAGCGCCTTCCTGCGCGCATGGAACGACGGGCTGCCCGACGAAGAGCGCACGACGCTGCTGCTGCCGCTGGTGCCGCGGCTCGTCGGCACGAAGGGCTCGCCCAAGCTGGAAGAACGCCGCGCGCTGATGGCGGCCGACTGGCTCGTGCGCACGCACACCCCGGCCTGGCTGCGGCTCGCCGGCCTCACCGCGCAGGCCGACGCGCTCATGAATCTGCCCGAGATCGTGGACATGGCGCAGGTCCCGTCGATCCGCGGCCCGATCGAGGCGGCACAGCGAGACGCGGCCGCCGCCAGGGCCGCCGCCGGGGCCGCCGCCAGGGACGCCGCCGGGGCCGCCGCCTGGGCCGCCGCCTGGGACGCCGCCGGGGC
>CAZARE010000086.1:0-2553 GCA_964487455.1 uncultured Propylenella sp.
AGCAACAGCAGGAGCACAATGGCGACGGCGCTTGCCAGCGGCCAGTCCCGGTTGAAGAAGAACTCGCTCCACAGCGTCCGGCCGATCATCAGCGTATCGGAGCCGCCGAGCAGATCGGGAATGACGAACTCGCCGACCGCCGGGATGAAGACGAGGAGCGTGCCGGCGAAAACGCCGGGGAGCGACAGCGGCATTGTCACTTGCCAGAAGCTCCTCAGCGGCGTTGAGCCGAGGTCCGCCGCCGCTTCCAGCAGCGCCGGATCCATCTTCTCCAGGGACGCGTAGAGCGGCAGCACCATGAACGGCAGATAGGAATAGACGATGCCGATATAGACGGCGGTGTTCGTATTGATGATCGTCAGAGGCTGGTCGATCACGCCGAGGAAGAAGAGCAGCTGATTGAGCAGCCCCTCCGGCTTGAGTATGCCGATCCATGCATAGACGCGGATGAGGAACGAGGTCCAGAACGGCAGGATCACCAGCATGACAAGGAGCGGGCGCACCCCGTGCGGCGCGCGCGCCATGCCGTAGGCTATCGGATAGCCGATGAGGAAGGTGAGGACGGTCGAGACGAAAGCTATCCGCAGGCTGGACAGGTAGGCGTTGAGATAGAGCGAGTCCTCCGTCAGCCAGACGTAGTTGGAAAAGGAGAGCTCGCCGAGCTTCGATCGAAGGTCCGCAAGCGAGTCAAAGACAGGCACGTAGGGCGGAACCGCGACCGCCGGCTCGGACAGGGATATCTTGAAGACGATGGCGAAGGGGGCGAGAAAGAAGACGAGCAGCCAGACATAGGGGATCCAGGTGGCGGCCCGGCGCTGCAACGGGGCTCGCGTCGGATTGGCCATCGATCAGTCCCGATCCGCCCGCCCGAAGGGCTGGATCGGGTCCTTCAGCTCGTAGAAATCCGCGCCGCGTCCGCCGGGCACCAGCACGTAGCGCTTGCCGAGCTCGGGATAGTCGATCACGTCGAGCGGAAGGCTCTCGCCGCCCATCAGGTAGACGAGCTCGCTCTCGAAGGGGTTCTTCAAAAGGTGCGCAACGGACGGCGTCGCGAAGCCCATGAAGTCCCCGGGACCGACCTCGGTCTCCTCACCGTCGATCACGGCGACGCCGCGGCCGGAGACGATATAGATCCACTCTTCCTCAAACATGTGGGCGTGATAGGCGAAGGAGTCCTTGCCCGGCGGCAAATGAACCAGCGTGACGTGCGCCCGACTCATCCCGGCCG
The DNA here is from genome assembly GCA_964487455.1 of uncultured Propylenella sp. Classification (GTDB taxonomy): domain Bacteria; phylum Pseudomonadota; class Alphaproteobacteria; order Rhizobiales; family Afifellaceae; genus DASWJZ01. The sequence continues at coordinate 1,229 of CAZARE010000086.1, forward strand.
GCCGCGAGAGCGAGGCGCCCTTGTAGTAGGAGTTGGGGTTGAGCTGCTGGCTGTAGGGCCGCAGCCGCGCCTCGATCTCGTCTCTCTTCCACAGTGGCTTCGATTCGCGTTTCGCCATTTCCCGCTCCTCACCGCGTCAGCACGACGCCTGCGTCAGCCGACCAGGAGAGCCAGACGCGGTCCTCCCAGGAGATCGGCTGCTCCACGGTCCGCGCCGCGTTCAACATGCTGGCTCGCACTAGCTTGCCCGAATCGAGCCTGACGTTAAAAAGCGTCATGTCGCCGAAATACGCGATATCCCAGACCTCGCCGGCGACGGCGTTGATCCCGGACTCGGATGGCGCCGCATGCGAGATGCGCACCTTCTCGGGCCGCACCGCGAACCAGACCGTCTGACCCTTCGAAGTCCCTGACTCGCTCGCGCTGTCGACGTTGAAGCCGTCCGTAGCGCCAAGGCGCAGGCGATCGGACGCCGCTTGCTCCACCACGGCTTCGAAAATATTCACCGAGCCGATGAAATCGGCGACGTAGCGCGAGTTAGGCTGCTCGTAGATCTCCGCCGGCGTTGCGATCTGCACGATCCTGCCCTGGTTCATCACCGAGATCCGGTCGGCCACGGTCATGGCCTCTTCCTGGTCGTGGGTGACGATGACAAAGGTCAGCCCCACCGTCTCCTGCAGGCTGATGAGCTCGAACTGCGTCTCCTCGCGCAGCTTCTTGTCGAGCGCGGCGAGCGGCTCGTCGAGGAGCAGAACCTTTGGCCGCTTGGCGATGGCGCGGGCCAGGGCCACGCGTTGCCGCTGCCCGCCGGAGAGCTGTTCCGGCCTGCGCTTGGCGAACCCCTCCATCTTGACGAGCGCGAGCACGTTGGCGACGCGCTCGGCGATCTCGCGCTTCGGCAGCCTGTCCTGCTTGAGGCCGAAGGCTATGTTCCCCTCCACGCTCAGATGCGGGAAGAGCGCATAGGATTGGAACATCATGTTGACCGGCCGCCGGTGCGGCGGCACGCCGGCGAGCGATTTGCCGTCGAGCAGGATGTCGCCGGCGCTCGGCTCCTCAAAGCCGGCGAGCATCCTGAGCAGGGTCGTCTTGCCGCAGCCGGACGGCCCGAGCAGCGCGTGGAACTCGCGCTCGAAGATCGTCAGCGTCTGGTTGTCGACCGCGGCGAAGGAGCCGAACCGCTTGCTGACGCCGCGGAACTCGATGAACGGCTTCGCCGTCGGGTCGGTCCAGGGCTGGAACTTGCGGCGCACTGCGCCGACGGCTCGATTCACAGGCGGCGCCACCCCCGAGTTGGGCGGGCCCGCGAGGCGCCCGCCCGTCCA
>CAZARE010000087.1:0-15672 GCA_964487455.1 uncultured Propylenella sp.
CCGTTGCCGCAGGCGATTCGGAGCTTGTGTTTGGTTTCCTTCGGGTGTGGGGGGCTGTTCAACAGATAGCGGCATAGCTCGCCAATATAAACGAACCCCGTGCATTCGTGCTTGACCACATCGTCCCAGAAAGTCGAGGAGGAGAAGCGCTCGCCCAGCACCACGCTGGCGCCGGCCGTCAATGCGGCGCCGGGGCCGAGCACGCCGCCCGACGTGTGGTACATGGGAAGGCAGACATAGATGCGGTCCCGCGGCTTCATGCTCATGGCGCCGTTGAAGGCGTACATGATGCCCTGTATCCGGTAGTGATTAATGTTGGCAGCTTTGGGCAGGCCCGTGGTCCCGCTCGTATAGACATAGAGACATCTGTCCTCGGTCGTGAGCTTGGGCAGCTTTTCGTCCGGGATCGGGTCGTTCGGCAGCGCATCGAGTTCCGTGTCGATGCGCTGAAAGCCCTCCACACTCGCGCCATGGCACCAGAGCTTCGGATCGCCGTCGACGTGGGGCTGTGCGCTACGGAACCCGTCGAGCAGGAGAGCGTCCACAATGATGTGCTTGGGGCTGACGATGTTGACGCAGTGCGCGAGCGCTACGCCGGTCAGATTGGTGTTGAGCAGCGCGACAACGCCCCCGGCGCGCGAAATGCCCAGCCAGGTCGCGAGATATTCGGGGCGGTTCGGCATAAGAAGGCCGACCACGTCACCTTTGCCGACGCCGTGCTCCATCGCCCAGCGGGCATACTGGTCAGCGCGCTGGTCATATTGGCGGAAGGTCATTTGCTCGCGGTCTGAGATAAGCGCGACCCGGTCCCCGTGCTCTGCCACCAGCTGGCGGACCACCTGAGGAAAGGTGCGGTCGGGATTCTTAGCGACCTTGGTGACCTTGGAGAGCGTACGCAGCAAGCCGGCCAGACTGGCGTACTCGCTCCCGATACGTTGAAAAAAGCCCATGCCTTCCTCCCCGAGCGACGCGATTGAGGCGCCCTTTTTTTGCTTTGCTTGCGCTTAATTTTGAAAAATAGCATCCGCGTCGGCGTAAGGCGAGGCCCAGCGGGAGCTTCCGCAAGAATGGACGTGCTGGAAATCATCGGCATCCGCGGGATCGCCAACGGCTGCGGCCGCGCTGAGCCGCGTTCGAAATCGGAGAAGGGTTGACCGGTCGGGCTGCGCGGCTGAGCAAAGCCGCGCTATTCGCTGCCGATCTCTTCGAGCGGACGCGGCTCACCGACCGCTGTGCCGATCGCCTCTGCCGCGGGGGCGGACGCGCCTGCTCGCTCGCTGACCGGCGCAAAGGCAGGGAGCACTTCGGGCAGGCCATCTTCCTGAGCGCCGGGACGAGGCCGTGGTAGGCGCGCAATGAAGCCCGGTTCGCCGTACTCTGCCGGTACGAATGCCGAGACCTTGACCGGAGGGCCGAGGTTCACCTGCGCGGTCAAGTGGGAGACCGCGACCTCACCCTCGTCGTCGTCTTCTCCACGGCTGATCGCAGCCACGGCTGCGGCGCGCTTGGCCCCGCAGACATAGGGGCGCATGTCGAGTGGTTCGGTGTACGAGTCGCCCGATGTCACATTGTGGAGAGTCGTCTCCGGCTCTGCCTCCTGCGCCGGCATCCTGAAGGCGGCGTCGAGCAGAGCTGCTGCGTGCTCGTTGCGCAGCTTGCCGCCGTACTCGCCAAACACCACCGCGATGAGCTCGCGCCCCTCGCGCTCAGCGCTGGCAACGAGATTATAGCCCGATGCGCAGATGAAGCCGGTCTTCATGCCGGTGGTGCCTGGGAAACGGGTCAGCAGCCTATTGTAGTTGCGCAGGACCTTGCCGCCGATCTCGATCGCATGAATTGTGTAGTACGGACGGCGCTCAGGAAACTCCCGCAGGAGAGTGCGCGCGAGAAGTGCCATGTCGCGCGCGCTGGTTACCTGCCTTTCGTCCGGCAGACCGTGTGGGTTGACGAAGTGCGAACGGGTCATGCCGAGCTGCAGCGCAGCCTCGTTCATGCGCTGCGCGAAACCCTCAACACTGCCGCCGACCGCCTCCGCCACCGCCACCGCGATATCGTTGGCGGATTTCACCATCATCATCTTGAGCGCATGATCGAGGGTGAGGGTCGATCCGCGCTTGAAACCCATCTTGCTTGGCGGCTGCGCTGCCGCGTTGGCGCTGTAGCCGATCTCGTCGTCAAGCGACACCTCGCCGGCGCGGATCGCCTGAAAGGTGACATAGATCGTCATGAGCTTGGTGGTGGAAGCCGGGTACCACGGCCTCAGCGCCTGGAACTCCTCCAGGATATGGCCCGTTTCAGCGTCGGCGACGAGGTAGGGACCGCGCACCAGATCGGTATCGGCAGAGCCGTTCTCGGCCGCATGGGTTGCGCCGTACGTTGCCGTTGCGAACACAGCGGCGACCAGGCAACGTCGAATCGCTCTCCGCATCGAATCCAAATCGCTTCCTTTCCGCCGGCAGGGTTGTAGCGCATTTTTCTCGCTTCGGCACCCCACCCCAGGCTGGGCACCGGAATACGAGGGCGATTCCCTTCTTGATGCGCGATTGCGTCTGCCCTGCGGCGATGCGTAAAGTTTGGGGCGCGAGGAGACACTAAAATGCCCGTGATCAACCGCTTTGCCGAGCTGCATGACGAGATCGCCGCGTGGCGGCGCGACTACCACCGCCATCCCGAGCTCCTCTACGACGTGCATCGGACCGCGGCCGACGTGGCGGCCAAGCTCCGCGCGTTCGGGTTCGACGAGGTGGCCGAGGGAATCGGCCGAACCGGCGTGGTCGGCGTGCTGAGAGGGCGGGAGGACGCCCCCGGCGTCGTGGGGCTGCGCGCCGATATGGATGCTCTGCCGATCCATGAGGAGAGCGGCAAGCCTTGGGCATCAGAGACGCCAGGCAAAATGCATGCCTGCGGTCATGACGGGCACACCGCCATGCTCCTTGGCGCCGCGCGCTACCTCTCCGAGACCCGCCGCTTCGCTGGCACGGCGGTCTTCATCTTCCAGCCGGCGGAGGAGGGCGGCGCGGGCGGACGCGCCATGGTCGAGGACGGATTGATGGAGCGTTTTGGCGTGCAGGAGGTCTACGGCATGCACAACATGCCGGGCCTAGCGATCGGCCATTTCGCCATTCGTCCGGGCTCCATGATGGCGGCGACCGACATGTTCACCATCGATATCGATGGGCAGGGCGGCCACGCGGCGCAGCCGCATCGCACCATTGACCCGATTGTCACCGCCAGCGCCATGGTGCAGGCGGTGCAGTCGATCGTCGCGCGCAACGTCGATCCGCTGGCCAGCGCCGTCGTCTCCGTCACGACGATCCACGCCGGCGACGCCTTCAACGTCATCCCGCAGCGCGCCAAGGTCACGGGCACCGCCCGCTCGCTCGATCCGCTGGTGCGCGACCTAGTAGAGCGTCGGCTGCGCGAGGTCGTGCAGAACGTCGTCGCCGCCTACGGCGCGACCGCCCACTTCCACTATTCGCGCAATTATCCTGTTACCGTGAACCATCCGGAGCAGACGGAGAAGGCCGCGGCGATCGCCCGCGAAGTCGCCGGGGACGCCAAGGTCGATGCCGACCATCCGCCTGTCATGGGCGGCGAGGATTTCTCCTTCATGCTGGAAGCGCGCCCTGGTGCCTTCATCTTCCTCGGCAATGGCGACACGGCCGGCTTGCATCACCCGGCCTATGACTTCAACGACGCTGCCATCGACTATGGCTCGTCCTACTGGGCGCGGCTTGTGGAGACGCTGATACCGGCGGGGTAGGGCGGTTGAGCGAAGGCAAGATGGACGGCTCTCGCATATCGATGATTGCGGTGACCGCATGGTGGGCAGCGGAGGGCTCCGCGGCAAGGGCTTCTTAACCATACTCATGAGATGCTTCGACGCGGCGGTCATGCCACGTCGGGAGCATCGGCCCATGACAATGGTCATTCGCGTGGTTCAAAGGGACGGCGCCTGGCTGATCGAGGTCGATGGCGACTATTTCGGCCCGCTTGGCTCTGAGGACGCCGCCTTCACACAAGCTAATCTGACGGCGCTCAAGCTCCAATTGGATGACTTTTCGACGGACGTCCGCATCGAGAAGCACGTTCTCGACGCTTAAGCCCGCCAACAACAGCCGCCGCCTATTGCGCGCGCGAGAAGGTTGGTGCCCCTGGCCGGATTCGAACCAGCACGCCCTTGCGGGCAGCAGATTTTGAGTCTGCCGCGTCTACCATTCCGCCACAGGGGCACGAAGGGCGGATCATAGGGGGCGAAGGCTCCCCGTCAACGTTGCGCGCAACCGTCTGCGACGTCGTGCTCCGGAAGAGATATATGGATGCGGCCGGGCGACGCCAACCGCGCGCTTCGCGACCGCGTCTGGCAAGGACCAGTCGAACATGGCCGGGCCGATGTCCTCGTCGACCTCGATGATGACATCGGCTGGAAGTCTATTGCGGCGGGCAGCGTCTTGCAGGCGCAGAGACGACGGGCGCGCTCACCGCCCCGACCGCGATTTCCGCCGCATTCTGGCGTAAGAATAGAGGATGCTCCGCCCTAACCCGGATAGTGCCAGCGCGGCCGCGTTCGCCGACGCCCGCCCGCCGCGCCTGCTTCTCCGCATAGCGCTTCTGATGCTCGCCATCTCCGTCGCCACTATACTCGGAGCGCTCGGGTTCGAGCATCTCGGCGGCTACGAGCCGTGCCCGCTCTGCCTGATGCAGCGAACGCCGTACTACGTTGGCATTCCGCTCGCGGTCGCAGCTCTCCTCGCGGCGTGGTTTCGAGCGCCCCGGCTGGTTCTCGTTGTCCTCTTCGCCGCGTTCGGCCTTGTCATGCTCTACAATGCCGGGCTCGCAACGTACCATTCCGGGGTCGAATGGGGTTTTTGGGAGGGGCCGACCCTCTGTGCTGAGGCACCCTCCGGCCGCAGCGCCGCCGAGATGCTGAGCCAGATCGGCACGGTAACGCCGGCGAGCTGCACGGAAGCGGTATGGCGCTTCCTGGGCCTCTCCTTCGCCGGGTGGAACGTGCTGATCTCGGCGCTGCTCGCCGCGCTCGGGCTCTACGCCGCCCGCATGGCTTGGCGCAAAGCCTGAAGGCTACGGCTCCAGAACGGCGTCCCAGTAGAGATAGTCGAGCCAGCTTTCGTGCAGGTAGTTGGGCGGGAACAGCCGCCCGTTCTTATGCAGGTCGTGCACGCTCGGCTCATAGGGCTTCTGCTTCGGCCACATATTCACGTCGCGGCAGCCCTTGTTGCCCTTCTTCAGATTGCACGGCGCGCAAGCAGCCACGACGTTCAGCCACGTCGTATGTCCCCCGCGCGACCGCGGCAGCAGATGGTCGAAGGTGAGGTCGTCGTCAGCGCCGCAATACTGACATTGGAAGCGGTCGCGCAGGAAGACGTTGAAGCGGGTGAAGGCCGGGTGACGGGACGGACGGATATAGGTCTTGAGCGAAACGACGCTGGGGAGCTTCATTTCGAAGCTCGGACTTCGCACCTTCAATTCGTATTCGGAGACGATGTTGACGCGGTCGAGGAACACCGCCTTGATCGCGTCCTGCCACCCCCAGAGGGACAGGGGATAGTAGCTGAGCGGCCGGTAATCGGCGTTCAGCACCAGCGCCGGATGCGCCTCGGGCGATGCATGTGCTGTCATGTTTGACGCGTTCGACCCTGGACCCGTTACGGTTTCCTTCTTTTTGAATATTCTACAGCGGTCGTGTCAATGTTGTGAAGCACCGCCGGCTAGGTACGGGGCAGAACCCTTCTCAGAAAGGCGAGCCCCAGTTCCAGCCCATCCGGCCCGATGCCATGCGGAATGCCTTGTGAAATATGCCATTCCACGGGAATTTCGGCCGCTGCCAGACCCTGCGCGCTGCCGAAGAGCGCATGCACTGGAATGAGGTCGTCCGCATCGCCGTGGATAAGGAAGACCGGTGGCTTCTGAATTGCACCGCTTCTCAGTGCGCCTGGGTCGGCGAGCAGGCCTGAATAGCAGAGGATGCCGGCAAGCCGTTGCTTGCGCTGGAGCCCGGCATGAAGCGCCAACATCGTGCCCTGGCTAAAGCCGACGAGCGCGCACGCGGTTTCGTCGAACCCGTGTCGCGCAAGCTCGGCGTCTAGAAACTCGTCGAGCGCTGGCCGCGCCCTCGCAACGCCGCGGGAGAGCTCTCCCGGGTCGCGCATGCTCAGCGGAAACCATTGCCGGCCCATCGGGGTGCCCGGACAAAGCTCGGGCGCGTGCGGCGAGACGAACGTCGTGTGCGGCAGCGCCGGCGCCCATTCGCGCCCCAGGCCGATCAGATCGTTCCCGTCCGCGCCATAGCCATGGAGGAACACGACAAGGCTTGTCGGCGCGCCGGCGGAGCCGGGCGGGATGCGAGGCCCGTCGATCATCGCGCGCTTGTCATTGCATATGAGCTTCGTCTTTGAGCCGCTGCCGCCTAGCTCGGTAATAGGCCCAAAAGAGCCGCGCCGCCACGCCGCGCCACGGCGCCCATTTCTCAGCGAGCTTCCGGAGCCGCTTCTCGTCTGGACGGTTGCGCAAGTTGAGCCCCGAGTGGACGGCGCTTTGTAGCGCGAGATCGCCGGCTGGGAAGATGTCCGGATGGCCGACGCAGAAGAGCAAGTAGATCTCGGCAGTCCATGGCCCGATGCCCTTTAGCGCCGTCATCGTTGTCAGGGCTTCCTCGGCGGGCAAGTCGTGGACTGCGATCAGGTCGAAGCCGTCGGCCGCGGCGGCGGCGATGCCGGTAAGCGTCCTGATCTTCGGTCGCGAAAGCCCGGCGGCGCGTAGCGGCTCCTCTGGCGTCGCGACAAATTGCGCCGGCGTGAATGGCTCCACCGCCGCCCTGAGCCGCGCCCAGATCGCCGCTGCCGCCTTGTCGGATATCTGCTGAGAGGTGATGATCGCCGCCAAGCCCTCGAAGCCCCCGTCGCGGCGGCGAAGCGGTAGCGGCCCCGCGATCTCCGCGATCGGGACGAGCCGGGAGTCGGCGGCGAGCAGCGCCTTGGTCGCGCGCGTGATGTCGCGCTTCGTTTCGATGGGCTTCAACGTTGCTACCGCGACAAGGACCGTTGGCTCAGGCGGCGTTGTCCTGTCGCTTGGCGCCGCCGTAGCGCTTTGCGATGTAGTCCTCCAGCAGCGCTTTGAAGTCGGTGGCGACATTCGCTCCGCGCAGCGTCACCGCTTTCTTCCCGTCGATGAAGACCGGCGCGGCCGGCTGTTCACCAGTGCCGGGCAGCGATATGCCGATATCGGCGTGCTTGGATTCGCCGGGTCCGTTGACGATGCAGCCCATCACCGCAACCTTCAGCTCCTCCACGCCCGGATAGATATCGCGCCACACCGGCATGCGCTCCGAAAGCATGCCCTGAATGTCCTTGGCGAGTTCTTGGAACACGGTGGAGGTCGTGCGTCCGCAGCCGGGGCAGGCGGCCACAACTGGAATGAAGGCGCGGAAGCCCATGGTCTGCAGAATCTCCTGCGCCACTTTCACTTCCAGCGTGCGATCGCCGCCGGGGTCGGGCGTCAACGAGATGCGGATTGTGTCGCCGATCCCTTCCTGCAGGAGGATGCCGAGCGCGGCGGAGGAGGCGACGATCCCCTTGGAGCCCATGCCCGCCTCGGTCAGCCCGAGATGCAGCGCATAGTCGCAGCGGCTCGCCAGCATGCGGTAGCAGGCGATCAGGTCCTGCACGGCGCTCACCTTGGCGGAGAGGATGATGCGGTCGCGGGAAAGCCCGATCTCCTCCGCGCGCGCCGCCGACAGCACAGCCGACTGCACCATCGCCTCGCGCATCACCGCACCGGCTGACATCGGCTCGGCGCTTTCAGCGTTCGTATCCATCAGCGTGGTCAGCAGCGCCTGGTCGAGCGAGCCCCAGTTGACGCCGATCCTGACCGGCTTGCCGTTCTTGATCGCCATCTCGATGATGGCGCCGAACTGCTTGTCCTTCTTCTCCTTGAAGCCGACATTGCCGGGGTTGATGCGGTACTTGTCGAGCGCCTCGGCGCACGCCGGATGCTCGGCAAGCAGCTTGTGGCCGATATAGTGGAAGTCGCCGACCAGCGGCACGGACACCTTCATCCGTTGAAGCCGGTCGCGGATATGCGGCACCGCCGCCGCCGCCTCGTCGCGGTCGACGGTGATCCGGACCAGCTCCGAGCCGGCGCGCGCCAGTGCCGCGACCTGCTCGGCGGTGGACTCCACGTCCGCCGTATCGGTGTTGGTCATTGACTGCACGACGATCGGCGCGCCGCCGCCGACCGTAACGCCGCCGACGTCCACGCCGACCGAGGCGCGGCGAGGGAGGGGGGCGGCTGAAACCGCCTCAGGCAGGCACTGAAGGTTCATGTTGCAGCTCGCTTCGCCTCACAGGTGGCGAAATCCGCGGGCGAAGTCAACGCGGCGGTTCTTCTTGCATTCGCGCATGATGAATGCGTGACATTCGCACCGCGGAGGCATCGTCCGCCCGCCGTAGGGGCAACGGGTCGGGGCGAGCCTTGTCGGCCTTCCTGCGGTGCTGTACATGTACAGCAAAGGAGAGCCGCCATGCTCGCGCTGCGACTGCCGCCCGACATTGAAAAGCGTCTTGCCGACCTCGCCAAGAAGACAGGTCGTTCCAAGAGCTTCTATGCCCGCGAAGCGATCCTCACGCATCTCGACGACCTTGAGGATGGCTACCTTGCGCTGAAGGCGCTTGAGGAGGGCGGCGAGCCGATTCCGCTTGAGGAGGTGATCAAGAAATACGGTCTGGAAGATGACAGTTGAGCACCGCGTGGCGCGTTGAGTTATCCCCTCGCGCCGAGCGGACTCTGGGCAAGCTGTCTGCTCGGGATCGGACGCGGATACTTCGCTATCTCACAGAACGGGTGGCCGTCGCCGAAAACCCGAGGCGGATGGGAGAAGCCCTGAAAGGTCCGCCGTCAGGCCTTTGGCGCTACCGCGTCGGCGATTTCAGAGTCATCGTGAGAATCGAAGACGGTCGCGTGACCGTGCTCGTCCTGGACGTCGGCAATCGCCGCGAGATCTACAGGTAAGTCCATGCTCAAGGGAAAATCCGCCGTCGTCACCGGCTCCACCTCCGGCATCGGGATCGGCATCGCCGAGGCCCTCGCCAAGGAGGGGGTGAACGTCGCGCTCAACTCCTTCACCGATACGCCTGACGACCGCGCGCTGGCGGGGAAGCTCGCCGCCGAGCACGGCGTGAAAGCCAAATACATCCGCGCCGACATGTCGAAGGCCGAGGAATGCCGCGCGCTGGTCGCGCAGGCTGTCGACGCGCTGGGGCCCGTATCAATTCTCGTCAACAATGCTGGCATCCAGCACGTCGCGCGCGTCGAGGAGTTCCCGATCGAGAAGTGGGACGCCATTATCGCCATCAACCTCTCCGCTGCCTTCCACACCTGCGCCGCCGCCATCCCGGCCATGCGCCAGGGGAAATGGGGCCGCATCGTCAACATCGCCTCCGCCCACGGCCTCACCGCCTCTCCCTTCAAGTCGGCCTATGTCTCCGCGAAGCACGGCCTCGTCGGCCTCACCAAGACCGTTGCGCTGGAGCTTGCCGAGGAGGGGATCACCTGCAACGCCATCTGCCCCGGCTACGTGCTTACACCGCTGGTGGAGAGTCAGATCGCCGACCAGATGAAGGTGCACGGCCTGCCGCGCGAGCGCGTCATCAAGGAGGTGATGCTTGAGCGGCAAGCGCGGCGCGAGTTCGCGCGGGTCGAGGATATCGGAGCGCTTACCGTTTTCCTGTGTTCGGACGCCGCCCAGCAGATCACCGGCACGACCATCTCAATCGACGGCGGCTGGACTGCGCTCTAGACCATTGCCGCGTCGGGTCGGGAGAGCCTCCCCGATCGCCGCATATCGCCTGACCGGCAGATGAGATTGCGGCCGAGGCTTCACATATCCGCCTCATTTTCTCTAAATTGTTAGCCGGTTCGGCGGGTCATTGGCCGTTCTGCTGAGGCGGGCGAAAGTTAATGCGTACGGCAGAGGCGCAAGCATGAACCCGGAATCATACCGGGGTTCGCAGGGTGGGAGCGTCGAGCTTCCGACATCGCTCGGGACCGGGCGCTATGTCTTGGCGGCGGGCACGCTTGCCGGCGCCTTGCTTGTTTGCATGCCCGCGCAGGCGCAAAGCGCAGTTGAGATCGAAGACCGGATCGAGGCGACCTTCGACCTCGTCCTGGGAAATCCCGCCGAGCTTGCGGTGCCGTTGACGCGCCGCGCCCTGGCGCGGCGATCGATCGAGCGGAACGGCGGCGTTGAGCCTTTGCCTTACCGCGAAGCCACTCCCGAGCCGGACGCCGCGACCGCGGATCAGCCGAACGACGGTCAGGCCGACGAGGTCGAACAGGGCTCTGCTGAGGATGCGGCCGAGGTGGCGCGGCTGCCTCGCCCGAGGCCGGTTGTCATTTCGACGGCGACGGGTACGCGCGAACTCATCGGTCAGCCACTCGACCTCGTCGCAGGCGCCGCGATTGTCGCGCCGGAGAGAGAGGCGGGCCTTGCCACGACCGACACGCTCGTCGCCGTCGCCGCGGCGTCAGCGTCTGAGCGTGACGAACAAGCGTCGGCGGTGCTCATTCCGCCAGTTGAGTCGGCCTTGGGGCCCGCGGAGCTTGTCGCAGCGGAATCCTGCCTCACGGTAGACGAGGTTACCGACAAGGATGGCGACTTTAAGCGCAACGCGGAGGTGCTCTCCGGCAGCACCTTCTGCATCGCGCAGGAGGAATTCCGGGAGCGCAAGCGCCCCTGGGTCGTTCAGACCGTGACAAGCCGGCAGCCCGGCCCGCTCTGGGCCGTTATGCACGACGATGAGGATCTCTCCTTCGACAACGCGGTCGCGGCGCTGAGGAACTATGGCGGAACGCTGGTGGCCATCGAAACAGGCGGCAAGCGCAACCTCAGCGGCATCGATCCCAACCGAAACTTCTCGAGTGAAGGCATTGGCTGCCGCAAGCTCGGCGACAATGCCTCTCCGCGCTTCACCGATTTCATCCACGGTCTCATCGATCCGGCGCAGCCGATCGTGGCGCTGCATAACAATTCCGATGATCACATCCCAGGCGGCGGACTCGGCCACATCTCAATGGGTCTTGTGCCCAAGGGCATGCGCGCCTCGCCCGCCCCGGACCCCGACGGCCCGCTTGCCGGGCCGCACGCCCTCGTCCTTCTCGCCGCTTCCGATCTCGACGACCAGACCGCGAACGGCCGCATCGCGGTCCTCAATAGAGAGGGCATCAACGTTGTGCTGGAGGAGGTACGGAAGGATCGTGGGGACTGCTCGCTTTCCAATTTCGCCGTGCTGATCGGTAACCCGAACTACTTCAATGTGACCGTTCACCAGGATGAGCACGAGAAACAGATGCGCATTGTCGACGTCCTGATGAGCGGTCGCGCGGAGTCGGTTGCCTCGCAATAGCGGCGTTCCGGCTCGCGCGCTCGAAGCAGGCGACGTCAACTCTCCGGCCCCTGAGCGCTTATGCGAGATATCTTGGACGAAATGGCCTGCGGGAGGGTTCAGGGATACCCTTCCAGCACGCTTCTCGCTCCGATGAGCCGCAGCCCGAATCGCAGGCCCGGAGGGCTGAAGAGGAGACGGGTCCCGACCCGCCGTAGCCGCGGCTGCGAACGGTCCGTGGGCATGATGATCTTCGCGAAGCGCTCCGTCTCGATTTGCCGCTTCATCACGGTGGGCGCCATCAGCGTCTCGTAAGCACGGAACGCGGCTTCGTAGTCGTCGTGGCGCGCAAGTTCCGTCGCCAACACGTAGGCGCCCGCCATCGCCATGTGCGATCCTTGTCCGGCGAGAAGAGTCAGGCATCCGCAGGCGTCGCCGACGAGCGCAATGCGCCCGTAGTGCCAGTTCGGCATGCGTATCTGCGCCAACGTGTCGAAGAAGACGGGGGGCCAGGCGGTTAGCTCCTCCAACAAGCTCGAGCCGATCCAGCCGGGCTCCGACCATTTCTCGCGAAGGAGCGAGAGGCCCCTGTCAGGCGAGACGTGACCGAAGTCGGGATGGCGAAACACGAGGGTGGCGTCGAGCTCCCCGCCGCCGAGCGGATAGTATGCGGCGACGCGATCTGTTGCTTCCTGCAGCTTGAAGGCGTTGTCCAGTTCGAGCGGCGACTGCGCTATGTGAAACGCAGCCACGTAGCCGCCGAGATGGAAGCTGTAGGCATCTTCCTCGCCGAACGCCAGCTTGCGGATGGCCGAATGCAGGCCGTCGGCGCCGAAGACGAGATCGAAGGGCTCCGTCTTGCCTGTGCTTAGTCGCGCCTCGACGGCGTCGTCGGTCGGATCGAGCGCGACCACGGTCGTGCCGAAGCGAATGTCGACCTTCGCGCGCATTGCGCGCTCGTGGAGAATGCTCTGGAGGTCCGAGTGGCGCAGGTAGACGTATTTCCCGCCCAGTGCCTTGCGGATGCGGTCGATCGGAACGGAGACGTAGGGCGTCCCGGTGCTGTCGACGAACTCTATACGCTCGATCGGATATTTTACGCCGCGGATGTCGTTTGCGAGCCCCATCCGCTCGGCGACGTCCCAGCCGCTTCCGAAAAAGTCCATCATGTAACCGTGCGCGCGGATGCCCGGATCCCTCTCCACGACCAACGGCTCCAGACCGCGCTCCTTTAGTAGAACGGCGAGCGTTAATCCGGCGATCCCCGCGCCGGAGATCAGCACGCGCGGATGGTTCGGTAGCGCTCCAGCCACAACCTCGCCCTCCTGCCTCCTCAAAAAGCGCGCGGCAATCGTCCCATCATACATGAGCAGCCGCGCCCGTCGTTCCGCCGACTTTCCGCTTCCGTGGGCAGGCGCGAGGCCATAAGGATTGTGTGGGGTCTGCGGCGACGCGGATGGGGAGTGGAATGCCGAGACTGGGCTTTGACAAGAAGCTGATCGGACGGCTGAACGAGGCCGCCTTCGCCGGACTGCAGTCGGAATACGAGGCGCTCGGGGACAAGCTGGCAAAGCGCGGCGTTGAAATCGACAGGCTCAAGGAAAAGGCGGCCGCGTTCGAGGTGGGGCTTCCCTCCCGGGGCGTCGGCACCAGCGGCACCCGTCTTGCCCGTTTTCCCATCGTTGGCGAGCCGCGCAACATCCTCGATAAGCTCGACGATTGCGCGGTCATTCACCAGCTCACGGGTGCGACGCCGCGGGTGTCGCTGCACATCCCCTGGGACCAGCATGACGATCCGGCGGAGCTGAAAGCCTATGCCAGCACCCGCGGGCTCGGCTTCGATGCGATGAACTCGAATACCTTCCAGGACAGGCCCGGACAGGAGCACTCCTACAAGTTCGGCTCGCTGTCGCACGTGGATGAGGCGGTACGTCAGCAGGCGGTCGAGCACAACCTCGAATGCATCGAGATCGGCAAGGCGATTGGCTCCAAGGCGTTGACCGTTTGGGTCGGCGACGGTTCGAACTTTCCCGGACAGAGCCATTTCACTCGTGCGTTCGAGCGCTACCTCGGCTCGGTCGGGAAGATCTACGCGGCGCTTCCGGATGATTGGCGACTCCTCACCGAACACAAGCTCTACGAGCCCGCCTTCTACTCCACCGTTGTGCAGGATTGGGGCACCAATTATCTCATCGCTTCAACGCTTGGTCCGAAAGCTTTTTGCCTTGTTGGTCTCGGCAATCATGCACCCCATACCAACATCGAGATGATCGTCGCCCGGCTTGTCCAGTACGGAAAGCTCGGCGGTGTTCAATTCAATGATTTCGGATACGGCAACGACGATCTCGACTCCGGCTCGATCAATCCCTATCGGCTTTTCCTTGTCGTCAATGAGCTGGTCGAAGCGGATCGTGCCGGCGTTTCCGGCTTCAGCCCGGCCTACACGATCGACCAGTCGCACTACGGGACCGATCCGATCGAGAGCCTGGTCGTCTCCGCTACGGAGATCCAGCGCGCCTATGTTCAAGCGCATCTCGTCGACCGCGAGGCTTTGTCCAACTATCAGGAAGCGAACGACGCGCTGATGGCGAGCGAGACGCTGAAGGAGGCGTTCCGCACCAATGTCGAGCCGATCCTGGCGATGGCGAGGCATGACAAGGGCGCGGCCATCGAGCCGATCGGGACCTATCGCACCGCGGGCTACCGTCAGATGGTGGGCGACGCTCGCCCGCCGCTCGCCGCGAGCGGCGGTGGCATCGTGTGAGCGGCGCGAACTTATCCCCAGTCGCCAAACCTGTCGTATTCTCCTCCCGCCGTCCTTCACCGAAGGGTCCGTGGCGCACCGGAAGCCTCACGGGAAGGACGGGCGGTCCGCGGCGGGGCGGCTTTTCCGAGCCGCGCCGGCCCGGTCGGCTCCGACACTCCGCCCGACCGGCACTAGGACCGGTCTGCGGCTCGTTGCCCGCCTTAAGCCTGACCCGGAGGCGCTCCGCGCACCGGGCTGGCGGAGAGCTGGAGGACTGGGGTCGAAAGAGCCGCGCGGGGCGCCCCGGCGCCTTAAGAGCATTCGATCGCGATCGTCGGATCGCACCACCAAGGTGCCGCCAGGCGCCCCGCACCCTTCTATTCCCTCGAGCTGGGGCCGCGAGGCTGCCGGCGCGTTCTGCTAGTGCCTTCGCGCTGGACTCGCCGCTTGGCGGGGTTCATGGCAAGTTCAGAGAGGCAAGGGCAATGACGGACGCAAGGCATGGGCAAGGTTGCAATCGTGACCGGCGCCGGAAGCGGCATCGGCCGCGCGGTGGCGAAGCGGCTCTTTGAGGCCGGCTACAGCGTCGCCTTGGCCGGGCGGCGGCGCGAGGCGCTGGAAGAAACGGCGGAAGGCGCCGGCGACGCCGCGCTCGTCGTGCCGACCGACGTCTCCGACCCGGACGCGGTCGCGGCGCTCTTCGCAGCGACAAAGGAGCGCTTCGGCCGCCTCGACCTGCTTTTCAACAATGCCGGGAGCGGAGCGCCGGGCGTGCCGATCGAGGAGCTGACCAACGAACAATGGCGCACCGTCGTGAACGTCAATCTCTCCGGAATGTTCTATTGCGCCCGCGAGGCGGTGCGACTGATGAAGGCGCAGGAGCCGCGCGGCGGGCGCATCATCAACAACGGCTCCATCTCGGCACATGCGCCGCGCCCCAACTCCGCGCCCTACACGGCGACCAAGCACGGCGTCACCGGATTGACCAAGTGCCTCTCGCTCGACGGCCGCGCCTTTGACATCGCTTGCGGGCAGATCGACATCGGCAACGCCTTGACCCCGCTGGCCGCGCGCATGGCGGACGGCGTTCCGCAGGCCAACGGCACGATCGCGCCGGAGCCGCTGATGGACGTCGAGCACGTCGCCGACACCGTCCTCCATATGGACTCGCTGCCGCTCGACACCAACGTGTTGTTTGTCACCATCATGGCCAGCAAGATGCCGTTCGTGGGCCGCGGCTGACGCGTCTTCAACTCTCGAGAATCTCCGTCTCGGCGATCTCGATCCCAAAGCCGGCGAGCCCGACATATTGGCGGTGCCGCGTGGCGATCAGGCGGATCGATGAGACGCCAAGGTTCCGCAGCATCTGTGCGCCGAGGCCGATCTCGCGCCAGCGCTGACGCCGCTGGCGCGAGCTCAGATGGCGATCAGCGTCGTCTTGCGACGCTGGCCCGCTGGCGCTCTGCAAGGTGGTGATCTTGGGATCGCGGATATAGACGAGAACGCCCCTGCCGCTTGCCTTGAAGC
>CAZARE010000088.1:0-2973 GCA_964487455.1 uncultured Propylenella sp.
AGGCCGCCGGTGGCGATCATTTTCGCCAGGCGCAGCATCAGCTTCGGATTGACGTTCTCCGGGCAAGCCGGCACGCAGCTGCCGCTGCGGATGCAGACCCCGACCCAGCCGAGCGAAGCCTCGTCCGTGGTCCCGGTGCGAAGCAGCTCGAGCACGCCGGCGGCCATGTCCCTGGCGCTGGCCCCGCCTTTTTTCTCGTTGTAGGGCGTCATGGGGCAGACCTCGGAGCATTTGCCGCAAGCCGTGCACGAGGCGAGGATGCGCTGGCGCTCGCGTTCCAGGTAGTCGCGCACGCCGTGCGCGAGCTGCGGTCGTGCCGGCGGCTTCGTGGGCTCCGTCATAGCATCGCTCTCCGCTGCATTTTCGCATCCCTGTCGAGCGGCCGTCCACATGGCGAACATCAAGATCCGCCATGTTGACGGTGAGGGAGACGGTGCATAAGCTGGACCAATTTCCGAGGGGGATCGAATGAAGCAAGTGTTGAGCCTCATCGCCGGGCTTTCCCTGGCGCTGGCGAGTTCGTCTGCAGTCTTTGCCCAGGGCGCGAGCGCCGGGCTCGGAGACTACCCCGAGCGGCCGGTGCGCATCATCGTTCCGTTTCCCCCGTCCGGCCCGACCGACGTGACGGCGCGCCTGATCGCGCAGTCGCTCACCGAGCGCCTCGGGAAGAGCTTCATCGTCGAGAACCAGCCCGGTGCCTCCGGCAACATCGGCATCGCGAGCGCCGCCAGGGCGCCGGCCGACGGCTACACGATGGTGCTCGTCTCCACCGGGTTCTTCGTCAATCCCAGCCTGTTCTCCAACCTGCCGTTCGATCCGGTCAAGGACTTCTCGGGCGTGACGCTGACCGGCACCGCGCCATCGGTATTGGCCGTGCATCCGGATCTGCCCGCGAAGAGCGTCAAGGAGCTGGTGGCGCTCATCAAGAGCAATCCGAACAAGTACGCCTTCGGCCATGCCGGCCACGGCACCGCGCCGCACCTCTCCGCCGAGATGCTGCGGCTGACGCAGAACCTCGACGTCGCGACGATCCCGTTCAAGGGCTCGGCGCCGGTGATCACCTCGGCGCTCGGCGGCCACACGCCGATCGGCTTCGCGGTCGTCACCCCGGCCGTGCCTCACGTAAAGAGCGGCCGGCTGCGCGCGCTCGCCGTCACCTCCGAGAAAAGGACCTCCGCGCTGCCGGACGTTCCCACGCTGGCCGAGGCCGGGTTTCCGAACCAGGAAGCCGTGACGATCCAGGGCATGATGATCCGCTCGGGGACGCCCCGGCCGATCATCGAGTTTCTGAGCCGCGAGATCCGCAAGTCGCTGGCCGAGCCGGAGCTCAAGGCGAAGCTCACCTCGCTGGGGTACGACCCGGTGACCACCACCCCGGCCGAGCTCGACGCCAAGATCAAGACCGATATCGCCAAATGGGCGAAGCTCGTCAAGGACGCCAAGATCCAGGTTGCGAACTGACGCCCGGTTCATGCCCAGGCTGAATCCGGTCGACGTCGCCGCGCTAACCGGCCGCGCGAAGGAGCTTCTGGAGGGCATCAGGAAAAAGCGCGGCTACCTGCCGCCGCTGTTCCTGACGCTCGCCAACTCCCCGTCCTCGCTCGGCGGCTATCTCGCCTTCGGCGGCGCCCTGGCGAGCGGCTCGCTGTCGGCCCAGCTGCGCGAGCGCATCTCGATCGCCGTTGCCGCGACCAGCAACTGCCATCATTGCCTGGAGGCCCATACGAAGTACGGCCGCGAGGCCGGCCTCTCCGAAGAGGAGCTCGCCGCCGCGCGCGACTACGCCTCGGCCGATCCGCTTGCAGCGGCCGCTTTGCGCTTCGCCCGGGCGATCCAGGAAACGCGCGGCCAGGTGCCGGATGCGGAAATGGCCGCCGCGCGAGCCGCGGGCCTGGGCGACGCTCACATGGTCGAGGTCGCGGCGCTCGTCGCGGTGAACCTCTTCAGCAACTACGTGAACAACCTCGCCAGGCACGAGTAGCCGCCCATGAAGCCTTTGAAAGTCGCAATTGCCGGCCTCGGTACCATCGGCCGCACCGTCGCCAGGAGCCTGAACCGCGGCATGCAGGGACTGGAGCTCGCCGCGGCGGCCGTCGGGGACCGGGAAAAGGCGCGCGCCTGGCTGGAGAAGGAAGGCATCTCGACCCCGCTCGTCGGCCTCGAAGAGCTCCCCGAGCGGGCGGACATCATCATCGAGGCCGCTCCGGCCGCGGTTTTCGAGCGCGTCATCCGTCCTGCGCTCGATGCGGGCAAGACGGCGGTCGTGCTGAGCTCCGGCGCGCTCCTGCGAAAGCCGGAACTGGTGGAGCTCGCCACCGCAAAAGGCGCCCGGCTGGTCGTGCCCTCCGGCGGGCTGCTCGGCCTCGATGCCGTGCTCGCGGCGGCGGAAGGCACGATCCACAGCGTGCGGATGACCACCCGCAAGCCGCCGGGCGGGCTCGTCGGCGCTCCGCACCTCGAGAAGAACGGCATTTCGCTCGAGGGCCTGAAACAGCCCTTGCGCGTATTCAGCGGCACGGCGCGCGAGGCCGTGGCCGGGTTTCCGGCCAACGTCAACGTGGTCGCCACGGTGTCGCTCGCGGGGATCGGCCCCGAGCGCACCACCATCGAGATCTGGGCCGACCCCACGGTAACCCGCAACTGCCACAAGATCGAGGTCGAATCCGATTCGGCCCGCTTCACGGTGGAAACCGAAGTCCTGCCCTCGGAGAATCCCAAGACCGGGCGCATCGTGGCGCTTTCGGTCGTGGCGGCGCTTCGCAAGCTGACCTCGAGCCTGCGCATCGGCACATGAAGATCGACGCCGTCGACAGGCTCCAGGTGCAGATCCTGGTCGACAACGCGACCGACACGCTGTCCTCGACGCCCAGCCCCGTGGAGTCCGAGGCCGCCGGGCTCCTGCGGCGCGGCATCCGCATGATGGCGAGCAAATGCCTGTGCTGCGCCGCGCACGGCCTGTCGTGCCTGCTCACC
>CAZARE010000089.1:0-13899 GCA_964487455.1 uncultured Propylenella sp.
CGGAGGTCGAATACCCCTTCCACGACCGCGACATTCTCAACCGTGCTCGCCGGCCAGCGGCTCGGCATCACAGAAGTCGACGAGGGCATTTGGCTCGTCAGCTTTATCACCTATGATCTGGGATATATCGACCTGGAGCAGGACCCTGCAGACCATCGACAACCCGTTCGGCACGAGATTGTAACCTATGTCTTAGAAACAATCCGTCACCCATGTCTCCGGGCCGGACAAGGCGCTAGCTGGCGGAGGGAGAGGCGCTGTATTCCAACATTCTCCGCCCGAGCTGAAGCGCAGGAGCTAGTGGCAAAGGGTGTGGCAGCGTGAGCATTCTCTGCATGAGATGAAGCATCACTATTCTCTAAGACATTGCCATAACAACCTAAATATGGTTATTTTGAATGGACGTTCAGCACATTATTTCAGCCATGACAGTCCGACGGGAAATTTCCGTACCCAATAATTGGGATCGCCGCGGGCTCCCTGCCTGGAGCTATCACAGCGATGCCCTTCTCGAATTGGAGAAGGAGCATGTGTTCCGCACGCACTGGCAGATCGTCGGTCACGTGTCGGATATAGCCGAGCTAGGTGACTACCTGGCTCTCGACGCATTCGGCGAACGAGCCCTCGTCGTTCGCGGACAGGACGGCGTCATCCGTGCCTTTCACAATATCTGCCGCCACCGCGGTAGCAGGCTCGTCACCGACGATCGCGGCTCGTGTCGCAACGCTTTAGTCTGCCCGTTCCACGGCTGGGTTTACAACCTCGACGGCACGCTGCGCGGCGCGGCGCGCCCGCGCACATTCCCCGATCTCGACAAGAACGGATTCGGCCTGATGCAGATCGAGGCCGAGATCTGGATGGGCTTCATCTTCGTGCGTTTCAGGGCGGGTCCGCAGCCGTCTGTCGCCGAGCTGATGCGGCCGTTCAAAGAGGAGATCATACCCTACCGCACGGCGGACATGGTGCCGGCAGGCGGCTTGTGGACCCAGACCTCGCCGGTGAACTGGAAGTCGGTGCGCGACGTCGACAACGAAGGCTACCACGTTGCCATGGCGCACCCGGCCCTGCAGGACCTTTACGGCAGAACGTATTATGACGAGCCCTTCATCGACGGCGTCTGCCGCGCGTTCGGATCGTATGACGGCCGCTCCGGCCGCCGTTGGAGCGTTCGCCATTATCTCAGCATTGCGCCGGAGCCAAAGCATCTGCCAGAGGACCTGCGCTGCGCCTGGGTCTATTACGGCCTGTTTCCCAATGCGGTCATCGCGGTCACCCCGGAGCTGGTGCAGTTCTACCAGGAGTTTCCGCTTTCGACCGGAGAGTCGCTGCTACGGGGAGCGGTCTACCGCCGTGCGGAAGAAAGCCGCGAGACCGCGGCGGCGCGCTATCTCGCGCAGCGTATCGATCGTGAGACCATGGAGGAGGACGTCCAGCTTACGGTGTGGTCGAACGAGTCGATGCAGTCGGAAGCTTTCGCCGGCTTCTTCCTGTCGGACCTGGAATACGGCGTGCGCACGCATCACGACCATCTGCGCGAGGTTCTGCCTGTCCTGAACCTGGAGGAGGCGCCGGACGAGCGCGACATGGCCGAGCTCAATCGTCGGATGGCGGGGAAGGGGGTCGGTCCCTCCCGGTAGTGTGCCTTACTGAATGGCGCCCACGATCGCCCGGATCGTAGTCCCGCCCGGCGGGCTGCGTCAGCCTTTCCACCGCCCTTCGCTCCGCAGGTCCTTCATGGTGCGCGTGATGCCTTCGTGCAGGATCGCAACCAGGCGGTCGACCTGCTCGCGTGTGATCACCAGCGGCGGCGACATCACGCACATATTGATCAGTGGCCGCACCAAGAGCCCCAGCTCGTGACAGTGCCGATCGATGCGCTGCCCCACCTCCGTGTCAAGCGGCAGTGGATTGCCGTTCTTCCGATCTGCAACGCACTCCACGCATGCCATCAGCCCCTTGCCGCGCACGTCGCCCACCAAAGGCAGGTCCGCGAGCGTCCTCAGCCGTTCCAGGAAATAGGGAGCGATGTCGCCGACGTGCGCCATCAGCCCGTCTTCGAGAATATCGAGATTCCTCAGGGCGACCGCGCACCCGATGGGGTGGCTCGAGTAGGTGAGCCCGTGCGCATACATCGCGTCGGGATGCTTCGATCCGCGCAGGTCTTGGAAGAGGCGCGCGGAGACCACCATGCCGCCCAGCGGGAAGTAGCCGGACGTCACCCCTTTCGCGAAGGTGATGATGTCAGGGTGAATCCCGAACACCTCCTTCGATGCGAAGACGTGGCCCATGCGGCCGAATCCGGTGACCACCTCGTCGCAGACGTAGAGGATGTCGTTCTCGCGGCAGAGGCGGGCGATACCCTCAAGGTAACCGTCCGGCGGCACGATCACACCGCCGGACGCCATCACAGGCTCGCCGACAAAGGCGCCGATCGTGTCAGCGCCGACGCGTGCAACCGTCTCCCGGAACTCCTGAACGAGGCTAATGGAGAACTCCTCGACGCTCATGCCTTGCGGCCGGCGGAAAGGATTCGGGCAGGAGAGCTTGATGACGAGCTCGTCTTCACCGTCCATCCAGTCGCGGTCGCGCGGACGTCCGTTGAGCGATGCGGAAAGGTAAGTGGAGCCGTGGTAGGCGCCTTGGCGGCTGATGATTTTCTTCTTGCCCGGCCGTCCCAGAACGTTGTTGTAGAAGTGCATGAAACGCAGCGCGCTTTCCACCGCCGACGATCCGCCGGTCGTGAAGAAGACGTGGTCGAGATCGCCGGGCGCGTGGGCGGCCATTCGCTCTGCGAGGCGCACTGACGGTTCGCTCATCGTATACCAGGGAGAATTGTACGAGAGATCCATCGCCTGCTCGTACATCACCTGCGCAAGCTCCTCCCGACGATGTCCGACATTGACGCACCACATGCCGGCCGGGCCGTCGATAAGCCTGCGGTCCGCCTCATCGACGATGTAGGCGCCTTCACCGCTTGTGATGAGCGCACGCGCTTCCTCGCCGATCACGCCGGCCCGCGGCCAAGGCTGCACGAGGTGGCGCTCGGCGGCCTTGGTAAGCTCTGCTGCTTGCCGCGTGTCCATGCGGTGTTTCATCGTTGTCCCGGCGTCACGGCCGGCTACCTGAGGGCTCAAAATGCCTGGGAAAGAGCGCCGAAAGAAACGACAGCGCGGCTTGCAGTCCGACTTCGCGTTTCATGCTGCCGTTGGAGAGCATGAGGCGCAGCCACAGTCCTTCGAGCAGAGCGTCAAGTCCAAGCGCGGCCTCCCGTGCGTCGAGGTCGTAGCCCCCATCGACAATCAGCGCTTCGCAGAGCGTCGCAAGCAACTCCTGGTACTGGTCGTCGCGCGCGCCACACAGTGCCTGATAAGTCGGGCGCGACTTCGCCTCGCCCCAGAACGCGCACCATGCCGCAAGCTTGCGCCGCGTGCAGATCGCGCGGTCAAAGTCGGCTGACACCAGCGCCTTCAATCGCGCAGCTGGATCGCTGCCTGCCTTCGCAATCGCGCTTCGCCAATGGGCGGCGTATTCATCGGCCATATGCTGAAGCGTGGCGACGAGGAGCTTCTCCTTGCTTTCGAAATGGAAGTTGACGATGCCACGCGACAGGCCGGCCCCGTCGGCGACGTCGGCCATGGTCGTTTCCGAATAACCGCGCTTTGCCAGCGAATCGATCGTCGCTTCGATCAGCTGCGTGCGGCGTGTCTCCTTGGAGGCCTTGCGGCCCTTCCGCTCCGCCTGCGGCTCTGCTCCGACGGCGGCCATCGTGAAACGTGTGTCCGACATTCTACGACCCACTCCGGCCGTCACCTGCGGCCGGTTTGACGGCGCGGAAATGGGTCGGTCTGTGCTCACCGCTTTCCAGCACTTTGAGCATCGCGGTCCATGTCTTGACGTTCTTATCGATGAAATCGACGTAGCGCGGCTCGCGTGCAGCAGCCTCGCGCATCGGTCCCTTGATGTGGTCAAGCTCGGCCGCCGCCTTTTCCCGGTACCAAGGGTTGCGGTCGACAATCTCGACGTCGACGAAGCCGGCGCCTTCCAAGGCGCGGCGGTAGCGCTCCTGCGAAGCCATCGAAAAGCTCAGCCCCTCCGCATCGAGGTAAGCCCGCATGTCGGCGGATGGCTCCTCGTCATGTGAGGTCATCCAGTCGCTCGCGGCGACGAGGCCGCCTGGCTTAAGCACGCGAAAGAACTCGCTGAAGATCGACTCCTTGTCGCCGACATGGACGAGGGCGTCCTTTGAGAAGACGATGTCGAAGTTTTCGTCCGCGAATGGCAGGCGACCGGGCGCCGTTCGAATGAACTCGACACGATCCCCGAGCTGTTTCTCGACGCCGTATCGCCGCGCCGTCTCGATCACCGGCCCTTCCACGTCGATTCCCGTAACCCTTGCGGCGCCGAGGTGCCCGACGAGATGGATCGCGATGCCGCCTGCGCCGCATCCGAAGTCGAGTACGGTGAGCCCTGTAAGATCACGACCTTCGAGCACGCGGTCGACCTCGGCCGGCCCGCCCGGCGACAGGTAGCCATCGCCCCAAAGCGCTTCGAGGAAGCGGATGGCGAGGTCGTCATATTCGGGAGCTGCTGGCTGCACGCGTCTGGACCTGCACCGCCAAGAATCCACAAAACTTAGCATTCACTCGCGAAAACACAAGTTTGCTTGTTGAGCGTTCATTCAATAAACTTGCGTGCCGTTACCGCCATGCGGCCTTTTTGCTCGTCCACCGCAAACGCCGGAGATGGGATCGATGCAGACGGTCAACAGCAATTTCGTCGGGCCGAACACCGAGGCCATAGGCGTTGATCCGACCGGAAACCGTCCCGCGACGCTAAGCGACGACGACGCCCGCCATTGGGAGCTTATCCGCACGCCGCTTGGCCGACCCTGGTCCGGACGGACACGTTACGCGGCAGCGATGCATCTTTATCAGAAGGGGGAATTGAGCGCCGAGGTTCTGGAGGTCTACCGCGCCTGCTCCCGGCTGGATTCCGAAGACCCGCTGGCCATCATTCAAGAGCGCCGCATCGACGCGCAATGGCTCGAGAAACTTGCAGCCAAGATGAACCGCGATCGTCAGCGGTAGCGCACGATGATTCTCAAAGAGCGCCGCACGATTAGCGAGGACAGACGAAAGGGGCCGTGGCAGACTTTGAATTGTCGGCAAGAAGCGGAGGTTGGATGTCTAACTCTGTAGCCGGAAAAATGACGCCCGGCAGGAGCGCCATCGAGCTACGCGGCATCGGAAAATCCTTTGGCGGAGGACCGAATGCCTTCCACGCGCTGAAAAGCGTCTCTGCGAATATCGGCGAGAACGAGTTCTTCACACTGCTCGGGCCGTCGGGCTGCGGAAAGACGACCCTGCTTCGATGCATCGCCGGCTTCGAGGAGCCAACCGAAGGCGAGATCCTACTGTACGGGGAAGACATTGCCCGCCTCTCGCCCCACCGCCGTCCGGTCAACACGGTTTTCCAGAGCTACGCGCTCTTCCCGCACATGACGGTCGGGGAAAATGTCGGCTTCGGCCTCCAGATGCTGAAGCGGCCGCGAAACGAAATCGCGGCCACGATCGACGACATGCTGAGGCTGGTGCGTATGGAGGAACTGAAGAACCGGCAGATCAGCGAGATTTCCGGTGGCCAGCAACAGCGCGTCGCTCTTGCCCGAGCGCTGGCGCCGCGACCCAAAGTGCTGCTCCTCGACGAACCGCTCTCGGCGCTTGACCTTAAACTGCGCAAGGAGATGCAGGTTGAGCTGAAGCGGCTGCAGACCGAGACGGGCATCACCTTCATCTTCGTCACGCACGACCAGGAAGAAGCGCTCACGATGTCTGACCGCGTCGCGGTTATGAACAAGGGCGAGATCCTGCAAATCGGCAGCCCGCGAGAGATCTACAATCAGCCGAAGCATCGCTTCGTCGCCGACTTCATCGGCGACATCAACTTCCTCGAGGCAACCGTCATCCGCTGCGGCGAAACGTGCGCGGCAGAAGTCCCCGGCGTGGGCACAATCGAGTTCGCTCGTAAGGGCGCAATCGCCGAAGGTCAGACCCTGACATTCGCCATCCGTCCGGAACGCATCCGGCTCGACAAGGATGCGGGCCATCCCTGCAAGTTGGAGAACGTCGTCTACCACGGCACCGACACGATCTATCACCTGTCGTTGCCGAATGGTGGGCGGATGCGGGTTCGCGCGCAGAACAGCGGGCACGTGCCAGCCTGGCAGCCAGGGGATCGTGTCACGTGGACCGCGGCTTCGGACGCCGTAGCCGTGGTTGAGGACAACCCAGAATGACGCGGCGCGGCCAATCCCGACTGGCGAGTATTGCGCTTATCGGCCCGGCCGTCGTGGCGATCGTCCTCTTCATGGTCATCCCCTTGTCGATGATGGTGTGGATATCCATCCAGGCGCGCAGCTATGGCGGCGGCGTTCATTGGGGTGAGCTGACCAGCGAGGCTTGGCAACGCTTCGTGTTCGAGCGAAACCTCGACGACAGCCTCTCCTGGAGCTTCAACTACCTGTCGATCATCCTGCGGTCTTTCTGGCTGTCCGCCTTGACCACGGTGATCTCGCTGGTGGTCGGTTTCCCGACGGCTTTCTTCATGGCGACGCGGAACCGCCGGTGGCGGACGCTGCTCGTGTTCATGGTCACCCTGCCGTTTTGGACCAATCTCCTTGTTCGCAATTACGCGTGGATTCTGATCCTACGTGACCATGGGACGATCAACGGTCTTCTACTGTCGCTTGGCGTGATCGATCAGCCGTTGCCGCTCCTGCACAACGAGTTCGCCGTTGCCGTCGGCCTGACTTACTCGTTCCTGCCTTTCATGGTGTTGCCGATCTATGCGAGCCTGGAAAAGCTCGACCTGCGCCTCGTTGAGGCAGCGTTCGACCTCTACTCCGACCGCTGGCGCGCCCTTCGCCACGTCATCCTGCCGCTGGCCAAACCAGGGATTATCGCTGGCTGCATCCTTGTTTTCATTCCGGCGCTCGGCTCCTACGTCACGCCCGAGCTGCTCGGCGGCGGCAAGACGCTGATGATTGGTAATTTGATCGGCCATCAGTTTGGCGCGGCGCGCAATTGGCCGTTTGGCGCGGCACTCGGGCTCTTCCTGCTCGCGCTCGTGCTCATCGCGATGACGGCCTACGCGCTCCGCGCACGCCGTTCGGGAGAATTGCAATGAGCCGGCGCGCGGCAGGCGATGCGCGGCGCTGGCCCGGGCTCGCGCTCGGGGCCGGGTTCTTCTTCGCATATGTCTACCTTCCGATCATCATTCTCGTCGCGCTGTCGTTCAACGAGAACCGCGTCGTCACGGTCTGGACTGGCTTCACGCTCGATTGGTACAACATGGCGTTCCACAATGACGCTATGGTGCGCGCAGCGACGAACTCGCTGCTTATCGCGTCTGTCGCCTCGGTCTCAGCCACCGTCCTTTCGACGCTCGCGGCGGTGCGCATGGCGCAGACCCGCTTCCTTGGTCAGACGGGAGTGAACGCGCTCGTCGCTTTGCCGATCACCGTTCCCGAGATCGTGCCGGCTGTGGCGACGCTCATGTTCTTCGCAAGCCTCGGCGTGACGCTTGGGCTTGGCACGGTGATGATCGCACACACGGTCTTCTGCATCCCCTTCGCATATCTGCCGATCCGCGCGCGACTGGAAGGCATGGACAAGGCGCTGGGGGAGGCAGCCGGCGACCTTTATGCGAGCCCGCGACAGGCCTTCTTCAAGATCACTCTTCCGCTCTTGATGCCCGGAATTCTGTCGGGGCTCGTTCTCGCCTTCATCATTTCTCTCGACGATTTCGTCACGACCTTCTTCGTTGGCGGTGCCGGTTCGACCACGCTGCCGATCTACATCTTCGGTCTTGTCCGCACCGGCGTGACGCCGGAGGTCAACGCCATCTCCGCCTTGATGCTGCTCGTCTCCATCGCCCTGGTCTCGTTGTCACTGTTCCTGGGCCGCTCGGAGCACCGTTATGCATGAGCCCGGTGGCAGCGCGAATGCTCGTCGTTTCAACAGCAAAGGGAGAATAATGATGACAATCGGCAAACTGATGGGGCGCTCCGCGCTGGCCTCCGGCCTAGCGGCGCTCGGCCTGCTTGCGCTGTCGGCTAGCGCGTCCGCAGACGGTGAGCTGCGCCTCTTCAACTGGTCCAACTATTTCCCGACGGAACTGCTTGAGAAGTTCGAGAAGGAGACCGGGACGAAGGTTTCCATCGACAACTACGCCTCCGAGGAGGACCTGCTTGCCAAGCTGCAGGCCGGTGGCGGCGGCTACGACGTGATCTTCCCCGGCACCACCACGCTCGGCGTGATGGTCAAGGAGGACCTGCTGGAGCCGATCAACGTCAAGGACATGGAGAACTTCTCCAACGTGCTCGACGCGCACCAGACCATCGCAGGCGATGAAGATCGCACCTACTCCGCGCCCTACATGTGGGGCACGACCGGCTTCACGTACCTGCCCAGCAAGGTGCCGGGCGGCGAGATGGAGGAAAGCTGGGAGGCGATCTTCCATCCGGCCGATGAGCTCAAGGGCAATATCGCCATGTTGAACGAGATGTCGGACGTCTGGAACGCGGCCGCCTACAATCTCGGCATTTCCAAATGCACCGAGGACCCGGCCGAGGCGCAGCAGATCCTCGACCTTCTGATGGCGCAGAAGCCCTCCGTGAAGCTCTACTCTAATGACGGCACGATCGATCGCATGGTCGCCGGCGAGGTCGCCGTTCACATGCAATGGAACGGCGCGGCGCATCGTGTAAAGGCCAAGCAACCGGACGCCGTCTACGTCTATCCGAAGGAGGGCGTGACCTTCTGGACCGACGCCATGGCCGTGCCGAAAGGGGCGCCGAACCTGGAGAACGCCAAGACATTCATCAACTGGATGTTGGAGCCGGAGAATGCAGCGATCGCCTCGAACTACACGGGGTATTCGAACGCCATCAAAGGCTCCGGTGAGTTCCTCAAGGACGAGCTGAAGAGCGACCCGGCCGTCAACACGCCGGAGGAATACGGCGAGCGGCTGCGTCCGTACCAGGCCTGCTCCGAAGAATCGCGAGAGCTGCGCGAGCGCGTCTGGACCAAGCTGAAGTCCTGATCTAACCACCCATCGCGACGGGACGGGGGAGCCCATTCGCTCCCCCGTTCGTATGAGGCTACCATCGACGCGTTCGAAGACATCTACGGATTCGCCAGAAGCGAAGTCGGGCTGGCCAACTGGCGCACGCTTCCATATGCGCGCTTTTCTTTCCAAAACACCCGCGAGCTGGTACCCACAGCGGCAATTCTCTGCGGCGGCGAGGCACCTGAGGAGCCGCCGCTGAGCGGCGGACCGCTTGCCGGCCTTGTCTTTGACGACGTCGGCGGGGAGATCGGGTGCGCGGATTTCCTCCAGCAGTCCTTCACCGACACGTTCGTTGCGATGAAGGACGGAAACATCGTGGCGGAATGGTCTGCGCCGCATGTCGATCCTTCAGCGCCGCACATCCTGTTTTCCGTCACCAAGTCCGTCACCGGTCTGGTGGCCGGCGTATTGGAAGATGACGGCCTGCTCGATCCGACAGCACCGGTGACGCGCTATCTGCCGGGAGCAAGACGTGGCGCCTACAGCGACGCCCGCGTGCGGGACCTCCTCGACATGCGTGTCAGCGTCATCTTCGACGAGGCCTATCTTGACGCGGACGGCGACTATGACCGCTACCGCCGGGCCATGCTTTGGAACCCTCAGCGGACAGACAAGCCCGTCGAATCCCTGGCCGACGTTCTCATGTCGCTGCCGAAGGGCGGTGGTCCGCACGGCGGCCCATTCTTCTACGCCTCCCCCAATACTGATGTCCTGGCTCTCATCATCGAGAGTGCCTCAGGGATGCGCTACCCAGATGTCGTATCGCAACGCCTTTGGGCGCCGATGGGCGCGAAGGCCGACGCCTACGTCACGCTCGACGCAATCGGCGCACCACGCGGCGCCGGCGGACTATGCGCCACGGCTCGCGATCTGGCCCGCCTGGGCGAAACGGTGCGTCTCGGCGGAGGTTCCGTCGTCTCGAAGCGCTGGATCGATGACATGCGCATGGCCGGCGACCATAAGGCCTGGAGGGCCGGCAATTTCTCCGCGTTCCTCCGCAACGGACGCTATCGCAGTTGCTGGTACCAGAGCGGCCATGAAAGCGATGCGTTCTGCGCCATCGGCATCCATGGCCAATGGCTGTACGTCGACCCGTCGCGAGACGTGACAATCGTCAAGCTGTCGTCGCAGCCCACTCCCAGCGACGATCCCCTCGACCAGCGCTGTCTCGCATTCTTCCGGGCCGTCAGCGCCGCCCTTTGAAGGTCGAAAGCAATCCTGCTATTTCATTGTGATAGCGCGAGTACTGTCCGGTTGAAGCCACGGTCCAGGCGTGTTTGGTCGCCGACCTGGCGGGCCAAGTAAAGCATCGAAAATCTGAAGGAGGCGCGAAACTGCTCAGCCTTTGGCTGTCCATAATCCGGGGTTATGCACCGGCCACAGGGCTCGGCTTGCCGCGCGGGGACCCCTGCGCGATACCGCTGCGCGCCGGAGGCGAGTTCAAGCTTTGAGAATCGTCCGGCGACCAGGTTCAGACGCGCTATGCGGTGGGGGGAGAAAAACCCGCTAACACACCTGCACGCGTAAGCGATGTTCTGAGGGCTTCATCGGAGACATGAGTGTATATCTCTGTGGTGGAGATGGTCGATGATTGCGGTCGCCATGTTAAGCGTGAGGTTCTTGTTCATCGCCTGGCCGAGCGGAAAGCTGCCCATAGCGGGCAATAGATCCCGATTGTGAATCGTTCCAGCCCTCGGGCCGCACCCACCCACGGAGCCAAATCGATCTCGCGTGGGAACGGGCGGTGAAGCGGGTTTCTCACCGCGCAGGTGGCAGCGTACTGGCCTCCGGCGCTGAGAGCCGAAAGTCGAGAGATCCGGCCGCCTCAGTCAATCGCTGTAAAGCGACTTCACTCATCAGGACTCGGGGATCGTTCGGACGTGCTATGCGAATATCGGCGCGGGGGCTGTCCATGCGCAGCTTGAGAGCGGCAACGCTTGCTTGGTTGAAAGCCGCGTCGGCAGAGCTGCACGAACCGAAATAGTCGCCGTCCGGTCCTGGCGCCTTCCACCGGAGCCTGAACGACACCGGCCTTCCGCTGGGCTCAAGCGACCTGCTGAGGATATCGTCTCGGTCACGGAAGCGTGTAGGATGCACAGGGAGGCGACGAAGGTCGACTCGCAAGTTCGGGAAAGGACTCTGCGTGAGTAGCTATCTCATCCATATCTATACCGGTCCGGAGAATCCGACTACGGCTGCGCTCGGCTTCCTGGTTGCCGCGACCGCTGTGACGGAAGGTCATCGGGTCAACCTCTTCTTGGCAGGTGAGGGTGTCCTTCTCCTTACTGAACAGGTGCTTTCGAGCCTTGAGGGGAAGGGTACGGGAAGGCTCCAGGCGCATTTCGACGCTATCGTCGCTGGAGGAGGGCGGTTCTATCTTTCGGGGATGTCGGCCAAGGCACGCGGTATGAATGCATCGGCACTTGAAGGGAAGCCGGCCGAGTTTGCGATGCCGGATGTGCTAGTTCGACTAGCCGGTGAGGCCGACGTGGTGCTAACCTACTAGCCGCGGTACGTTTCACTACCGTTTCTATCAACTGCAGGAAACAGGGGTCGCTGAGGGCGATGGCGATTGCCGCCATGCCCGGCCGGCCGGATTGACCTAATGACGGATAGCGCATTCGCTGCGAAGCTCGCGACCAATCAAGAGAGCCATGCCGTTGCGCACTTGGACGCACTCGGCGTGGCCGAGACGACGGTCAAGTTCCATCTGCGCAATCTCTTCGAGAAGACCGATACGCACCGCCAGGCGGACCTTGTCAGGCTCGTGGCCGGGTTCTGCAATCCGCTCATCGGCTGAGCTCGTTAGCCCACGTCAATATTATTCTCGATCCCCTCCGATCGGAGGGCGCGGAATTGTGCGCGTTGCCCCCATGCTGCTCGATTAAGCCCAGCAGACCGACTTGCGCATCCAGCGCCTTCGGTCCCGCGCTTGGAGGATTGCTGACATCCGCAAACCGTGCAGGCGGGACAGGCGAGCAGATGCGCAGAGCTGGGGCCGCGCTGGCGCAATGATTGACCGCAAATCCAACCCTGTGAAATGCCCGGCCGCGATCACCCCGTTGGTGCGGTCTCCAGAGCGGCGCGGGACATAGGTCGGAGAACCATTCCAGGAGGAAGGCGATGCAAAGATGGATCGGTTTATTCATCGCGCTCGGAGCGCTGTCACTCGGCGTGACTTCGGCTTCCGCCGCCCCGAAGGACTCGGTGGCGGTGCAGAAGGAGTGCGCCGATTATGCGAATAGCTGCCTTCGCGGCTGTTACAGCGGTGTCTCTTCTGGCGCCCCAGCCATGCGCAGATGTGAGGACGGTTGCAAGGATAAGTATAAGATCTGCATCAACATCGAAATGGAGGCGGAAGCGAGACCGGCCGCCGGTACACGCCAGCCGTATCGCGCTCCGCTCGAAGCGGCTCCGGCGACCGGCGGGGCAGTGGCGGCTCCGCCGGCGGGTGGAAACCAGGTTCCCTTCGGAACGATACAGCTGTTCCAGAAACAATAGTGCTTCTGTTCGTCGAGGTGCATCCAAGCGTGAGACAGTCCGCGTCTGGCGCAGGGGTATCGACAATGCACCATTCGCATCGCGGTCTGCGAGCCTCAGCGGGGTGGCCGCGGCCGCCGATAAGCCCCGGCAGACCAACCCATGTGGCCGGATACGAGGTGAGGGAGGAAACCCCATGACGAGAACTCCGCTTCTTGCATTATTGATTGCCTTTGCCGTCGCGCCGGGAGCAGCGCACGCCTTCGCCGCGCTGGCCGTCGATACGAGCAAGGGAAGCCGCCACGGCTGGTGGGCCGGCGATCCCGACAAGGCGCACGCGCAGAGCTCGGCGCGAAACCAATGCGGTAACGGATGCGGGGTTGTGTTGACCTGGGATACGGGCTGTGCCGCGTATAACGTCGACATGGCGGCCGGCAGCAGCATTACCGCGTTCGGAACCGGGGTGACGGCGAACCAGGCCAAGTCTAATGCCCGGCGGGCCTGCCTCGCCAAGGGCGGCATCAACTGCACTACCCGCGTCTGGGCTTGCGATCGGCTCGCCGACAGCCCGATTTCCGGCGGTACACAGTGAAGCGCGAAGCCATGCTCCTGCTGCCAGCGCAGGATGCCTATCGTGCACGTTCGAGCTTGGAGTGCATCGTCTGTCGCGCTGTAGCTTCCTTCTCTCGTTGTTGAGCTACTTCACGCTGAACTCGCGCCGCCTGCTGCTGCAGCGATGCAATCTCTGAGCGGATCGAAGTCGAGCTAGGCATGGTCCTGTCGTAAAGTTAGATGATCGAGCACCGTCTACAATGGTTTGTGATCGGCAACGCTCGGCGGCGAGTCTGCGCCGACTAAGCCGGAGAAGCACTGAACGAAATTACCAATAGTGTTTCAGCGGGCACTCGCCCAATCAAAGAGTACTGTTGTTCAACAGGTCGCCGTTCTACACCGATGTGTTGCTTTGGTACGGGCTGCAGTCTCTGCGGACTTATCCCCGCCGCGGGAGGAGCGGTATGGCCTGGATTACTCGCCTGCTCCTGGTAGGTCGGAGGTGGTGATGAGGAATGTGCCGGCGGCGCCGCGCCTAACTCAAGCGGCTCGGCGCTGACCACTTCGCCTGGAGCTTCTAGGCCTTTGTCGCACATGCGGCGCGGTCCACCGCCATAGGGCTGGTACGTACAGTCGGAGGCACGGAAAGAACGGTATTTGGCCGCCCAGGTCTGAACATCGCATGCCGTGACAGCAGAGCGAGCAGAGCCCTCTCGCTCCTCCGACTGCCTTGGGTCG
>CAZARE010000090.1:0-12942 GCA_964487455.1 uncultured Propylenella sp.
TGCCGGGAAAGCTCTTCTCCCAGGTGATGGACGCGGATGCCGGGGCGAAGTCGCTCGTCAAGGTCATCGATCCGGCGCCCGCCCAGATCCCCGCCCCGCCCGCCGTGAAGCGCGCGCTCGACGTGCTGAGGAGCGCCAAGCGCCCCCTCATCATTCTCGGAAAAGGCGCGGCCTATGCGCAGGCCGACGACCCGATCCGCGCCCTCATTGAGAAGAGCGGCGTCCCCTTCCTGCCGATGAGCATGGCCAAGGGGCTCCTGCCCGACACCCACCCGCAGTGCGCGGGCGCGGCGCGCTCGCTGGTGCTGAAGGATTCCGACGTCGTAATGCTGATCGGCGCTCGGCTCAACTGGCTCCTGTCGCACGGCAAGGGCAAGGCCTGGGGCACGCAGCCGAAGCGGTTCATCCAGATCGACATCGAGCCGAAGGAGATGGATTCCAACGTCGAGATCGCCGCTCCGGTGGTGGGCGATATCGGCTCCTGCGTCTCCGCCCTTCTTGAGGGCATGGGCGGCAAGTGGCCGGCCCCGCCGGCTGCCTGGCCCGACGCGGTCAAGGCGAAGAAGGACGAGAACATCGCCAAGATGGCGCCGAGGCTCATGAACAACAACGTGCCGATGGACTTCCACGGCGCGCTCGGAGCGTTGCGGGCGGTGATCAAGGAGCGGCCGGACGCCATCCTCGTCAACGAAGGCGCCAACACGCTCGATCTGGCGCGCGGCATCATCGACATGTATCAGCCGCGCAGGCGCCTCGACGTCGGCACCTGGGGCGTCATGGGGATCGGCATGGGCTTTTCGGTCGCAGCCGCGATCGAGACCGGCAAGCCCGTGCTCGCGGTCGTGGGCGACAGCGCCTTCGGCTTCTCCGGCATGGAGGTGGAGACGATCTGCCGCTACAACCTGCCGGTCTGCGTCGTCGTCTTCAACAACAACGGCATCTATCGCGGGACCGACGTCAATGCGGCGGGGGGCTCGGACCCGGCGACGACCGTCTTCGTCAAGGACTCCCGCTACGACAAGATGATGGAGGCGTTCGGCGGAGTCGGCGTCCAAGCCACGGCTCCCGACGAGCTGAAGCGCGCCGTCGACGCGGCGATGGATTCCGGCAGGCCCACCCTGATCAACGCGGTGATCGATCCGGCGGCCGGCAGCGAGAGCGGTCGCATCGGCAATCTCAACCCGCAAAGCGCGCTACGCAAGAAATGAAACCGGCCGACCAGGCCAAGTCTCAGACACGGATTGAAACGATGAAAGCACTCGAAGGCGTCCGCATCCTGGACTTTACCCATGTCCAGTCGGGTCCGACCTGCACACAGCTCTTGGCCTGGTTCGGCGCCGACGTGATCAAGGTGGAACGGCCGGGGGTCGGCGACATCACGCGCGGGCAGCTGCGCGACCTCCCCGACGTCGACAGCCTCTACTTCACCATGCTGAACCACAACAAGCGCTCCATCACGATCGACGGCAAGAACCCCAAGGGGAAGGAGATTCTCGAAGGGCTGGTGCAGGTCTGCGACGTGATGGTGGAGAATTTCGCGCCGGGGGCGCTTGACCGGATGGGCTTCACCTGGGAGCGCATCCAGGAGCTCAACCCGAAGATCATACTGGCTTCCATCAAGGGCTTCGGCCCGGGTCCCTACGAGGACTGCAAGGTTTACGAGAACGTCGCGCAATGCACCGGCGGCGGCGCCTCGACCACCGGCTTCCGCGATGGGCCGCCGCTCATTACGGGCGCCCAGATCGGCGATTCCGGAACCGGGCTGCATCTGGCGCTCGGCATCGTCGCCGCGCTCTACCAACGCACCAAGACCGGCCGGGGCCAGCGCGTCACCGCCGCCATGCAGGACGGCGTGCTCAATCTCTGCCGGGTCAAACTGCGCGACCAGCAGCGCCTCGCGCACGGACCGCTGAAGGAATACAGCCAGCACGGCGAGGGCATTCCATTCGGGAAGGCGGTGCCGCGCGCCGGCAACGATTCAGGCGGCGGTCAGCCGGGGTGGATCTTGAAGTGCAAAGGCTGGGAGACGGATCCCGACGCCTACATCTATTTCATCACGCAGGCGCCGGTATGGAAGGCGATCTGCGACCTGATCGGCAAGCGGGAATGGAAGACCGATCCAGACTACGCCACTCCCGACGCCCGCCTTCCGCGTCTCCGGCACATCTTCAACACGATCGAGGAATGGACCATGACCAAGGACAAGTTCGAGGTCATGGCGATCTGCAACGAGGTCGACATCCCCTGCGGCCCAATCCTTTCGATGAAGGAGCTGGCCGAGGAGCCCTCGCTGAGGAACACCGGCACGGTGGTGGAGGTGGACCATCCCACGCGCGGCAAATACCTCAGCGTCGGCAATCCCATAAAGCTCTCCGACAGCCCATCCGAGGTGATGCGCTCGCCGCTGCTCGGCGAGCACACCGAGGAGATCTTACGCGACGTCCTGAGCTTCGACGATCAGCGCATCGCGGAATTCCAGGAATCCGGCGCCATCGGCGAGCCGCGCCGCCAGGCTGCCGAATAGCCGGACCGGCCCGCCCGTAGTAGCGGCTGACGCCGTGTCGGGGCCCAGGTAGTCGCCGGTCGATCGCCAGCTAGGCGCCGTCGCCGGGCGTCGACCGTCCGAAGCGACCGTCCCCAGATGGAAACCTTCGCGGCACTTAGCCGTTTCATAATAATTGGTGTGGCGCAGCGCCCGTTGCCCCGCGGGGTCATGTTGGAGATAATGTCGCTCATCGGACGGGTCGCCTTCGGCGTGATCAGCCTCTTCCTGATGCTGCTTGCCGCCGGCTTGATCATCTTCGCGGGCTACCAGCTCATCATGGTGATCTACACGCCCGAGGCGAGTATCGGCCGTCAGATTCTGGACTCGGTCGGCTACGCGATCATCGCGGTAGCGGTCTTTGAGGTGGCGAAGTACCTTTTCGAGGAGGAGGTCCTCGATCCAACCGAGATGCGCCATACCGGCGAGGCGCGACGGAGCCTGACGAAGTTCATCTCCACGATCGCAATCGTGGTCTTTCTCGAGACGATCGTCGCGATCTTCCAGACAAGCAAATCGGAGCGAATATCCGACATGCTCTATCCGACACTGCTCCTGTTCGGAGGAGTCGCCGTGGTCGTCGGCCTGGGGGCCTTCCAGCGCCTCAGCGCTTCAGCGGAGCGCGACCTGCACGACCCGCACCACGAACAAAAAGACCCGCATCTGCCTTAGTCCAAGCGGACTCGGTTCGGCGAAGAAACGGCTACTCCGCCTCGTCGGCCGAATCCGACTGCAAGAGTATGTAGCGCTCTTCGCCAAGCGACTTCAGCAGGTCGAGCTGAGTCTCAAGAAAGTCGATATGCCCTTCCTCGTCGCCCAGCAATTCCTCGAACAGCTTCATCGAGACGTAGTCGCCGGCATCATGGCAAATCTTGCGCGATTCCGAATAGTGCTTGCGTGCATCGTATTCGCCCGCCAGATCGCCTTCCAGCACTTCTTTGATGTTCTGGCCCACGCGTAGCGGCGCGACGGTCTGCAGGTTCGGATGGCCCTCCAAGAAGATGATGCGCTCGATCAGCTTGTCGGCGTGATGCATCTCCTCAATCGATTCCGCCCGCTCCTTCTTGGCGAACTTGAAGAGCCCCCAATCCTCGGTAAGCCGGTAATGGACCCAGTACTGGTTGACCGCGCCAAGCTCCAGCTTCAACGCTTCGTTCAATCGCTCGATGACTTTCTTGTCGCCCTTCATCGCGGTCCCTCGTCCTCAGGTCCCAACACGGCCAATCTAGGCAAGTTCCACTTCGCGACCAAGCTCCCTTGGAACACTGGTGGATTGCGCTCCGACGCCTCAGGCCGCCGGCGGCCAATCGCGTTCAGCCACCGCGTCTTCCCCTAGCGCGGCCGGCTCGCCGCGCGCGATGCGCTCGCGCACCAGCGTTCCATGCTCGACCAGGATGCGCGACACGTGCGGATAGCAGCCGCAGCATTTCCCGCGTCGTCCGAGCCGGTGATAGAGCAGGCCGGGCGTCAACACCGCATAGGGGTCGTCGGCGAGCACCTCCTCGATGACGGCCTCGATGTCGCGGCGGGGAATGACATTGCAGGAGCAGACGATCATGGGCGCGTCGGAACGATAGATATTGGCATCTTCATGTTTTCAAGCGGATTGAGCCGAAAGCGTCAATGCCGCCGCAACCAATCGCCGCAAAGCGGACTGCTTTGGCCTGTGAGCGCCGTCACGGTTAGCCGCCCAACGAATGTTAACGCCAGCGTTGGACGACATCGTCCCGAGATCCGATGCAAACGCGGTTCGGCTTAACCAACCGATCACGAAAATGGTTGTAGAAGCACGCCCGACGACCTGGAGCTTCGATATGCCCGAATCCCGGAACGCACCGCGCAGCGGCACCCGGCACAAAGGCACGGCCGTGGTCAGCGGCGGGTCCAAGATCATCTGCACGATCCGCGACTTGAGCGCGACCGGGGCTCGGCTGAGTTTCCAGCACCCGACCTTTCTGCCGCGCACCTTTCGTCTCCGGTTCAACGATCAGGATCAGCCCGTCACCGTGATGTGGCGGCGCGGACTTCACGCAGGCGTGCGCTTCCAATCCCGCATCCAGACCATCGCACCGCGCAAGCGGCGGTCATGGTTCTGGTCGCGCAGATAGCGGCTTGCGCCGGGGTTCGCGACTGCGAGCGCCCATCGCGACTTAGCCCCTCCCCGCGCGTTTGTCCTTCGTCCGCTATCCGTGATAAGCACGCAGGGGGCGTCAGGACACGAGGCCATGCGACTGACCAAGCAGACCAGTTACGCGCTTCGCATTCTGCTTCACTGCGCTCTCAATCAGGATAAGCAGCTGAAGGCCGCGGACATCGCCAAGGCTTACAACATCACCGAATTCAATGTGTTGAAGATCATCCCGCTGCTCGTGCATGGCGGCTTTGTGAAGACAACGCGAGGACGGCGCGGCGGCCTGAGGCTCGCCCGGCCGGCCTCCGACATCCGCATCGGCGACGTCGTGCGCCTCACCGAGGAGACGCATATTCAGGCCGACTGCTTCGGCCAGCTCCAGGAGCCGTGCCTGATCCAGCCGGCGGCGCCGATCAATCGCATCCTCGGCACCGCGCTCAGCGCCTTTATCGAAGTGCTCGACCAGCATACGCTGCAGGATCTGGTTGCCGCGCGCCCGCGCGCGCACATGGATCTCTCGCCGGCCGCGCCGGAACTCGCCGACATGGTCGGCGACCGTCCCAACTAGTGGTTCGTTTCCAACATTTGCATCCCATCTGCATCAGCCGTGCGGGGCAAATGTTGGAAACAGAAGAACCACTAGAAAGCTCGATCTCGAAGGTCGACATCGAGCGGGTATCGAATGTCAAATTCGTTCCACTAGACACCCGCACCGTCCCGTGCGCGCACCAGCTCGACCAGCTGCGTCACCGTCTCTTCCAACAGCGGCTCGCCGCCGAACCGCACGCCGAGCGCGGCGAGTCCCGCGCACGCCATCACCCCGGCCGGCGGCGGCGCAGGCTCGGGCACAGGTCCCGACACGCGCGCGATACGTTGCGCGAGGCTGACGACATCGCGGGTGGAGACGACTATGTCGCTGCAATTGAACGCGCGCCCGGCGACCGCATCCGCGTCGGCGTGCAGAAGACGCCAGACGGAATCGGCGACGTCGCGGGCGTGCACCTCGCTGCCGGCGCGCGACGGCACCGCCTCGCCGCGGAGCGCGACCGCGACAACGTCGAGCCATTTGCTCCTTTCCACCGGCGAGATCACTCCGTAGATGCCGGTCGGGCGTAGCGCGGCCACCGGCCAACCGTCGGCTTGGCCCCAGCTGCGAACGAACGCCTCCAGCGACGCCTTCGCCGCGCCGTAGTGCGTATCGGGGCGGGGCGGCTCGTCGTCTCCGATCGGCCCGCCTGCGTTTCTCGCACCGAACACGGCGCGTGAAGAAAGCACGATCGCGCGCTTGACGCCTGCCTCGCGGGCGGCGGCCAACAGAGCCAGGCTTCCGCCGACATTCTTGGCGATGAAGCCGCTGAGATCGTCGCCCTCCCCCCTGCGGTAGCGGCCCGGCGCATGGTCGAGCGCGGCATGGACGAGCGCGTCGACGCCCCGCACGAGAGCCGCGGCGGCGTCCGGAGAGGACAAGTCCCCCTCGATCCACTCCACGGCGTTCGGGAGCCCGCGCAGATCCGACGCGGGCCTGTGCCAGGCGCGCACTTGCGCGCCGGACCCGATCAGCCGCTTGACGATGTGTTGGCCGGCATAGCCGGTGGCGCCGGTAACGGCGACGATCACGCGATGAGATCCCGCGAGCGATCCTTGCTGGACGGCATGACGGGAAGATCGTCCGGCGGCGCCTTGCCCTCGAACATGCGCCACCACAGGTCAATGAGCGGGCCGAGCAGGTGCCGCTTCGGGTTCTGCTCCGCCCAGGGCTTCTCATACTGGTAGTGCACGAGGCGGATGCTCTTCCAAACCCAGAGCTCCGGCAGATTGAAATAGACGTACTGCATGGTGTTGAAGGTGTAGGGCAGCTTGTGCCAGTCTGGGAAGAAACCCTCCAGGAACGTCTGGTCGGTGCGGCGCCAGAAGACGCCTGGCAGATCGAGCCGTTCAATGAGGCGCTCGTAGGTGGCCAGACTCGGCTCCGCGACGAAGACTCCCGAGTTTAGACGGTGAAAGTCGGCGAGCGTCTCGTAGAGGTTCGGCGCCCCGGCGAACTCCGGAAACCCGAACAACACGTCGATCGGCTTGACCACGAGCGAGTCAGCGTCGAGGAAGACGATCTTCTCGTAGTCGGTGAGCTTCCAGAGCTCGAGCTTGCAGAAATTGTCGACCGGATCGTGGAACGCCGGCTTGTTGCCTTTGTTGAAGGGCGCGGCGCGATGCAGCGCCTCGCGGCTGTGGCGCGTGCGGAACGCCTCGGATAAAGGCGGCTGCGCAACCGGGACGATGCGGCAGCCTTCCCGCTCGAGCTCGTCGAGGTGCTCCGCTTCTGCGGTCGCCAGGACGACGAGCGGCGCCTCGGTGCCCGTCCATCGCAGGGAGCGGACAAGCGCCAGGGCTCCACGACCATACTCCTCGTTGGTGACGAGCGTGGCGTAGGCGACGCCAGCCGGTCGACCCGACTTCGCTTTGCTCACCGTTTCGGGGCGATGCATGAACCCCCCTCGAATCGCCGCCCAGCGTCTGGCTGTCATAAGGCAGGCGGCACGCAACTACCAACGATAAGCAATGTATGTGGCAGGATAAGGTTCCGCCCTACCCTGCTGAGTCGGCCAGCCGGGACCGCTCCGCCGCCGGAAGCCTGAGCAAGGCGTCGTAGGTGGCCTTCTGCACGGTCTCTTGCATCGTGGCGGCTTCGGCGCGAAGGGCGATGAGCCGCTCCTCGACGGCGGCGCGGTCGGGGTCGGGGCTGGCCGCCAGGCGCATGATCTCCTCGCGAAGCGCGCGCATGCGCCGGATATAGTCATCCAGCTCCGGCGCCAGGGGACGAAGCTCGGCGGCGATCGTCTCCACAGCCGCCTCCGACAACCGCTCGTCGAAGCGGCGCAGCTCGAAGCCGGCCGCCCGCTCGCCGGTGAAGCCCCGGCGCGGCTTCAGCCAGTCGGCGACGAGCATGCCGACGAGAAAGCCGTTCAGGACCAGCGAGGCGACAAGGAGGACAGCGGGCCAACGCCGTCTGAGGAGTGCCGTGAAGGCGCTCATCGCGGCTCCGGCCAATCGAGATCGTAAAGCACGTCCACGGCCGCCACGCCGACGGGCTCGGCGACGCTTTCGGGCCGGAGATAGTCGACTGCGCCGCCCAACATCCCGGCAACCAGCACGGCCGCGGCGACCCGCCGCCACTGCAGGCCGTCCAGCGGATCGCCGGGGGCGCGCATCAGCACGCCCTCGCGGACGCGCAGGAGCGCGCCGGAGCCCGCGATCTCAGCGTCGAGCGCGGCGCGGTGTTCGGCGATCAGCCGGTCAAGCCCGCCGGAGTGCGCGCGGTCACTCATCCTCATCCCCATCCACCCCGAGCCAGCCACGCAGCTGTCGTCGCGCTCGCGCAAGCAGCGATTCCAGTGCATCCTCGCTAATGCCCATCACCTCGGCCGCATCGCGCTGCGGCAAGTCCTGGAAGTGGTAGAGCAGCACGGCGGTCCGCTGGCGCGGCGCCAGCCGTGCGACGGCTTCGCGCACGTCATGGATACGCTCGTTCTGGATCAACCGGATATCGGGCGTCGCGGCGGGATCGCGCAGCTCGTCGAGAGCGGCGTCTCCGACGAAGGTCCGCCGGCGGCGCAGCCGGTCGATGGCCCGATTGTAGCAGACGCGATACAGCCACGTGCCGATCCGCGCCCGCGGCGTCCAGGTCGAGGCATTCTCCCACAGGCTGAGCAGCGTCTCCTGCACCACCTCCTCGGCCTCCTCGAGGCTGCCGAGCATGCCGAGCGCGAAGCGCACCAGGCGCGGCGATTCGCGGTCGATCAAGCGTCTGAAGGCGGCGGCGTCTCCCGCCGCGACCGCGCGGACCTCGGCGAGCTCGATCGATGCTGCGTCCCCGTTCCGCGCCACGAAGTGTCTCGCCAAAGCCAGAGGCGTAGCATGCCACGCATCGCGCTGAACCGCGACTGAACGCCAGATCGGCTCCGCAAGCGTCCGCAGAGAGCAACGCCGATCGGTGAGGCTGAGGGTCGTGACGGCAACGCTCATCGCAGCTACTCCGCAGCCTCCAAGGTCGGTCGCCGGCCAACGAGAAGGTCGTCGCGACCGATGTCCTCAAGCTCCGCCGCCAGCCGCTCCGCTTCGGCCGAACGCGGCTTGGAGAAGCGCGCCAGGAGCAGGAAGGCGACCGGAGTGACGAAAAGCGTGATGATCGTCGCAAACCCCAGGCCGCCCACCACGATCCAGCCCAGCGCTTGGCGCGCCTCGGCCCCGGCACCGCCCAGGACGACAAGCGGCACGCCGCCGGCGACGGTCGCGAACATCGTCATGACCACCGGCCTCAACCGTACCCGGCAAGCCTCCCGGATCGCGTCGTGCACCTCGAACCCGCGTTCGCGAAGCTGGTTGGCGAACTCGACGATGAGAATGCCGTTCTTGGCCATGATGCCCACCAGCATGACGAGCCCGATCTGGCTGTAGAGGTTGAGCGACCCACCGGTGAGCAAGACGGCGAAGATCGCCGCGCCAAGCCCGAACGGCACGGTGAACATGATGATGACGGCGCTCATGAAGCTTTCGAACTGGGCCGCCAGCACCAGCAGCACCACGATCAGGGCGAAGACGAAGGTCACCCAGACGCCCCTCGACGTTTCGTTGAGCGTCGCCGCCTCGCCCAGATAGTGGATGCCCATGGAGGCGGGCAGGCGATCGGCGGCAAGCCCCTCGAGTGCATTCATCGCCCGGCGCAAATCGACGCCGGCCGCCAGCGTTGCGCGCATGGGCACGGCGCGGCGCAACCCTTCGCGAACGAGCTCCGGAGCGACGGCGCGCTCCGTCACGGTAACGAACGAGGAGAGCGGAACCATTCTTCCGCCCGCCGTCCGCACGAAGATGTTCTCGACGTCGCTCGGGTCGTCGATCATCCCGTCCGGCGCCGCCACCCGCACCGGTATCGCATCGCCGTCGACGTAGTATTCGCCGACCTCGCGGCCGTC
This sequence comes from uncultured Propylenella sp., assembly GCA_964487455.1. Lineage (GTDB taxonomy): Bacteria > Pseudomonadota > Alphaproteobacteria > Rhizobiales > Afifellaceae > DASWJZ01. Next base: position 9,641 of record CAZARE010000090.1, read on the forward strand.
GAGCAGCGTGGCGAGCGTAGCTCCGAGCGACTCGACCGAAACGCCAAGATCGGACGCCGCCTCGCGGTTGATGTCGATGGCAAGCTCGGGCTGCGTCGTGTCGTAGTCGATCGTCACCCTGTCGAAGGCCGGCAGGTCCTCGAGAGCTTGCTGCATCGGCTCCGCTTCCTGCGCCAACGCATCGTAATCGGTCCCGGTGATGGCGAACCTGAGGCCCTGACCGCCGCCGCGAATGCCGAGGCTGTTGGGAAGGCGCGCGAAAACCTGGATGCCCGGAATCTGGTCCAGCTTCTCGGTAAGCTCGCGGCTGATCTCCTGCTGCGAGCGGTCGCGCTCCCCCCAGGGCGCAAGCGGAATGACGACGAAGCCGTGGTTCGGGCTCCACATGCCGGCGACCAGGAAGAGGTTAGTCGCTTCGCCGCTTTCGAGCAGCGGGAACGCCTCCGCCTCGATCTGGCGCATGCGCATGTCGAGATATTCCACGTCGGCCCCCGCCGGACTGCTGACGGAGACCAGCACAACGCCGCGGTCTTCGGTCGGGGTCAGCTCCTCGGGCAGGAAGGTGTAGGCGACGGCCGCCGCGCCCGCGAACAGAACCGCGCCGACGACTACCACCATCGGCGCGGCCAAAGCCCGAGCCAGGATACGGTGATAGAGCCGCTCCGCCCCCGCGCCCAGCTCGTTCACCGCACGCAACAATGGATTGCGGATCACCTCCGCCTCGCCGCCGTGTTCCTTGAGGATTCGCGAGGCGAGCATCGGACAGAGGGTCAGCGCGACGATCATCGAGATCGCCACGGCAAATGCCATGACGAAGCCGAACTCGGCGAAGAGCCGTCCGGCGGTGCCGGGCAGGAACGAGATCGGGATGAAGACTGCCGCGAGCGTCGCCGTGGTCGACACGACGGCAAAGAAGACCTGCCGAGCTCCAAGCACCGCGGCCGCGCGGGGGCCCATGCCTTGTGCCCGATGCCGCTCGATATTCTCCAGCACGACGATGGCGTCGTCGACGACGAGCCCGGTAGCCAGAACGATGGCGAGCAGCGTGATAATGTTGAGCGAGAAGCCGGCAAAGTAGATGGCCGCGACCGTGCCTATCAGGGCGATCGGTACGGTCACCGCCGGAATGATCGTTGCGCGGAACGACCGCAGAAACAGGAAGATCACCGCCACCACGATCAGCGTCGCTTCGGCTAGCGTAAGCAGCACCTTCTGCAGCGCGCCGCCGACGAAGATCGCATCGTCCGACGTGACCCTGATTTCGACGCCTTCGGGAATCGAGGCGTTCAGCTCCGCGACGGCAGCGCGCACCCCTGCCGATATGTCGAGCGTGTTCGACTTCGCCTGCCGTATGATCCCCATCCCGAGCCCGGTCTGCCCGTTCACTCGGATGGTGCTGGAGCGCTCGGCCGGACCGAAGATCACGTCCGCGACGTCGCCGACGCGTGTGGTACGGTTGATTCGGATCGCTTCGATATCCTCGCCGCTGGTGACGCTGGCGTCCGCACGCACCAGGAGCGACTGCCCACTGCCGGTAAGGCTGCCGGCCGGATCGTCGAGCGCCACCGTCCTCAGGACATTGTCGAGGTCGGAGATCGCCAAGCCGCGCGACGCCAGCTTGTTAGGGTTGACCAGCACGCGCACCAGCGGCTCGCGGTCGCCGTACACGGTCACATCTGCCACGCCTTCAACGGCGGCCAGGCGGTCGACGACTCGATCCTCGACCAGCTTCGTGAGGTCCTGAATCGGCATGTCTCGCGCGGTTGCCGCGAGCCGCATGATCGCGTCGGAATTGTCGTCAGCCTTGACGATCGCAAGATTGTCCACCTCGTCCGGGAGGAACCGTTGGACGTTGCCGACAGCGTCGCGCAGGTCGTTGGCGGCGACGTTGAGGTCGATTGACTCGTCGAACTCCACGACAATGCGGCTGTTGCCGGAGCGGCTGCGGGAAGAGATCGCCTTGACGCCTGGCACGCGCGAAGCCGCCCCCTCCAAGACGCGAGTCACCTGAGTATCGATCGCCTCCGGCGCGGCCCCCTGGTAGTCGGCGCGTATTGTTATCACCGGTCTGTCGATGTCCGGCAGCTCGCGAATCTCCACACCGCTGAACGCCGCAATCCCAGCCAGCACGATGAGCAGGTTGAACACGACCGTGAGCACCGGGCGCCTGACGCAAAGCGCCGAGATGCCCTTAGTCGCTTCCGTCAACCGCGCCCTCGCGTCCTCCAGATGGACTGCCATTCTCGTCAGCTCCGCGTCCTGGCCGATCCGTCGGCGCCGCTCATCTCCGGAACCTCGTCGCTTTCGCCTGCCTCGTCCGCGTCCTCGCCGATCACGGCCGGAGTCGCGTCGACTTCCGCCACCTTGGCGCCCTGGCGCAGCCGCTGGACGCCTTCCACCACGACCCGGTCGCCCTGATCCACCTCGCCGCGCACGATGACGACGCCGCTCTCCCGACGCACGATCGCCACGTCGGCGCGGCGCGCAGCTCCGTCCACGATTTTCCACACGAAAGATCCGCGCCGGTCCCATTGCACGGCCAGGCTGGGAACGGCCAGGTCCAGGTCGGTCTCGAAGGGCAGCATCACGGTGATCGCCATGCCGGCCCTCAGCGCTCGTTCCTCGTTGGCAAGCTCCGCCTCCAGGCGGAGGGTGCGCGTGGTCTCGTCGATGCGATTGTCGATGCCGGTAACGGAGCCGGAGAACTCGGACCCGGCCAGACCCGGCGCCGTCGCGGTGATCGGGTGGCCCAGCGCGATCCGCGCTGCCCAGCGCTCCGGCACCTCGAAGGCCACTCGCACCGTGGAAAGATCGTCAAGCGTCGTGATCGCGGTCGTCGGCGTGATGAGGTCGCCGGCGGAGATGTCGGTGAGGCCTGTGACGCCGGCGAAAGGCGCCTTCACCATTCTGCGCTGCAACGCGATCTCGGCGCTCCGCACCTCGATCTCGGCGAGCTCCGATGTGGTTTCCGCTTCCAACAGCGCAGCGTTTGAAATCGTGTTCGACTGCGCCAAGGACCTGGAGCGCTCGAGCGTGGCTTCGGCCTGCCTGAAAGCGACGCGCGCCCTGTCGGCCGCGACCTGCTGCTCGTCGTCCTCGAGCTCAAGCAGTGCGTCGCCCGCCTCCACAACCTCCCCCGGGCGGAAAGGCACGTCCGTGACGATCCCGGTGACCTGCGGGTAGAGCGTGACGGAGCGCGCAGCCTTGGCCGTCCCGAGCGCCGTGACGGTCTGCCCGCCCTGGTCGGTCTCGACGGGCTGGGTGATGACGTTGACTGCGCCGCCTTGCCCGATAAGGCCAGG
>CAZARE010000091.1:0-3476 GCA_964487455.1 uncultured Propylenella sp.
GCGTCGTCACGGTCTTCAGCCGTGTATAGAAGCGCACGCCTTCGGGCCCATACGCGGCGTGGTCGCCGAACAGCGAGCGCTTCCAGCCGCCGAAGGAATGATACGCCACCGGCACCGGAATCGGCACGTTGATGCCGACCATGCCGATCTCGATCTGGTCGGCGAAGGTGCGCGCTGCGTCGCCGTCGCGGGTGAAGATCGCGGTGCCGTTGCCGTACTCATGCTTGTTGATGAGGTCGACGGCGGCGTCGTAGCTGTCGGCGCGCACCACTGAGAGCACCGGCCCGAAAATCTCCTCCTTGTAGATGGTCATGTGCGGCTTCACATGGTCGAATAGCGAGCCGCCGACGAAGTAGCCGTTCTCGTAGCCCTGAAGCTTCAGGCCGCGGCCGTCGACGACAAGCTCCGCCCCTTCCTCGATGCCCTTGTCGATGTAGCCGAGCACCTTCTCCAGGTGCTGCTTTGTCACCAGCGGACCCATCTCGGCGTCGGGATCGGTGGCCGGCCCGACCTTCAGCGCGCGCACGCGCGGGGCGAGCTCTTCCACCAGCTTGTTCGCCGTCTCCTCCCCAACAGGGACGGCAACGGATATGGCCATGCAGCGCTCGCCGGCGGAGCCGTAGCCGGCGCCCATAAGCGCGTCGGCGGCCTTGTCCATGTCGGCGTCGGGCATGACGATCATGTGGTTCTTGGCGCCGCCGAGCGCCTGCACGCGCTTACCGGCGGCGGTGCCGCGCCTATAGACGTATTCGGCGATCGGCGTGGAGCCGACGAAGCTGACCGCCTTGATGTCGGGATGGTCGAGGATGGCGTCGACCGCCTCCTTGTCGCCGTGCACGATGTTGAGCACGCCGTCAGGAAAGCCAGCCTCCTTGAAGAGCTCGAACGCGAGCATGGAGGCGGAGGGATCGCGCTCCGACGGCTTCAGCACGAAGGTGTTCCCGCAGGCGACCGCCATCGGGTACATCCACATCGGCACCATGACGGGAAAGTTGAACGGCGTGATGCCGGCGCAGACTCCGAGCGGCTGACGGTCGGAATAGGTGTCAATCTCCGGCCCGACGTTGCGCGAGAATTCCCCTTTGAGGAGCTGCGGGATGCCGCAGGCGAACTCCACCACTTCGAGGCCGCGCGCTACCTCGCCCATGGCGTCGTCGTGGGTCTTGCCGTGCTCGGCGGAAAGTGCGCGGGCGAGCTTGTCGGCATTCCGCTCGGCGAGCTCCTTGAATTTGAACATGAGGCGCGCGCGCTTCAGCGGCGGGGTGCGGCCCCATTCCGGCGCCGCCTGCTTGGCGGCTTCTACCGCCCGGTCCACCTCCGCGGCATTCGAGAGCCCAATCTCTCCGCTCTGCTCGCCCGTCGCGGGATTGAACACCGGCGAAGAGCGGCTGGAGGCCGACGGCTCCACCCGGCCGTTGATGGCGTTGGCGATGCGTTGCATGGTCCTTCTCTGCCCTAGTGAAGATGCTTGATGACGCCGGCGAGCTTGTCGACGAGGAAGCCGATCTCACCTTTGTCGATGATGAGGGGCGGCGACATCGCGATGGTGTCGGCGGTGGTGCGGATCAGAATGCCCTGCTCGTAGGCATCGAGGAATGCGGTGAAGGCGCGCTTCGCCGGTTCGCCGGCGATAGGCTCCAACTCGACGGCACCGACCAGGCCGATGTTGCGGACATCGATGACGTGCGGCAATCCCTTGAGGCTGTGCAGCGCATCCTCCCAATCCTTGGCGAGTTCGGCCGCGCGGGTGAAGAGCCCCTCGCGCTGATAGATGTCGAGCACGGCGAGGGCGGCGGCAGAGGAGGCAGGGTTCCCCGAGTAGGTGTAGCCGTGGAAGAACTCGATCAGATGCTCGGGGCCCTGCATGAAGGCCTCGTAGATCTCCTTCTTCACGAACACGGCGCCCATGGGCACGACGCCGTTGGTCAGCCCCTTGGCGGTGGTCATGATGTCCGGCGTGACCCCGAAATACTCCGCCGCGAACGGTGCGCCGAGGCGGCCGAAGCCGGTGATGACCTCGTCGAAGATGAGCAGGATGCCGTGCCGGTCGCAGATTTCCCTGAGCCGCTGCAGATAGCCCTTCGGCGGAACAAGGACGCCGGCGGAGCCCGCGACCGGCTCCACGATGATTGCGGCGATCGTCGAGGGATCATGCAGCGCGACAAGGCGCTCCAAATCGTCGGCCAGCTCCGCGCCATGCTCCGGGACGCCGCGCGTGAAGGCGTTGCGCTGCGGGTCATGGGTGTGGCGGATGTGGTCGACGCCGGCCAGCATCATGCCAAAGTGCTTGCGGTTGGCGACCATGCCGCCGACCGAGATGCCGCCGAAATTGACGCCGTGATAGCCGCGCTCGCGGCCGATGAGGCGCATGCGGCTGCCGTCGCCCTTCACCCGGTGATAGGCGAGCGCCATCTTCAGCGCCGTCTCGACGGATTCGGAGCCGGAATTGGTGAAGAAGACGTGGTCGATCCCCGACGGCGCAATCGCCGCCAGCCGCGCGGCGAGCTCGAACACCTTGGGATGGCCCATCTGGAACGCCGGGGCGTAGTCGAGCTCGAGCAGCTGCTCCTTGACCGCTTCGGCGATCTCCGGCCGGGCATGACCGGCGTTCACGCACCACAGTCCCGCCGTGCCGTCGAGCACCTGCCGCCCATCGTGGCTCCAATAGTGCATGCCTTCGGCGCGCACCAACAGACGCGGCGCCTTTTTGAACTGCCGGTTGGCCGAGAACGGCATCCAATAGGCTTCAAGATTGTTGGCGATGGGCGCTGTCTGCAACATGGTCGTCGCTCCGCCGCGTGATCGGGCTGGCGCCGTCGTCTAGCCGGTTTCAGGCGCCAAGCCAAACTTGACTGATTGGTCAAAATCGACGCTAGGTTCGGCGGCAAAGCCGGTCAAGGCGAAAGATCAGGATCACGCGCGTGAACCGGCCCGAGCCGCCGCCAAAAAGAACGACCCGCATCCAGACGAAGAACCGAAAGGTCATCCTGGAAGCCGCGCTGGACGTATTCTCCGCCAACGGCTTCCGCGGCGCCACCGTTGACCGCATCGCGGAGAAGGCGGGCCTGTCGAAGCCGAACCTCCTCTATTACTTCCGCTCCAAGGAGGCGATCTACGTCGCGGTGCTGGAGGACACGCTGAAGCTCTGGCTCGAGCCGCTCGCGGCGCTCGATCCGGCGGGCGATCCCCTTCAGGAGATCGGCCGCTACATCGCGACGAAGCTCGAAATGTCGCGGCGGCGGCCGGCCGCCTCGCGTCTCTTCGCCAACGAGATCCTGCACGGCGCGCCGGCGATCGACGCCTTCCTCAAAGGGCCGATGAAGGAGCTGGTCGACCGCGAGGCGGCGGTGATCTCCGGGTGGATGGCCGAGGGCAAGCTCGCGCCCGCGGCGCCGCACCATCTCATCATGATGATCTGGGCGGTGACGCAGCACTACGCGGATTTCGACGCGCAGGTGCAGGCGGTGCTCGGCCCC
>CAZARE010000092.1:0-4954 GCA_964487455.1 uncultured Propylenella sp.
CGCCCCTTCGTGCAGCGCGAACGACACGCCCCAGATCATGCCGCCGAGAAGCTGGCTGCGCGCCAGACGCGGATTGATGATCCGGCCGGCCGCGAAGGCGCCGACCAGGCGGGTGGTGCGCACCTGGCCGAGATCGGGATCGACCTTCACCTCGGCGAACACCGCGCCATGCGCCTGCAGCGCATGCTCCTCCGCCGCGTCCGGGTGGCGCGAGCCCTTGCCCGCTCCCTCCAGCTCCATCAGTCCGGCGCGGGCGAGGATGTCCGCATAGCTCTCGCTGCGGCTCTCGTCCTCGCTGTGATGGAGCCGACCGCCGCGGGCGATCACGCCGGAATTGCCGGCGCCGAAGAGCGGCGAGTCCGGGTGCGCCGTGGCGAGGTCGGCAAGCCGCGCGATAGCGTCGCTGCCCGCCGCGTCGATCGCCATGCCGGCCGTCGCCGTATGGCCCGAGCCGCCGGCGATGCCCCCGTCCGGCAGATCCGAGCGGCCGGCGCGGAACTCGATCTGATCGATATGCAGCCCAAGCCCGTCGGCGGCGATCTGAGCGAGCGAGGTCAGAGCCCCCTGCCCCATGTCGATGGCGCTTGTCTCCATCAGCGCCGTTCCGTCATGGCGGAGCACCGCCCGCGCCTCCGCCGCGAACATCGGGCAATGGAAGACGGCCGTGCCCATGCCCCAGCCGACGAGCATGCCGGCTTCGTCCCGCATCTGTCGCGGCGCCAGCGGCCGCCCCGACCAGCCGAAGGCCTTGGCGCCCTCGGCGTAGCATTCGCGAAGCGCCTTCGACGAGTACGGCTTGCCGCTGATCGGCTCGACCTCGGCATAGTTCCTCAGCCTGAAGTCCAGCGGATCCATGCCGCACGCTTCGGCTGCCTCGTCGATGGCGGCTTCCAGCGCAGCCGAGCCTGACGCCGCGCCCGGCGCCCGCATCGGGCCCGGCGTACCGATGTCGTTTCGCACCGCCTCGTGGGTCATGGCGATAGCGGGGCTGGCGTAGACCAAGGACGAGACGGCGGCCGGAGGCTCGATAAAGTCGTCGAAGCTCGAAGTGGCCGCGACCGCGTGGTGGGCAAGCGCGGTCAACCGGCCATCCGCCTCCATGCCGAGCCGCAGCAATTGTCGCGTCTGTCCGCGATGACCGACGGGGCCGAACATCTGGCTGCGCGTGAGCACCAGCTTCACCGGCCGGTCCAGCATGCGCGCCGCCAGGACGCACAGAATCTGCGGCCCGGCGAGGATCGCCTTCGACCCGAAGCCGCCGCCGATGAAAGGCGAGCGGATCAGGACCTTTTCTGGCGGAACGCCGAAATAGTCGGCAAACGCCGTCTGTGCCATCGCCGGCGCCTGGTTCGGCACGTCGAGCGAGAGTCGGTCGCCGTCCCACGTCGCGACGATGGCATGCGGCTCCATCGCGTTGTGGTATTGCGGCGGCGTGTCATAGCTCGCGTCGATCCGCTCGGCTGCCGCGGCCAGCCTCGCCTCGACGTCGCCGTCCACAACGCTGGCCGGCCCGCCGATTCCGACGGCGTCTGGAACGAAGCGCTCGACATCGAGCCCGGCGCGAGCGGGCTCCACCTCGTAACGCGGCGCCAGCAGCGCCGCGCCTTCGGTCGCCGCCTCCAGCGTTTCCGCGACAACGAGCGCGATCGGCTGGTTGGCATAACGTACGCGGTCGTTCTGCAGTACGTCGATGCGGAACGCGAAGATGTGCCCCTTCGCTTCCGGATCCCCGTTGAGCGGCGGCCGGTTGGCCGGCGTGATCACCTCCACGACGCCGGGATGAGCCTTGGCGGCGTCGACGTCGAGATGCGTGACGCGGCCGCGCGCGATGGTGCTGACGGCATAGACCGCATGGAGCATCCCCTGCGGATGGTTGTCCGCGGCGTAGGTCGCGCGACCGGTGACTTTGAGAACGCCGTCGCGGCGGGTGAGTGGCTGACCCTCATTCGAGCCGTAGCGCTGATGCGGCGAGGCTTGCACAGGATTGATCTCAGGCATTGAGGCTGACTCCGGGAACCGGGGAGAAGGGAGATGCCGGCAAGGCGGGGAGAGGATCTGGCGTCCCCGCCGCGGCAAGCGTGAGCGCGCGCACGACGATCCCCTTCGCGAGCTCGATCTTCGCAGCGTTGTCGCCAGCGGATCTTGCGCCGGCGAGCGCCGCTTCTGCGGCACGCCGGAACTCGGTCTCGCTCGCCCGCCCGCCCGCCAGCACCGCCTCCGCCGCGCGCGCCCGCCAGGGCTTTGCCGCGACGCCGCCAAGCGCGAGCCGTGCGCTCCTGATCGTGCCATCCTCGATTTCGAGAGCCGCGGCGGCTGACACGACCGCGAATGCGAAGGACATACGCTCGCGCAGCTTCAGATAGCGCGCGTGGGGTGCGAAGGTAGCGGCCTCGGCCGGAAGACGTACCGCCACGATCAGGTCGCCCGGCTCCAGCGCTGTTTCCCGCTCCGGCGTGTTTCCCGGCAGGGTATGCAGATCCTCCAGCGCAATGTCGCGCCGGCCCGCCCTGCCCTCTATCTCCACGACCGCGTCGAGGGCGACAAGCGGCACGCAGAAGTCCGACGGATGCGTCGCGATGCAGTGCTCGCTCCAGCCGAGCACCGCGGAGAGCCGGTTCTCGCCATGGAGCGCGTCGCAGCCGGAGCCCGGCGCGCGTTTGTTGCAGGCGCTCGCAACGTCATAGAAGTAGCTGCAGCGCGTCCGCTGCAGCAGATTGCCGCCGACCGTCGCGGCGTTGCGAAGCTGACCCGAAGCACCGGACAGCAGCGCTTCGGCGACGGCCGGATAAACGCGGGCGAAATCCGCGTCGTGGGCGAGGTCCGCGTTGCGCACCAGCGCGCCGATCCGCAGGCTGCCGTCGGACAGTCGTTCGATGCCATCGAGCCCCGGAAGGCGCGTCACGTCGACCAGCCGGTCAGGACGGACGGCGCCGCCCTTCATCAGGTCGAGAAGATTGGTACCGGCCGCGAGATAGGCGGAGCCCGGCTCGGCCGCCGCCGCAATCGCTTCCGGAACCGTTGCCGGTTTCACATAGTCGAAGCGTTTCATGCCGCACTCCTCCGCTCACGCTCTGCAAGGGTCTTCTGCGCATCGAGCACCGCCTCGGTGATGCCCCGATAGGCGCCGCATCGGCAGAGGTTGCCGCTCATGCCCTCGCGGATGCGCTCGGGGTCGTCGCCCGCCTGCCCTTCCGCGATCAGGCCCACAGCGCTCATGATCTGCCCGGGCGTGCAGAAGCCGCACTGGAAACCGTCATGTTCGATGAAGGCGGCCTGCACCGGGTGAAGCGCTTCGCCGTCGGCCAAGCCTTCGATGGTGACGACCTCCGCGCCGTCGCAGCTCAGCGCCAGAGCGAGGCACGAATTCACCCGTCTGCCATTGAGGAGGACCGTGCAGGCGCCGCACTGCCCCCGGTCGCAGCCCTTCTTGGTTCCGGTCAAGTCGAGACGCTCGCGCAGGAGATCGAGGAGCGTGACGCGCGGATCGTCGAGCGCCACGTCCCGCCGCGCGCCGTTCACGGTGAGGCTGATGGAGAAGGTCATGCAAGACTCCAATCAGTTCAGTCTGGCTGGTGTAGAAATCGAGGCCGCACAGCGGCTATGAGGGAGTGTCGGGGGGCGGCGACTGCGGGTTCTCGATGACGCCGGGTCGTCCGTCCTGATGCGGGGTGTCTGTGCTTCAGCACCCGGGAAGCACTATACGGAGGCTGCCTCCGTTTTGCAAGGGGCAAGTCAGGCGTTATGCCAGGTCGCACCAAGAAGCCCGCGCGCAAGCCCCGTTCCGACGCGGTCCGCAATCGCGAGCGGCTGCTTGAGGCGGCCGCCGACGTCTTCAGCGCAGGCGGCCCTGACGCCAGCCTCGAGGCCGTCGCGAAGCGCGCGCACGTCGGCATCGGAACGCTCTATCGCCACTTCCCGACGCGTGAAGCTCTGTTCGAGGCGGTGTATCGCCACGAGGTGGATCAGCTCGGCGATCTCGCTGAGCGGCTCGGGCGCGAAGTCGCCCCCGTGGAAGCCCTCCGGCGGTGGCTGCATGCCAATGTCCGGCTCGTCGCGACGAAGAAGGGCATGGTAACAGCCCTGGCGCTCGCGGCGTACGGCCCATCGGAGCTCTACGCCTATTCGTTCGAGCGCTTGCGGCAAGCCGTCGGCCTGCTGCTCGACCGCGCCATCGCCGCCGGCGACATTCGCGCCGACATCACGCCCGAGGATCTTCTGCGTGCGCTCGCGGGGATGTCCTACAACGTCTACGACACGCCCGATTGGCAGAAGACCGCGCTACGGCTCGCCGACATCTTCGTGGACGGCCTCCGCAAGCGCTGACGGTGAAGTCTGGCATTGAAGCGGCGAATGGTGGCGGGCGGCGGGCGGCGGGAGCTTCACGCCCTGCCGACGCGTGCACGAGTGCCGGCCCTTCCGAGTCGCTCGGCATCGACGATCCGGATGATCTCCGCGCGGCACGAGCCGCAATTCGTCCCGGCCGCAAGCGCCTCGCCGACCTCGGCGACGCTCGTGCAATGGCCGCTTCGCACAGCACGGGCGACGGTGTTGAAACCGACCTGGAAGCAGGAGCAGACGATAGCGCCGGGGTCCTCGAGGTCGCTCGCGCGGCGGCCGGCGAGGATGCGCAGCCGGGAGGCGGCGTCGGGATAAGTCTGCACGAGACACGAGGCGGCGAAGGCGCGCGCCACCTTGACCGGCTCGGTCGCGACATAAAGGACGCCGCGAAGCCGGTCCCCGTCAAAGGCCGCGAAACGGTGCTGACCGGCTTGCAGGTGCTCGTAGGACAGCAGCTCGGTGGCGTCCGCATCGCGAGAGAAAAGTCGCGCCGCGAGCTCGCGCAGGTCGGGAGGCGTGCGCCAGGCGAGCTCCAGCCGCCAGCCGCGCTCGGCGCGCGCGATGGCCCAGTAATCGGCCGCGATTTCCGCAGGGCGAAGCGCAATAGCGGCGAAGC
>CAZARE010000093.1:0-25841 GCA_964487455.1 uncultured Propylenella sp.
TCTTCACCGATCAGCGCAAAGGATAAGTGGTCGGCCGTGTGCCCGGGCGTGGCCAGCGCTTCCAGCCTATAGTCGGTCCCCTCGACGAGCTCGCCGTCTTCGAACGTGATGTCGGGCGCCATGTCATCGTCGCCGGCGGCATCGAGCAGCGTTTCCTCCCCGGGATGGAGATCGCGCACGGCGCGGGGCCGTCCTGCGGCAAGGATCGGGGCACCGGTTCGCGATTGCAGGATCCGCGCGCCGGGCGAATGGTCGCGATGCGTATGCGAGACGAGAATGTGGGCGACGCGGGCGCCCCCGATTGCCTGCATCAACGCCTCGATGTGCGCTTCGTCGGCGGGGCCGGGATCCAGAACGGCGAGCTCGCGCGTACCGATCAGGAACGTGTTGGTGCCGCCGAAGGTGAACGGGCTGACGTTCGGCGCCGTCACCCGGCGCACGCCGGGTGCGACCTCGACGGCGTCCCCGTGACGCGGGTCGAACTCGCGGTCGAGGACGAGGGTCATCGGGGGATCGTCAGGACCTGCCGAAGGCTTCCGGCGTGGGCTCGGGGACCCAGCCTTCTGCGACGCCGTGGCAGGCGTGCAGCGTGGGCCCGGCGGGCATGAGGTCCGGAAGCTTCTCGGTGCAAATCGGAGCGCGTACATAAGGACAGCGTGGATGGAAGGGGCATCCGTCCGGCGGCTCGAACGGGGAGGGCAGCTCGCCTTCCAGCTTGATCTTGGCGCGCCGCTTCTGCGGGTCGGCGACCGGCGTCGCCGACAGCAGCGCGCGCGTGTAGGGATGCTGCGGCCGCTGGAAAATATCCTCCACGGGCGCGATCTCCACGGGCCGGCCGAGATACATCACCATTACGTCGTCGGCGACGAAGCGCACGACCGACAGATCGTGGCTGATGAAGATATAGGTCAGGCCGAACTGCTCCTGCAGGTCCGCGAGGAGGTTGAGGATCTGCGCCTGGATCGAGACGTCGAGAGCGGAGACAGGCTCGTCCAGGACCAGGATTTTCGGTTCCAGCATCAACGCTCGCGCCACCGCGATGCGTTGGCGCTGCCCGCCGGAGAACATGTGCGGGTAGCGCCCATAGTGCTCCGGCCTCAGCCCCACGCGCCTTAGCATGTCGAGGGCTCTGGCGCGGCGTTCGGCGGAAGGAAGCCGCGTGTTGATGAGGAGCGGCTCCTCCAGGATGGTGCCGACCTTCTGCCGCGGGTTGAGCGAGCCGTACGGATTCTGAAAAACGATCTGCACGGTCTTGCGCAACGCCCTCAGCTTTGCGCGGTCGCCGTGCGCGACGTCGACGCCATCAATGACGAGCCTGCCGTCGGAGGCGGGCTCGATCATGGTGATCAGCCGCGCGAGCGTCGACTTCCCGCAGCCCGACTCGCCGACCACGGCCAGCGTCTTGCCGGCCTCGACGGAGAACGTTGCTCCGGCGAGCGCGCGCACCGTTGCGGGGTGGCGGAAAACGCCGCGGCTGATGGCGTAATGGCGTGTCAGGCCGGCGGCCTCGATGATCGCGCTCATGCCGCCTCCTTTCGCGCATGGCGCGGATAGTGGCAGAGGGCGCAGCCGAGCTCCAGCGGCTGGACCGGCGGAACCACCTTGCGGCACATCTCGGTGGCGAAATCGCAACGCGGATTGAACAGGCATCCCGAGGGGAGGTCGCCTTGACCTGGCACGACGCCGCGGATCGCCGGCAAGCGGTTTCCGGTAGCGCGGTCGGGTAGGGCCGCCAGCAATGCCGCCGTGTAGGGGTGATGCGGACGCGCGAAGAGGCCGTGCACGCCCTGCCGCTCCACTTGCTGCCCGGCATATTGCACGACGACGCGTTGCGCGGTCTCGGCGACCACGCCCATGTCGTGCGTGATAAGGATCAGGCCCATGCCTGTCTCGCGCTGCCGGTCGAGGAGCAGGTCGAGTATCTGCGCCTGGATGGTCACGTCGAGCGCCGTCGACGGCTCGTCGGCGATGAGCAGCTTCGGACGGCAGGAGAGCGCCATGGCGATCATCACGCGCTGGCTCATGCCGCCGGAGAGCTGGTGCGGAAAGGCGGAAAGCCTCCGTTCCGGCTCAGAAATGCCGACGTCGCGCAAGAGCGCGATGCTCCGCTCCCGCCGCGCCTGGCGGTCCAGGTCGAGATGCGCCTTCAGCGCTTCGCCGATCTGGAAGCCGACGGTGAAGCAGGGATTGAGGCTGGCGATCGGGTCCTGAAAGATCATCGAAAGGTCGCGCCCGATGACCTTGCGTCGCCGGCGCGGCGCGAGCCTGGCCAGGTCCTCGTCGGCGAACCGCAGGCGGTCGGCGGTGACGGTGGCGGTGTCGGGCAACAGGCCCATCACCGCGAGCATCGCCACCGACTTGCCCGATCCGGACTCGCCGACGATCGCTACGACGTCCCCCGCATCGACGTCGAGATCGACCCTGTCGACGGCTTTGAAGGGTCCCGCCGCGGTGGCGAAAGTGACGGAGAGGTTGCGGATCTCGAGAAGGGGCAATTTCTCAGCTCCGCTTGAGCTTCGGGTCGAGCGCGTCGCGGAGGCCATCACCGATCAGGTTGATGGCGAGCACGGTTATGAGGATGGCGAGCCCGGGGAAGGTGACCACCCACCAGGCGCGCAGGATGAACTCGCGCGCTGTGGCGAGCATGGTCCCCCATTCCGGCGTGGGCGGCTGCGCGCCCATGCCGAGAAAGCCGAGCGCGGCGGCGTCGAGTATGGCCGTGGAGAACGAGAGCGTGGCCTGCACGATGAGCGGTGCCAGGCAGTTGGGGAGGATTGTCTTCAGCATCAGCCGAATGGGCCCAGCGCCGGCGACACGGGAGGCGACGACATAGTCCTTCGTCTTCTCGGCCATGACCGCGGCGCGGGTGAGGCGGACGAAATGCGGCTGATAGACGACCGCGATCGCGATCATGGCGTTCATCAGCCCCGGCCCGAGCACCGCCACCAGCACCAGCGCGAGGAGCAGCGAGGGGAAAGCGAGGATGACGTCCATGATCCGCATGATCACGGTGTCGATCCAGCCGCGGAAATAGCCGGCGATCAGGCCGAGCACGATGCCGCTGGTGAGCGCTCCTATCACCACGACGACGCCGATGAAGAGCGAGAAGCGGGCACCGTAGATGAGGCGTGAAAGAATATCACGCCCCACGGGATCGGTTCCCAGCAAGTAGGCAGCGGTGCCGCCCTCCTGCCAGAACGGAGGCACGAGGAGCGCGGCGCGGTCTTGCGCGGTCGGTGAGTGCGGGGCAAGCAGTGGCGCAAGGACGGCGACCGCAACCAGCGCACCAAAAACGAAAAGACCGGCCACGGCGCCCTTGTTCTTGGAGAAATAGAACCAGAACTCGGCAACCATCGCCCGCCGCGCCTGCCATCCGGCCTGCGTAGCGTTGCGCTCCGCCTCAACCTTTTCCGGAACGACGATATCTTGCGTATGCGCCATCGTTCCTCTCAGTTGTGCCGGATACGCGGGTTGATGAGCCCATAGAGCAGGTCGACGATGAGGTTGACGATCATGACGACGAGCGCGATCAGCAGCAGCCCGCTCTGCACCACCTGATAGTCGCGCCGCGAGATCGAATCGACCATCCACTTGCCGATGCCGGGCCAGGCGAAGATGGTCTCCGTCAGGATGGCGCCGCCGAGCAGTACACCGACCTGCAGGCCGATCGTCGTCACGACCGGAATGAGCGCGTTCCTGAGGGCGTGCACGCCGACGACGCGAAGCGGCGGTAGCCCCTTCGCGCGCGCCGTGCGCACGAAATCCTCGCCGAGCACTTCGAGCATGGCGGAACGCGTCTGTCGCGCGATAACCGCGAGCGGAATCGTGCCGAGAGCGATGGTGGGCAGCACAAGGTGCGACACCGCCGAGCGGAACGCGCCCGGCTGACCGGAAAGGAAGCTGTCGATGAGCATGAAGCCAGTGACCGGCGGAAAATGATGCATCAGTGAGATGCGGCCGGAGACGGGAGTCCAGCCGAGCCAGCCGGAGAATACGATGATGAGAAGAAGCGCCCACCAGAAGATCGGCATGGAATAGCCGACAAGCGCGGTGGACATCAGGACGTGGTCGTAAGCCTTGCCGCGCCGCACTGCCGCGATCACTCCCGCCGGAATGCCGAGCGCTAGCGCGAAAAGGATAGCCGAGAGCGAGAGCTCGAGGGTCGCGGGGAAAAGCCGAAAGAAGTCATCGAGCACCGGTCGGCGGGTGACGATCGAGCGGCCGAGGTCTCCCTGCACGACGCTGCCGAGGAAATCGAGATATTGTGCCCAGATTGGCCGGTCGAAGCCGAACTGCACGCGCAGCTGCTCGTAGCGTTCCGGCGTTATTGCCAGTTCTCCGCCGAGCAGCAGCACCGGATCCCCGGGAAGCACGCGGATGAACATGAAGGCGACGATCGTCACCCCGATAAAGGTGGGGATCAGCAGGCCGACCCGATAGAGAATGAATCGGATCATCGCGTCATGGGTGCCGCCGGCGCTTGTACGGGTCCCGCGTTGCCGAGCCTCGGGGAGTGCGGTGGGCTTCGCCCTCGCGGCGCATGGCGCAACGGGGCGGCTATCGCCGCCCCGCCACTTCGTTGTCCGCGGCGCGCATCCCTACTCGGCGATGTCGACGCCGTAGAAGATGTGGGAGCCGAACGGGCTGATGCGGAAGTCGACTACCTCCGGGCGCACCGGCTTATGGACGATCGAATGCGCGATCGTCGCCCACGGCGCCTGCTCTTTGAAGATGACCTGCGCCTGCCTGTAGAGCTCGGTGCGGCGTTCGACGTCAGCGGTCTTCTTGGCCTCCTGGATCAAATCCTCGAACGGCTGATGGCACCAGAACGACCGGTTGTTCGCGCCGATCGACTCGCAGCCGAGCAGCACCGAGAGGAAGTTGTCGGGATCGGCGATGTCGGCGGTCCAGCCGAGCTGGTAGGTCATCTGCTCGCCAAGCCGCACCTTCTCCAGATACTCGCCCCACTCGAACGACACGATCTCCGCGGTGACGCCGATCTCCGCCCAGTCTGCCTGGATCATCTCGGCCATGCGCCGCGCGTCGGGATTGTACGGCCGCGCCACCGGCATCGCCCACAGGTCGAGCGAGAACCCATCCGGATGTCCGGCCTCCGCGAGCAGAGCGCGCGCCGCCTCCGGATCATAGGGATCGTCGACCACGTCGTCGTTGTACGACCACATAGACGGCGGGATGGGATTTTTTGCGACGACGCCGGCGCCCTGGTAGACCGCGTCGATGATCGCCTGCTTGTCGATCGCCATGTTGAGCGCCTTGCGCACCCGATGGTCGTCGAGCGGGGGCTTTTGCGCGTGATAGCCGACATAGCCGACGTTGAAGCCTTCCTGCTCGAGCAGATTCACGTCGGGATCGTTGGCCATCGCCGGGATGTCGGCCGGATTGGGATACGTCATCACGTGGCATTCGCCGGCTTTGAGCTTCTGGTAGCGCACCGAAGCGTCCGGGGTAATGGCGTAGACCAGGTCGTCGATCAGCGCGCGCCCTTCGAAATAGTCGTCGAAAGCCTCGTAGCGGATCACCGCGTCCTGCTGGTAGCTGACGAAACGGAACGGGCCGGTGCCGATCGGGTCGGTGTCAACGACCTCGGGCGTGCCGGCTTCCATCATCGCGTCGGCATACTCGGCCGACATGATGGAGGCGAAGTCCATAGCGAGCACGGCGACGAAGGTCACGTCGAACTGATTGAGCACGAAGGTGACCGTATGGTCGTCGACCCTGACGATCTCCTTCAGCAGCGTCGGCATCGCCTTGGAATTGAAGTACTGATAAGTGCCGCCGCTTACCGCGTGGTAGGGATGGTCCTCTTTCCACTGCCGCTCGAAGGTGAAGATCACGTCGTCGGCGTTGAAGTCGCGCGTCGGGGTGAAGTGGTCGTTGTGGTGGATCTTGACGCCCTGGCGGAGGTGGAACGTCACCTCCAGGCCGTCGTCGGAGACGTCCCAGCTTTCCGCCAAGGACGGCCCGAGGTTGGTGGTGCCGCGCTCGAAGTCGACGAGTCGGTTGAAGACCGGGCGCGACGTGGCGTCGAAGGTCGTGCCAGCGGAATAGAACTGCGGATTGAAGCCTTCCGGGCTGCCCTCCGAGCAGAAGACAAGCGTCTTCGCGGAAGCGCCAAAGGCGCCAAGCGCCGCCAAGCTGACGCCGATAAGCGCCGCCTTCGTCATTCGTCTGAGATACATTGCAAACCTCCCGAGAGTACAAACAAGGAGCGCGCGCCATCCGCGCCGCTCTGCTGTGCCTAGGTAATGACGGAAACAGGGAGGAAATCAACAGCGTCGCGCAGCGCTCGCAGAATTGCGAACACTACCGCGCGTTGATAAGGGAGCCGGAAGGCGGCGCCCGATCTGGCCCGGGGGGCTTGCCGCCACATCGCCGAATGAGGCGATGGACGAAAAGCTGGCGAGGGCGTAAATGCTGTCGGCCCCGAATCCTCGCGGGTCATTTGGTTGATCGTACTTGCGCGCTTCGGCTGACCCTTATCGCCGCTCTGGCCCACCTCGGTTTCCCCTGGATTGGTGCGCATGGCTCCTGGCCGCGCTGCTCACCCTGGCGCCGCTGGCCGCGCCGGCGTGCTCACTTGGACCGTGCGTAGGATTTGACGAGCCGAGCCTTTATGCCCGCGACGCCGGCGCCGCCCTAAGCCGTTCGGAGGCTGAGGCCCGCGTCCGCACCGTGAAGCGGGCCGCCGAGGTCGCAGTAGGCGGCGGCGCCGACCCGGCGCACCTTTCCGGTTTCCAGCGCGAGCGGCTGCACGCCAAGCCCGTCCACGCTGCTCCGATGGTGGGCGAGCCGCGGGCGCGGGCGACGCCCGTTTCCCGCGCCCGCTCGCCCCCGCGTCACGGTCGCGCCATCGCGTAGCCGGCGCGCTGCCCGGCCGCGTTCAGCGGCAGGGCCCTGGCTAAATTCGCTAGTCCTCACATCAACATCGGTGCCGATCCGCGCAACGCGCGGCGTCGGCCGAAGGCAATTTCCCATGATGATGGTAACATTGGGAGCAGTTCTGCTCGCGCTGTCGGTCGCGCTGATCAAGCTCACGAAGCGACACGCGCTGGCGGGCGACCCGCTGTGGTCCCCGCGAATTCCACGTGGTTGCCGATCTTCTTCACTGCGATGTTCGGCCTCGGCTTTGTCGTTGCCCTCAGCGGCGTCTTCGACCTCTTCGGCGCTTGAGGGAGGCCGCGCATGATCTACGTGATGAAGGGCTTCCTCGTAACGATGCTCACCGCGGTCGCGGCTGGGACCGTGGCGTGGGCCGCGACAGGCTCGTGGAGAGCCGGGGTGCTGACCTGGCTGATCGCGTCGCTGCTGGCGATCCCCCTGGCGGACCGCATCGTTTATCGACCGGACCCGCTCGACGATCGGTTGCGGCCCGAGGGCTGAGGGCGCTGGCTCGCGGTTGGCTGGTCGGAGCGGCAGGATTTGAACCTGCGACCCCCTCGTCCCGAACGAGGTGCGCTACCAGGCTGCGCTACGCTCCGCTGAAGGCCGCGCGGATATAGCGGCTGACCGGCGGAGCCGCAAGCGCGCCGCCGCCGGCCCGGCGGAGGCCTTCATTGCTGCGCTCCGGCGTTATGTCTATATCGCCGCGCAGCGCGGTCGGCGATATTGGGGCGTAGCCAAGCGGTAAGGCAGCGGGTTTTGGTCCCGCGATCCCAGGTTCGAATCCTGGCGCCCCAGCCACCCGCCTCTCGCTGATCCGGCGGGTCGGGTAGACGGAGCTGCGGGCGCTGCGATTGCGCTGGCCGACGCGAGATAGTCGAACAGGGAACCTCTGAAATTCAATGAGTTCGCAGATTAAGGCTCAGATTCTAGATGCGCTCAGGAAAGTGAAGGGGCCTGAGCTCTCCGGCAACATCGTCGACCTCGGCCTGGTGGGCGCGGATGACATCGCCATTTCCGACGGCAAGGTCATCCTCGCGGTGAAGGTCCCCTCCGACCGCGCGAACGAACTGGAGCCGCTGCGGCAGGCAGTGGAGAAGGTGGTGATGGCGGTTCCGGGCGTCGAGTCGGCCATGGTCGCGCTCACCGCCGAACGCAGAGGAGCCGGCGCGAGCGCGCCGTCCGGCTCCCCGGTCGCCGCAGCCGGGAACGGCGGCGGCGCGCCCGCCGCGCGCGCTGCCCCGTCGCCTGCGCCGGAGGCCGGCGTAAAGGCGGTCAAGGCGATCATCGCGGTGGCCTCGGGCAAGGGCGGCGTCGGCAAGTCGACGACGGCCGTCAACCTGGCGCTCGGCCTGCAGGCGCACGGCCTCAAGGTCGGGCTCCTCGACGCCGACATCTATGGCCCCTCCATGCCGCGGCTTCTCAGAATCACCGGCCGGCCGCAGCCGGTCATGGGGCGCATCCTCAAGCCGCTGGAGGGGTATGGCCTGAAGGTCATGTCCATGGGCTTCCTGGTCGACGAGGAGACGCCGATGATCTGGCGCGGGCCGATGGTCATATCGGCGCTGACGCAGATGCTGAACGAGGTGCAGTGGGGCGCGCTCGACGTGCTCGTCGTCGACATGCCGCCCGGTACCGGCGACGCGCAGCTCACCATGGCGCAGCAGGTGCCGCTCGCCGGTGCGGTGATCGTCTCGACGCCGCAGGACCTCGCGCTGATCGACGCGCGCAAGGGGCTGAACATGTTCCGCCGCACCGAGGTGCCGGTGCTCGGCATCGTAGAGAACATGAGCACGTTCGTCTGCCCGCATTGCGGCGAGCACTCGCACATCTTCGGGCACGGCGGCGCGGAGGCGGAGGCGGCGCGGATCGGCGTGCCGTTCCTCGGCGCGGTGCCGCTCGACATGGAGGTGCGCGAGAAATCCGACGCCGGCACGCCCGTGGTGATCGCTTCGCCTGACGGTGCGGTGGCGAAGATCTACCGCCAGATCGCCGAACGCGTGATCGAGCGCCTCGGGCAAGAGCGCGACATGGTCGAGCGCAAGGCGCCGGAAATCGTGATCGAGTCATAGCCAGGACTGCTCGACGTGCGGCTCGCGGCGGGACCGGAGCGATGTCAGCGGGATTCCGTCAGCAAGCGAGCGTCTACATCAAACAAGACTTAGAGAGTCCTGTTTCTGATCTTGGAATTGCGCGCTCAACAACCGAATTCCCTTGCCCCGGAACGCGCAATTTGGGAGTGTCGCGCTAGGGGAATTCGGGAGGAATCGCGCGTCGAATGACAGGGGCGTCAAGCGCGGCACGGCAGACATTGGACGAGACCGAACGGCTGCGGGCGAATGTCTACGCCCTGCTTGCTCGCTTCTTGGCGCGTCCTCCCGACGCCGAGCTCCTCGCGGATGCCGGACAGTGGTCCGGCGACGACACCGAGTTTGGCCAGGCCATCGCCCGCTTGGCCGAGAAGGCGCGAGCTGCCGACCCGAAGACTCTCAAGGAAGAATACGAAGCGCTTTTCATCGGCCTCGGCCGCGGCGAGCTCCTCCCCTATGCGTCGTACTATTTGACAGGCTTTCTGCACGAGAAGCCA
The DNA here is from genome assembly GCA_964487455.1 of uncultured Propylenella sp. GTDB lineage: Bacteria > Pseudomonadota > Alphaproteobacteria > Rhizobiales > Afifellaceae > DASWJZ01. The sequence goes on from CAZARE010000093.1 coordinate 9,488, forward strand.
CTTGCCCGCATCCGCAGCGAGCTCCGCGAGATCGGCGCGGAGCGCGATCCCAAGGTGAAGGAGCCGGAAGATCATATCGCCGCTCTGCTCGACGTCATGGTCGGACTCATTCTCGGAAAGTTCAGTGAGTCCGGGGTCGAGCGGCAGCGCGCGTTCTTCCGCGATCACATCAACTCGTGGGCGCCGTATTTCTTCAAGGATCTGGAGAACGCCGAGGCCGGCGATCTCTACCGGCCAATCGGAACGCTCGGCCGGCTGTTCCTCATGATCGAGGAGGCGGCGTTCGACATGGCGTGATCGGCTGGACGGCCGGTTGCGGAATCTCACAAGGAGGAAAGCTATGAGCAAGAAGAAGAAGGAAAGAGGCGCCGACGCCAGCCGCCGCGATTTCCTCAGGATCGCCGGGATCGGCACTGTGGCCGGCGGCGCCGCGCTAGCCGTGGGCGCAAAGCCCGCCGAAGCAGTCGAGACGCGCGCCGACGGCAGCCTGGGCTACCGGGAGACGGAGCACGTCAAGACCTTTTACAAGCTGGCCAAATTCTAAGCCCGCAGCACAAAGCCTGCCGATGGCGGTGGCCGTCGGCGCAATCGGATACTGTCCTTAGAGGAGACGCCCAATGTTGCGGAAGAAGACGAACGGGGTAGGATCTGCCTCCCGCTTGTCGTCCGCCCTTCAGGAGCTGACGCATCAAGCAATCGACCGACGCGCTTTTCTGAAACGCTCCGGCTTGACGGTGGGAGGGCTCGCCGCAGCCACCACGCTCGCCTCCGGTATGGTGCGCGAGGCGAAGGCCCAGACCGCCGGCGCCAAGGTGGCGGAAGTCAGGAAATCGATTTGCACACACTGCTCCGTCGGCTGCACGGTCATGGCGGAAGTCGTGGACGGGGTTTGGGTCGGGCAGGAGCCCGGCTGGGATTCGCCGTTCAATCTCGGCGCCCATTGCGCCAAAGGCGCGTCAGTGCGTGAGCATGCGCACGGCGAGCGCCGGCTCAAATATCCGGTCAAGCTGGTCGGCGGGAAGTGGACCCGGTTGTCGTGGGAAGACGCCATCAACGAGATCGGCGACAAGCTGCTTGAGATTCGCGAGGCATCGGGACCGGATGCGGTCTTCTGGACGAACTCGTCGAAGTTCTCCAACGAGCAGTCGTATCTGCACAGGAAGTTCGTCGCGTTCTGGGGCTCCAACAACACCGACCACCAGGCGCGCATTTGTCATTCGACCACAGTCGCAGGTGTCGCCAACACCTGGGGCTATGGCGCGATGACCAACTCCTACAACGACATGCATAACTCGCGCGCGATCCTCATGATCGGCAGCAACGCGGCGGAGGCGCATCCGGTGTCGCTTCTGCATCTGTTGCGCGCCAAGGAGGTCAACAATGCGCCGGTGATCGTGTGCGATCCGCGCTTCACGCGCACGGCCGCACATGCCACCGAATACGTTCGCTTCCGCTCCGGCACCGACGTGGCGCTGATCTGGGGCATTCTCTGGCACATCTTCGAGAATGGCTGGGAGGACAGGGAATACCTCCGCCAGCGCGTCTGGGGCATGGACCAGGTCCGGGCAGAGGTAGCCAAGTGGACGCCGGAGGAAACCGAGCGCGTTTCCGGCGTCCCCGGCTCGCAGGTGCGTCGCGTAGCGATGACGCTGGCCAACAACCGCCCGGGCACCATCGTTTGGTGCATGGGGGGCACTCAGCACCATCATGGCAATAACAACGTCCGCGCTTACAACTGCCTCCAGCTGGCGCTCGGCAACATCGGCAAGTCGGGCGGCGGCGCCAACATCTTCCGCGGCCACGACAACGTGCAGGGCGCGACGGATGTCGGCGGCGGCAACGATACCCTGCCGGCATATTACGGCCTTGCCGAAGGCTCTTGGAAGCACTGGGCGCGGGTCTGGGAGGTCGACTACGACTACCTGCTCGGCCGCTTCGCTTCCAAAGAGCTGATGGAGGCGCCGGGCATGCCGGTCTCGCGCTGGATCGACGGCGTCTTGGAAGCGACCGAGAACGTGGGGCAGCCGGATAATCTGCGGGCGATGATCTATCACGGGCACGCGCCCAACTCGCAGACGCGCATGTCGGAGATGAAGAAGGCGATGGAGGCGCTGGATCTCCTCGTCGTCATCGACCCGTATCCGACGGTCACGGCCATCCTCCACGACCGGACCGACGGCGCCTATCTGCTGCCGGCTGCGACTCAATACGAGACTATCGGCTCGGTGACCGCCTCCAATCGCTCCCTGCAGTGGCGAGAGAAGGTCTTCGAACCGATTTTCGAGTGCAAGACCGACCAGGAGATTCTCTACCTGTTCGCCCAGAAGCTCGGCTTCGCGGACGAGATGTTCAAGAACATCCCGGTCGAGGGTACCGAGCCGTCGGTCGAAGATATTCTGCGGGAGATCAACCGCGGCACGTGGACGATCGGCTACACCGGCCAGTCGCCGGAACGGCTGAAGCTCCACATGGAGAACCAGCACCACTTCGACAGGACGACGCTTCGCGCGACCGGCGGTCCGGCCGACGGCGATTACTATGGTCTGCCGTGGCCGTGCTGGGGCACGCCCGAGATGAAGCATCCCGGTACGCACGTGCTCTACGACACGTCGCAGCCAGTCGCGGACGGTGGGTTGTGCTTCCGCGCCAACTTCGGCGTGGAGCGCGACGGCGACAACTTGCTCGCCGAGGGGTCCTGGCCGGTCGGTTCGGAGATCGAGGACGGCTATCCGGAGTTCACCTACGCCATGCTCGACAAGCTGGGCTGGGCGGGCGATCTGACTGCGGACGAGCTCGAATCCATCAAGAAGGTCGCCGGTGGCGACGATGCCGAGAAGATGGGCGGCGTCAACTGGAAGACCGACCTTTCCGGCGGCATCCAACGCGTGGCGATCCAGCATGGCTGCGCGCCCTTCGGTAATGCGAAGGCGCGGGCGGTGGTGTGGAACTTCCCCGATCCGGTGCCGCTGCACAGGGAGCCGCTCTACACACCGAGGCGGGACCTGGTCGCCGACTACCCGACCTGGGACGACCGGGCCAGCCATTGGCGTTTGCCGACGCTCTACGCCTCCATCCAGCAGCAGGACTTCTCACAGGACTTCCCGATCATTCTCACGTCGGGACGCCTGGTGGAGTACGAGGGCGGCGGCGACGAGACGCGGTCGAACCCGTGGCTCGCCGAGCTGCAGCAGGACATGTTCGTGGAGATCAATCCCGCGAACGCCAACGATCTTGGCATCCGCGACGGCGAAATGGTTTGGGTGCACGGGCCCGAGGGCGCCAAGGTGAAGGTGATGGCCATGATCACGGAACGCGTCGGTCGCGGCGTCGCCTTCATGCCATTCCACTTCGGTGGCTGGTACCAAGGCGAGGATCGGCGGAGCAAGTATCCTGAGGGCACCGATCCGTACGTGCTGGGTGAGTCGGTCAACACCGTGACGACATACGGCTACGACTCGGTCACCCAGATGCAGGAAACCAAGACGACGCTTTGCCGGATCGAGGCGGCGTAGGCCAAGGGAGGGAGACAAGATATGGCACGAATGAAATTCCTCTGCGACGCCGAGCGCTGCATCGAGTGCAATGCTTGCGTCACTGCGTGCAAGAACGAGAACGAGGTGCCCTGGGGCGTGAACCGCCGCCGTGTGGTGACGATCCAGGACGGCCAGCCGGGCGAGCGCTCCATTTCGGTCGCCTGCATGCACTGCTCCGACGCGCCGTGCATGGCAGTCTGCCCGGTGGATTGCTTCTACCAGACCGATGACGGCGTGGTGCTGCACTCCAAGGACCTGTGCATCGGCTGCGGCTATTGCTTCTACGCGTGCCCGTTCGGCGCGCCGCAATTTCCGCAGGCGGGCAATTTCGGTTCGCGCGGCAAGATGGACAAGTGCACCTTCTGCGCCGGCGGTCCGGAAGAGGACATGTCGCAGGCCGAGTTCACCAAGTACGGCCGCAACCGGTTGGCGGAAGGCAAGCTGCCGCTCTGCGCCGAGATGTGCTCCACCAAGGCTCTGCTGGCCGGCGACGGCGACGTGGTGTCGAATATCTACCGCGAACGCGTCGTTGCGCGTGGCTTCGGCTCCGGTGCCTGGGGCTGGGGCACGGCCTACGAGCAGAAGTCGGGCATCTGATCGCGGCACGACTTTCGGGTCCGTGCCCTTTGCGGCGCGGACCCGTTCTTCGGAGGACATGTGAGAATGCGTATTGACCGGGCCGGGGCGGGCCTAGCGGCGCTTTCGCGCGCCTTCGCGGTCGCCATCATCCTCATCGTCTCGGCGGGGTTATTGGCCTCGGCCGGATATGCCCAAAGCTCGGTGCGGCCGCCGCTCAGTGCGACGGAGGGCTTCGATGAGCCCCCCGGCGGGGTGCCCGGCAACACGCGGGGCTCCGCCTCGGACTCCGACATCTGGCGCGCCATCAAGGAGGGCGGGGCGGGCAACGTCGCTTCCCCCGATGCCAGCTCCGGCACGCTCATCCAGTACGAGGGTCAGCTCTGGCGCGAGATCCACAACGGTCCGCTGCCGCGCTACGGGGCGTGGGCGATGCTTGGGATCATTGTGCTTCTGGCGCTGTTCTTTGCGATCCGCGGCCGCGTCAGGATTCACGCCGGGCGCTCAGGCCGAACCATCACGCGGTTCAAAGTCTTCGAGCGCGCCGGCCATTGGCTGACGGCTGGATCGTTTGTGATCTTGGCACTGACCGGCCTCAACATCCTTTACGGCCGCAGCGTGCTCCTGCCGCTCATCGGGAGCGAGGCGTTCGCGTCCATCACGCTGTGGGGGAAGTACATCCACAACTACGTGGGCTTTGCCTTCATAGCCGGGCTCGTGATCATCTTCGTCCAATGGGTCGTCTACAACTTCCCCAACCGGCACGACTTCGTCTGGGTGGCCAAGGGGGGCGGCATGCTGTCCAAGAACGTCCACGCCCCGGCGAAGAAGTTCAACGCTGGACAGAAGGTCATCTTCTGGCTCACGATTCTGGGCGGCGCCTCGCTGGCGCTCTCGGGCTGGGCGCTACTCTTTCCGTTCACCACGTACTTCATGACCGACACGTTCGAGCTGGCCGCCAGGATCGGTATTGACCTGCCGGGCTGGCTGGGGCTGCCTCCGCCGCCCTACAGCGCCATGATGGAGCAGCAGATGAACCAGGTCTGGCATAGCGCCATGAGCCTGTTCCTGACCGCCGTCATCATCGCGCACATCTACATCGGAACCATCGGGATGGAAGGCGCGTTCGAGGCGATGGGCAGCGGCGAAGTCGACGAGAACTGGGCGCGTGAGCACCACTCGCTTTGGGTCGAAGAGCTGGAGAGGAAGCAAAGCGGCGAGGCCGTCGGCGACGGCGTCACAACGCAGCAGCCAGCCGAATAAGAGACGGGCCCAAGGCATGCGGCAGGTTGAGAGCGCATCCGCATCCTTTCCGATCTTGGCCCTGGCTCTGCTACCGGGCCTCCTTCTCGTCGGCGGCGCGGCGGCCAGTGAGCGTGACGCCTATCCCGAGACGCTGACCGGACACGGCGGCCCGGTGATGGAGATCGTAACCGATCCCAAGACCAACCGGGCGCTGACCGCGTCGTTCGACTATTCGGTCATCCTTTGGTCGCTGGAAGGGGAGAGCGGCGTGGTCGAGCGTCGGCTCATCGGGCACGACGCGGCCGTCAACGACGTCGCGTTTCTGCCCGGCAACGAGCGCGCCATCTCGGTCTCCGACGACGGTTCGGCGATCATCTGGGACCTTGCGACGGGCGCCGTGCTGAAGCGTCTGCAAGACAACCCCGACAAGGTGCTCGGCGTGGCGGTTTCCATTGACGGGCGCTACGCCGCGATCGCGCGGTGGGACAACACGGCGCGTCTGATCGATCTGGAAGCGTTGGAAGAGGTCCGCCGTTTCGAGGGGCATCGCGGCCAAGTGAACGCCGTGGCATTTGGAAAGGACGGCACCCTCTACACGGCATCCAGCGACGGTACCGTGCGGGCCTGGGAGGTCTCGACGGACGCCGAGCGCTCCACCGTGGTGGATCACGGCTGGGGCGTGAACGAGCTGCTGGTCCTCGAGGATACGCTGATCTACGGGGGCCTCGACGGCACGCTGGGGCGGGTCGCGCTCGGGACTCATGACACGCAGGAGCTTGCTCGCTCCGACAGCCCCGTGCTGTCGCTGGCGAGCGACGAGAGCGGGTTGCGCATCGCCGCCGGGTTCGGCGACGGAAGCATCTTGGTTTTCTCGGCGGAGAGCTGGCAGCTGATCGAGGAGTACGACGATCCCTACGGTCCGGTCTGGAGCGTGGCGTTCCCGGACGCGGCGGGCACCGGCCTCTACTATTCCGGCCTCGACGATTTCGCCGTCTTTTGGCGCGTGCAGCCGCGCGAGCCGTTCGAGCAGGTTCGGTCGACCTACCCGCGCCGCTTCCAGCAGAGGATGGATATGAGTGTCGGCGAGCTGCAGTTTCAGCGCAAATGCAGCATCTGCCACACGCTCGAAGCGGACGACAAGAACCGGGCCGGTCCGACGCTCTACGGGGTCTTCGGACGCAGGGCCGGCTCGCTCCCGGATTATGCCTACTCGGAAGGCCTGAAGAGCTCCGACATCATTTGGAACGAAGAGACGATCTCCCAGCTCTTCGACCATGGGCCCGACGTGGTGACGCCCGGATCGAAGATGCCGCTTCAGCGGATGACGGATAAGAGCGAGCGGGACGCCTTGATCGCCTTCCTGAAGCAGGCGACGATGCCCGACGGGGCCGATCGATAGCGGGGAAGGGAAGGATGAAAGCGTTTCTAGGCGGGATCGCGGCGATGATCCTCATCGCCGCGGTTGCGGCCGTCGTTCTGGAGAGCCTGCCATATTCGACGTCCGAGCGTGCGACCTCGGAGCGAGGCTCGGTTCGCCTCGACGGCGGCTCCTGAGCCGTTCGGCGGTGGCGCGGCCATTCCTGTACGCGAGGTCTGGCAAGCTCCTCTTTGCTGCCGCGATCGCAGCCTCCCTCGCACCTGCCTTCGGGACGGCGGGCGCCTTTGAACGGCCCGATCCCGCCGAGCTCGCCGACGCGCTGAGATCGGTCGTCAGCGTCCTTCCGCAATGGGCGGGTCGACCGCCGTCGCCAGAGGAACCGGAAGGATCGGGCGTCGCGGTGGGAGACGGCACCCTGATCCTGACCGCCGACCACGTGCTGGGCGATCCGCTGGCGGTCCTCGTCAGGACAGCCGGCGGTGAGGTCCTGCGCGCCGACGTCGCAAAGCGCGACAAGGCGACGGATCTCGCTCTGCTGGTCGTGGAGGAACCCCTGCCGTCGCTCGCTTTCGGCGGGCCGGTGCTCCCCGGCGAAGAGGTCTGCGCGATCGGAAACGCCTTCGGCCTGGGGCTTTCGGTCGCCTGCGGCACCGTCTCGGCGGTCGAGCGAAGCGGCACCGGCTTCAATCCGATCGAGGATTTCATTCAGATCGATGCGGCGGTGAATCCCGGCATGTCGGGGGGAGCGCTGATCGGTGGAGACGGGCGTCTTGCCGGCGTCCTATCGGCGATCTTTACCAAGCAATCCGACGCCAATATCGGCGTCAACTTCGCCGTTTCGGCGGCCCTCGCCGAGGCCGCGCTGCAGCGGCTCCTGTCGCCGGACCCGGTGTCCTGGCCAAGGCTGGGCGCTGCTTTGCGCCCGCATCCGCCGCGCGGCCAGCCGGGACCCGTCGGCGCGGAGGTAGTTGAGGTCGAGCCCGGCTCTGCCGCCGAGGCGGCGGGTCTTGCGCCCGGCGACATCGTGTTGCAGGCGGCCGGCCGGCTGACCCACAGCCAGGAGCATATCGCCGCGGCGCTGGCCCTGACGCCGCCGGGTCAGTCGCTGCGGCTCACCGTATGGCGCGCCGGCGGCCGCATAGCGCTCAGCGTCCCGGTTGCCGAATGACTCGAAATGGATAACGTGACGCCGAGCTCGGGGCTGACCGGGCATCGCCCCAATCGGTCGAGCAGGTTCGGAGAATTCAGATGACGAAGAACATGGATCAGGACGCCTTCAACATGTCGATGCGCAAGTTCCTGAAGCAGGTCGGCGTCACATCGCAGCAGGCGCTGGAGCAAGCGGTCGACGAGAAGGGGCTGCGCGGCAAGGGCAAGCTGACCGTCCGCGCCGTGATCACCGCCGAGGGCACCGGGCTCAACCACGTCGTAGAGGGCGAGATCGACCTCGGCTGACGGCGTCCAAAAAGCGTCGCGCATGGCTCACGAGCCGGTCTTTCCGCCGCTAATCGCCGGACATTGCGTCAAGGCGGCCGATCCGTTTGCGGTTGCAGCGGAGCAGGCGGCAGCGGGAACCGCCGGCGCCGGCGACCTCTACTGGGCCGATCACGAGCATCAGCTGCGAGCGGCGATCGTGCTGGAGCCGGATGCCGACGCAGCGCATGTCGAAGCGATCCACCTTGCCACGATGGTGGCGCTGGGAGACTGCATCGGCGCGCTCAGCCCGCCGGAGGTGGGCATCTTCTATCGCTGGCCCGACAAGATCTGCGCCAACGGCGCGGTGGTTGGGATGGCCAGGTTTGTCGCCGGGCCCCCCGCGGACGGCGCGGCGCCGGCCTGGCTGATCACCGGCGTTGACGTCAGCATCCGCGCCGAGCACCCGAATTTTGAGCCCGGCCGCACCCCGGATATCACCACGTTGTGGGAAGAGGGGTGCGGCGACATTCGCCTCGTGCCGTTGCTTGAATCCTTTGCCCGCCACCTGAATACCTGGATCCACACCTACGAGACGGACGGCACGCGTCCGGTCCACGAGGCCTGGATGGCGCGCGCGGAGGGACGCGGGGAGACGATCGTGGTCGGCGTTGGAAACGTAGAGCGGAGTGGCACGTTTCTCGGGCTCGACGAGTGCGGCGATCTCATCCTCAAGACCGAGCGGGGCACGGAATTGCTTTCGCTGAAGGACGCGCTTTTGTGACCGCGCACGTGACCAATCCGCCGCGCGAATTCTGGAAGTCGGCCGGCTTCCATCTGACGCATCGCGACGCGGACGGCTGTCTCGCCGTCACACCCGACTTCCTGCGCGCCTACTATACGCGCCCCGAGATCCATCCGATCGAGGAATCCTGCGACGCCGAGCACCTTCTGTTCGAGCGGCTGATGGAGGATCCCTTCCTTCCGGTCGACGAAGCCGACGTCGCCGCGATCCGAAGCCGGGACGCGGCCGACAACTATCGTCTCGTGCTCGGCTATCGCGACGCGCTCGTCGCCGCCGGCTCGCTGGAGGCAGGCTATGTGAGCCTCTTCCGCGCCGGCGCCATCACGATCCCGCCGGTGTTCATCGACCAGCTTGTGCATCTCATCCTGCGCAACATCCTCGACGGCGAGGGAGATCCGTTTCGCGTCAAGTCCGCGGAGATCTTCTTTCGCGACCAGTCCGTTTCCACGGAGGACGGGCAGATCCTCCTGGCCGATGCAGAGATCGTGGAGATGCTCTCCGAGACCGGCGGCATGGGCGGCCTCGGCTCGCTCCTGGCGGAGGCCGGCACCCCCATGCGCGAGGTGACGCTGGATGTGATGACAGAAGAGAACCAGGCCGAGTATTGGGCCCGCTCGGACCGTTTCGACATGGCCGGAGATCTTCGCTTCACCCAGCCGCTGCAGGACGCCTTCGCGCGGGTGATCGAGCTGTGGATCGAGCATTTCACCGGGATCGCGGTGCGTGTGCAGCCGATGCAGTCGATCCGCGACGAGCGCTGGTCATGGCATATCGGGCTGGACGCCACCGCGACGGGCATCCTCAACCGCCTCTATGCCGGCGAAATGGTGCCGGAGGAGGAGACACAACGGTTCCTGGCGCTCTTCCGGCTGGAAAGCCTGGACAGATCCGCCTTCATTCCGGCGATGAAGGGCAAGCCCGTCTATCTTGGACTCGCCATGACACCGGCCCGGCTGGTAAAGATGAAGCCGCAGAATCTTCTGGTAAATCTGCCGAGCAAGAGTGCGGGGGGCTAGATGACAATGAACGCGGACACGGCCCATTCCTCGTTTTTGGACTCGATCTGGATGCGCTTCATTGCGCTTCTGATCGCAATCGGCGGCATCGCGCTTTTCATCGTCTACAATCAGGACAGGCTGGCGGGGTGGATGGCTGGCCGCTCGGGCGAGTCGTCGGCGTTCGAGGAATGCCTGCGGGAGCGCATGGCCGCGGTCGAGGCGCTAGCCCGCGAGGCCGGCTACACCGCCAAGCAAAGGGAGCTAGGGGAGGCCCGCGCGCGGGAGTTCTGCCGCAACCAAGCCGGGGCGTAGCGTGCTCGACGCTTCGGCGAGCGGCGCTTAGTCCTTGCTGATGAAGTCCTCGACCGACAAGCCCTTTTCGCGCGCGTCCAGATAGTCCTGCGTGGTGCGCGGACGGCGCGGGGCGCCCATGGCGAAGGGGCTGTCCGCCATCTCCGCCTGCGCCTCGATGCGGCAGTCGTCGCACATCTTGATGAGATCGGCGCGGCCGCTGGCTTGGAACATGGAATGCCCGGCGAGCTGCGCGGCGATCCGCTCCACCGACGACTTCACGCCGAACGGCTTGCTGCAGCGGATGCAGGCGAAGGGCTCTTCCGTGTTGAGCGTTTGCGGCTGCATGGCCGCGGCGGCGAAGTTCAGCTGCGGGACAAGCGTGATCACATTCTCCGGGCAGGTCTTGGCGCACAGGCCGCATTGCACGCACGCCGCCTCTGTGAAGCGCACCTCCGGACGGTCGGGGCTGTCGCCGATCGCCCCCACCGGACAGGCGGACACGCAGGCGAGGCAGAGCGTGCAGCCGGCGGTGTCGATGGAGATGCGTCCGTATGGCGCGGTCTCCGGCAGTGCGACGACTTTCGGCGCTTGCTCGAACGCATCGCGCAACAGGCCGAGCGCGGTCCGCGCGATGTCGCGCTTCCCCCCGACCGGCTCAAAAGAAGCGGCCGCGATAGGTTCGAGGGGAGCGAGATCCCAAAGCGCGCCTTCCACCGCGTCGGGATCGCGCTCCGAGAGGATTTGAACGCGCGCGCCTGCCGCGTCGCCGAGCGCCGCCGTGATCCTGTTCGTGAGCTCCGCTTCGAGCGTGACCGCCGTGTAGTCGTCGGGCTTTGTCGGATTGACGAGCACCGCCACCGACGCCGCGCCCGCGGCAAGCGCCGCGGCAAAGACGTCGTGGCCCGGCATGCCGGACGCGTGCACACCGAGCGGCAGCACGTTGGTCGGCAGCCCGCGTCCGAAACGCGCCATGGCTCCGATGATCTCGGTGCCCTCGCGCTCCTCGTGGAACAGGAGCACCGGCTTCTTTCCGCCGGCCTTGCCATAGACCCGCAACAGCGTCTGCGCCCGGCGGATGAGATCGCCGCGGTCGGGATAGGCATAGGACACTGCGCCGGTCGGGCAGTGGCTGGCGCATGCGCCGCAGCCGCCGCAGATGCCGTTGTCGACCGCGATCACGTCGCCCCAGCTGGTGATTGCGCCGGCGGGACAGGCGTCGAGGCAGTTGCTGCAGCCGACGATCTTGGAGCGGCCGTGCGCGCAGATGTCGGCATCGTAGGAGACGTAGATCGGCTTCTCGAACGTGCCGACGAGATCGCTGGCTTCGAACAGCATGCGCGCCACCGCCGCTGGGTCGCCAGGATCGACCTTCAGGTAACCGTCGCGCTTCTCCCAGCCGGTCAAGGGCGCCGGCTCCCCGCTCAGGTCGACGATGATGGAGCAGCGTGACTTGGCGCCGTCGCGCGGCATGAGGAATTCCGCTTCGGCCCGCGAGGAGGGCATGATCGGCGCGTAGCCGTCCACCACGATGTCGAAATTGCCGAGCGAGCCGCTCACCTGCGCGAGACGTCCGCGATAGATTGCGAAGTCGAGCACGGTCGGCAGGAGCAGGTCGTCGGTGCCGGTGAGGATCAGCGTCACCGAAAGGCGCCCTGACAGCATGCGCGCCGCATCGAGCGCCGCTTGGCCGGCGCCGTAGACGATGCACAGCCCGTCGGATTCGATGGTCTTCAGACGCGCCGGCTCGACCGGCTGCATTGCGTCGGCAAGCAGGGCGGCCATCTTTGCAGTGGCCGGCCCGCCATCGTTCCATCCGGCGCGTTCGCGGATATTGGTGACGCGCAGCGCCGCGCCGCTCGCTTCCTCGGCCAGCTCGCGAAAAAGCGGAGCCTCCTGCGTGCATGCGACGAGAAGCTCGCCGTCGCCGAGCGCCGTCTGAAAGGCCTCGATCTCGCCGCGGCAGAGCTGGCTGTGGACCGGGATGGCATCGCCGCCCAGCGCCGTGCCGATCGCCCGGCCGTCGACCTCCATCGTCTTCGCACAATTGCACAGCAGGATGCGCCGCTTGCGAGCGTCCATTTCCTCTCCGAGATATGGGTTGGCGCCAATCTAGCCCTTGTGGCCTGTCCTTGCCACCTATACCAGCCTGGTGTCCAATGAGCCAAAAGGACGCGTAGCGTGGGAGCCGAAGTCAGCCGCATCGTCGGAGTGGTCGTGGAGCGCCGGCCGGCCAAGAGCCGCTGGGTGGACCATGTCTGGCGGGCCGTGGCGGTGCTTGACGGCGCCGCCGACGCACCGCCGTTCACGCGGCTGGCAGTTCTAGCGGATGGAACGGAGCGTTACTTTGCCGGCAATGCCGAGGTCACATTGCATCGCACCGAGACGGAGCCATATCAGGTCAATTTGACCGGCGACCGCGTTCTTTACATCGCGTTTCATCCCGACGCAGTCGGCGGGCGCCCCGCTCTGCATAAAGTCACGGCCTCGCCGCAGGAAGCCGCTGATCTGCTGGAGTCGAACGAGGAGCTTGTCGAGGTGGTTGCCATGCCCGGGTCGATCCAGGCGTGGGTTCAATCGTTCTGCGCGCTGCATCACATGGAGGAGCCCTTCCAGAAGCGTAAGCGGAAAAAGGCCGAGCTCGAGGAGGAGAAATTCTCCCAGGAGCCCATCTTCGCGCGCGCCGGCAGAGCGAGGACGGCCAACCCCGGGCAGCCGGATGACTGAGAAGGTGAGAGACGATAAGCCATTCCTGTCGCGTTGGTCGGAGCGCAAGCGCGCCGCGCAGGCCGAGGAGGCGTCGGCTCAGCAGGAGGCCGACGAACGCGCGTCGACTCCCGCGCCGGAGAAGCAGGAGCTCGACGCAAACCGGGCGGCAGCGGAGGCGATCGACGTCGAGACGCTGACCAATACGTCGGACTACACGCCGTTTTTCCGGCCGGGCGTGCCGGTGTCCCTGAAAAATACCGCGCTCCGGAAGCTGTGGCGCTCCCACCCGGTCTTCTACGTCAACGATGGCCTCACCGACTACAACGCCGACTATCGGTTTCCGGCCAAGGCCGATGTCGTGAAGACCGCCTGGAAAATCGGTCGGGGCTTCCTGACCGATGAGGATCGGGCCGTGACCGAGCAAGGGGCAGCGGAGAAGCCGGCGGAGCATCCAACCGCCGTGCGCGTCGCGGCTCCATCCGAGGCGAAACCCGCAGCGGAGGTTTCTCCCGAGCGCGAGTCTGCCGCCGAGCCTGCGGAGCACGATTCTCCGGAGCCGGAGGGGCTGCGTCCGGAGGAGCCGGAGCCGACGAAGATCAGCCTGACACGGCGGATCGACATCGCCGCCTTCGCCAAGGTGAAGCGTAGCGCGGATGAAACGTCGTGAGGCGCGCAGGCGCGCCTCACGCCTTCCGATTTGCGCGCCATTCGGGCTGGAAATCTATAGATCAGGATCGGCGAGGTTCTGTCTGAGCATCTCTGCGTAGCGCTTCAGCGCCTCCTCTACGAACTCTTCGTGCTTCTCGACATCGAGCACGTTCTTCGCCACATGCGCATTGTAGCGCGCGGCGGCATATTCGACGGCAAGCGCCAGGTCGGGAGCGACGATGGTGCGGTTCAATCGGTTGGCGAGGTCGATGAACTGGCCCGCCGTCTCGAGGAACGCCGACTGATCGAGCTCGCCCTCTTTGCGCAGGCGCCTGATCTCTGCGCGCCGATCGCGTCTGTTCATCGCGCCTCCGGGATCTAGTCGGCCTGCTCGGCCGCTTCATTCAGGCTGACGGCGAAGGCCACGATGGCCTCCACGTCGGAGAGCTTCATATGCACCGGCTCGAATGTTGGCGGGCCTTCCGTGATAGGGGCCACGCCCTCGAAGCGGATGACGGACGGGTGGGGCAGCCGCCCGTAGAACGTCTCGAAACGCTCCTTCCAGTCGGGAAACGCGGTGACCAGGAGCTGGAAGGATGGCGTCGAGCCGATGCCGCTGAAAGGACTGCTGGGATCGATGACGTGGCATCGCACGCAGTGCTGCTCGGCGAACGCCTTGCCCTTTTCCGCTGACGATTGCGCCGCGGCCGGTAGGGCCAGGGCCATTCCGGCGGCGGCGGCCAGCAACCGCGGGGCCAAGTTGGCAAGCGAGAAAGCCATGCGGCGATTGTGGGCGAGAGCCGGGGCTGTCGGCAAGCCGGCCATCAGCCCCCCTGCGAAAAGCCGCACCGACGCGCCGCCGCCAAAGCCGACAACAAGCCTGCATTAGTATGCACTGTGCTGCATGCATCCCAAATTATGTGTAACAATGGACAAGGACGCAGTCGCGTGGCTAGATCGGCACTCCAGGGAGAGCGCATTGCACGATATCGGAAGCGCGGTCGCGGATACCTTTCGCCTCCTCATCTCACTCGACGCCGACCTTCTGGAGATCGTGTGGCTGTCGCTGTGGGTCAGCGGGAATGCGGTGCTGATCGCCGGGCTGATCGGCGTGCCGCTCGGCGCGCTGGTGGCCATCGCCCGCTTCCCGGGACGCTGGGCCGTCGTCGTTATGCTCAACGCCATGATGGGCCTTCCTCCGGTGGTGGTCGGGCTGGCGGTCTATCTGCTCCTGTCCCGCGCCGGGCCGCTCGGAGAGTTCGGTCTGCTCTACACGCCGACCGCAATGATCATCGCGCAGGCTATCCTCGTCGCGCCGATCATCGCGGCGCTCTCGCGCCAGACGATCGAGGATCTGAAGGTCGAATACGAGGACCAGCTGCGCGTCTTCGGGATCCGCGCCTGGGGCATGGTCTCCACCCTCATCTGGGACGCGCGCTACAGCCTGCTCACCGCGCTCCTCGCCGGCTTCGGACGCGCCATCGCCGAGGTCGGGGCGGTGATCATCGTCGGCGGCAATATCAACCACGTCACCCGCGTGATGACGACCACGATCGCTCTGGAGACCTCAAAGGGCAATCTTGCTCTCGCCATGGCGCTGGGCGTGGTGCTGGTCACGATCGCAACGGCGGTCAACGCGCTGGTGTTCAGCGTCAGGCAGACGGCGACGAGGTCGGCCTATGCTTAAGGCCACCGATCAGCCGTTCGCAGGCGTCGCGCTCGACTCCGTGCGGAGTATCCGCCCGGTCGTCGCGCGCAACCTCAGATTCGCGCGGCGCGAGCGCACGCTTCTCGATGTGGATGAGTTCGCCGTCGGCGGTTCCGGCGTGACCGTGCTGATGGGACCGAACGGCGCCGGCAAGAGCCTGCTTTTGAAATGCCTCGCCAACCTCGGGATTCCGGACTCCGGCAGGGTGACATGGGCCGGGTCCGCGCCCGACCGGTGGCGCGCCTCGCGTCTCGGCTTCGTGTTCCAGAAGCCGGTGCTCTTGAGACGCTCCGCCTTCGCCAATATCCGCCATGCGCTTCGCGCCACGGGCGCGTCGCGCCGCGATGCAGCGACACGCGCCGAGCAGGCGCTTGCCGATGCCGGGCTGTCGCACCTGGCCGGCATGCCGGCGCGCGTGCTGTCCGGCGGCGAGCAGCAGCGGCTTGCGATCGCACGCGCCATGGCTCTCAGACCGGAATGTCTCTTCCTCGACGAGCCGACGGCGAATCTCGACCCGGCCTCCGTCGCCATGATCGAGCAGATGGCGCTGGCGGCGAGTCGCGGGGGCGTGAAGGTCGTCTTTGTCACGCACGACGTTGCGCAGGCGCGCCGCGTCGCAAGCGAGATCGTCTTCATGAACGCCGGCCGGATCGTCGAGCGCGCCGAGGCGAAGCGCTTCTTCGAGGCGCCCGAGAGCCCCGCAGCGCGCGTCTTCCTCGTCGGCGAGCTTCTGGCGGCGTGAGAGCGGTACAGGCGAACAGGAGAGGGGGGAGCCATGGAAGCAAGGAAACTGGGCCATCTCCTCGGCGTGTTCGGACTTGCCACCGGACTGTTGTGCGGCGGGGCAGGTTGGGCGCAGGACGACTTCATCATCGTGCAATCCACGACCTCGACGCAGAACTCCGGCCTGTTCGACGCGATACTCCCGACGTTCACCGAGCGAACCGGCACGCAGGTGCGCGTGGTGGCGGTCGGTACCGGGCAGGCGATCAAGAACGCGGAGAATTGCGACGGCGACGTTCTGTTCGTGCACTCCAAGGAGGCTGAGGA
>CAZARE010000094.1:0-6985 GCA_964487455.1 uncultured Propylenella sp.
CTGTCGCTCGTCGCCGTCGGCGGCTACGGGCGCGGCACGCTGGCCCCCTATTCCGACATCGACCTCCTCTTCCTCTTCCCGTGGAAGCAGACCGCCTGGTCTGAGAGCGTGACCGAGTACATCCTCTACATGCTCTGGGACCTCAGGCTGAAGGTCGGGCACGCCACCCGGACGGTGAACGAGGCGCTTAAGGCGGCGCGCGACGATATGACCATCCGCACGGCGCTGCTTGAAGCGCGCCCGCTCGCCGGGGACGAGGCGATGTTCTCTGAGCTGCAGACGCGCTTCCATAAGGAGATCGTCGCCGGCACGGCGCGACAGTTCATCGCCGCCAAGCTGGCCGAGCGCGACGCGCGCCATGCGGGCGCCGGTCAGTCGCGCTATCTGGTCGAGCCGCAGGTAAAAGAGGGCAAGGGCGGCCAGCGCGACCTGCAGACGCTCTTCTGGATCGCCAAATACTACTACCAGGTCAGCTCAAACGAGGCGCTGGTCGACGCCGGGCTGCTGTCCCGCCGAGAGTACCAGCGCTTCCGCGGCGCCGCCGATTTCCTGTGGGCGGTGCGCTGCCACCTGCACTTCCTCACCGGCCGGGCCGAGGAGCGCCTGTCCTTCGACCTGCAGGTGGAGCTGGCGCGCCGGCTCGGCTACCAGAAGCATCCCGGCCTGGCCGCCGCAGAGCGCTTCATGAAGCACTATTTCCTGGTGGCCAAGGACGTCGGCGATCTGACGCGCATCGTTTGCGCCGAGCTCGAGGAGCGCGAGGCGAAGAACGCGCCGCGGCTGAACCGGCTCATTCGCGGCATCGGTGCCAGGCGAAGGAGACGAGTCAGGGGCTCCAACGACTTCGTGGTGGAGCGCGGGCGCATCAAAGTCGCGGCCGACGACGTGTTCGAACGCGATCCGGTCAACTTCATCCGCTTCTTCCGCGAGGCCGGCCGCAACGACTACGCCTTCCACCCCGACGCGCTGCGGCTGATCACGAAATCGCTGAAGCGGATCGACAAGAAGCTGCAGAACGACCCGGAAGCGAACCGCCTCTTCCTTGAGATCTTGTGCGCGCCCGACCACGCCGAGGCGGTGCTTCGCCAGATGAACGAGGCGGGCGTGCTGGGCCGCTTCATTCCCGACTTCGGCAAGATCGTCGCGATGATGCAGTTCAACATGTACCACCACTACACAGTGGACGAGCACCTGATCCGCTCGATCGGCGTGCTGTCGGCGATCCGCACCGGGCGCATCGTTGCCGACCACCCGCTCTCCGGACGGATTCTGCCTTCGATCAAGGACATGACGGTGCTGACGGTCGCGCTGTTCCTGCACGATATCGCCAAGGGACGGCCGGAGGACCACTCGATCGCCGGCGCCAAGGTAGCGCGGCGGCTCTGTCCCCGGCTTGGGATGAGCGCGAACCAGACCGAGCTCGTCGCCTGGCTGGTGGAGGAGCATCTGACGATGTCGCGCATCGCCCAGTCGCGCGACCTGGCGGACCGGCGTACCATCCTCGACTTCGCCGGCATCGTTCAGACCATGGACCGGCTCAAGCTGCTCCTGGTGCTCACCGTCTGCGATATCCGCGCCGTCGGCCCAGGCGTGTGGAACGGCTGGAAGGGCCAGCTCCTGCGCGCGCTCTACTTCGAGACCGAGCCGATGCTCACCGGCGGCTTCAGCGCGGAGTCGCACAGCCGGCAGATCGCCGAGGCAAGAGCGGTGCTCGCCGGGCGGCTGGCCGATTGGCCTGACGCGGAGCGCGAGAGCTATCTCGATCTCCATTATCCGGCCTACTGGCTGCGCGTCGACGAGGACCGGCAGGTGCGCCACGCGGCGCTGGTGCGCGACGCCGACGAAAGGGGCCTCAGCTTCGCGTACGAGGTGCGGCCGATGGCGTTTGAGGGGGCGACCGAGCTTACGATCCTGGCGCCCGACCATCCGCGGCTGCTGGCGGCCATCGCGGGAGCATGCGCGGCCTGCGAGGCGAACATCGTCGACGCGCAGATATTCACCACCGCGGACGGACGCGCGCTCGATACGGTCATCGTCAGCCGGGCCTTCGACGAAGACTCCGACGAAAAGCGCCGCGGAGAGCGGATCGCCGCTCTGATCGAGCGAGCGCTCAGGGGTCAGGTCAGGCTCGCCGACGCGCTTGCCGGCAAGCACAAGAAGAGCAGGCGACGCGAGGTGTTTCGTTTCGAGCCGCAGGTGTCGGTCAACAACGAGCTCTCCGACCGGTTCACCGTCATCGAGGTGGAGTGCCTCGACCGCAACGGCCTGCTCTACGATCTGACGCACGCAATGTCGGAGCTGAGCCTCGACATCGCCTCCGCGCACATCGCCACCTTCGGCGAGCGCGTGGTCGACACCTTCTACGTGACCGATCTGGTCGGTCACAAACTGACCGCCAAGGCGCGCCAGAATCGCGTACGCAAGGCGCTGCTCGCGGCGATCGGCTCCGCAGAGCTCGACGCCTCGGCCAAGGCTGCTGCAACCTCAGGTGCAAGTCAGAAAAGCCCGGCTTAAGCGTCGCGGAACCTTTTTGACCTAGGCTGCCGCATGCGCCGGATCGGGCGATTCGATCGACGCCCGCGCAAGGACGGAGAAAGCGCTGTCACCTGCTGGGTTCATTCTCTCCGCGTTGATCTGCGGCGCGGTCGGCGCAGCAGCCGTCGTCGGCTATCTCGCGATGTCGACGCCTAAGACGCCGTCGCAAGCCGTCGTTGCGGCGACCGCCCCGCGCGGGCCAGCCGAGCCGCCGCAGGAAATCGACGACGGCACCTGGACCGACGCCGACATCAATCATTGCAAGTCGGAGGCTAAGGCGGTCGCCGACGCCGCCGCCCAGCGCACGCTCCGCGCTGTCGGAGCCGACCGGGTAGGGCTAGGCGGCCCGAGCCCGGAAGCGCTCGAGCGCTCGGCCTACCTGCTGTGCAATGCGAGCCGCAAGCCGTTGCACTTCTGCCAGGGCTACTGGAGCAAGCAGCTCATCGAGTCGATCAAGAGCTACGCCGTTGAGTTCCGCGAGGTCTCCTCGCAGGCCTACTGGACGCGGCATGACATCCTGGAGCGGGCGCAACGAGAGGGCACCGTGGACAAGGCCAAATGGCAGACCCTCACCGACGACTTGCGGACGTCGACGCTTGAGATGGCTCGTATGCACGAGGAGATCACCGCAGCGTTCCGCGCACTGATCGCCGACGGGATCATACGACCCGACGATTTCGGCGTGTTCTTCGGGCTCGGCATCCATCCGGAGGTCGCCAAGCTGATCGGCGGTGCCCGCCCCCTCCGCTACCGTTGCGGCTGACGCTTTTCATTCACGCAGACCCGGACTAGGCCATGCGCCATGGGCGCGCGCCACGAATCGCCGCCGCCGGAGACGTGACGATCTCATGAGCCTCGTGCGTAGCTTCGTGACCGTCGGAGGCAACACCGCGGCCAGCCGCGTGCTGGGGTTCGCTCGCGAAATGCTCATCGCCGCGGCGCTGGGCGCCGGGCCCGTGGCCGACGCTTTCTACGCAGCGTTCCGCTTTCCCAACCTCTTCCGCCGGCTCTTTGCCGAAGGCGCGTTCAATTCCGCCTTCATCCCGCTGTTCGCGCGCAGCCTGGAGAACGAAGGCGAAGCCGGCGCCAAGCAATTCGCGAGCGAAGTGCTGGCCGCGCTGATGGTCATTCTCATCGCCCTCATCGCAGTGGCCGAGATCGCCACGCCGGTCTTCGTCGCGACAATCATCGCGCCGGGCTTTGCCAACGATCCGCAGAAGTTCGACCTCACGGTGCTGCTGACGCGCATCATGTTCCCCTACCTCGCCTTCATGTCGCTTGTGGCAATGCTGTCGGGGATCCTGAATGCGCTGCACCGCTATTTCGCCGCCGCCTTCGCTCCGGTCGTGCTCAACATCATCCTGGTGGCGATTCTCGCCGTCGCGATCCACCTCGACATGCCGACCATGCGCATCGGCATCGTCATGAGCGCCGGCGTCTTCGTTGCCGGCGTCGCGCAGCTGGCGCTGCTCGTCAGCGCGATAAGGCGAGCGGGCTTCCCGCTGCGGCTCACGCGTCCGCGCATGACGCCGGGGGTGAAGAGGCTATTGTGGCTCGCGACACCCGCCGCGATCGCCGGCGGCATCACGCAGATCAACCTCTTCATCGGCCAGATCATCGCGAGCCAGAAGGACGGCGCCATCGCCGTCCTGCAATATGCCGACCGTGTCTACCAGCTGCCGCTCGGCATCGTCGGCATCGCCATCGGCGTGGTGCTGTTGCCGGAGCTGTCGCGGGCACTGAAGGCCGGACACATGCGCGAGGCGGCGCACAACCAGAACCGCTCGTTGGAGTTCGCGCTCTTCCTGACTCTGCCGGCAGCGGCGGCGCTCTTCGTCATCCCCGAGGAGGTGGTGCGCGTCCTTTACGAACGCGGCGCGTTCGTGCCGGGGACCACCGATATCGTGGCACGGGCGCTTGGCATCTTCGCGCTCGGCCTGCCCGCCTTTGTGCTCATCAAGGTGTTCTCGCCGGGCTTTTTCGCGCGCGAGGACACCAAGTCGCCGATGTACGCGGCGGCCGCGGCCATGGGCACGAACATCGTGCTAAGCCTTACGCTCTTTCCTTATCTGGAGGAGGTCGCCATCGCGCTTGCGACGACTCTTGCAGGCTGGCTTAACGCCGGCATCCTCTTCACGCTGCTGATGCGGCGCGGACACTGGCCGCTTGAGGGGCCTACGCTCCGCCGCATTGCGCTGACGCTCGGCGTTTCGGTGGTCATGGCAGCCGTTCTCGCAGTGGCGGCGCTGGGCCTCCGCTTCGCCTTCGACCCGTCGGCGGGCATCCTCGTGCAGGCGAGCGCGCTGCTCGCGCTCGTCTTCGCCGGCGCGGCGCTCTACTTCGCGCTGGCGCAACTGTCCGGCGCGGCGGACCTCGGCGCGCTGGCGCGCAACCTGCGGCGAAAGCCGGCCGGCGGAGCGCGCGCATGACGGTGATGAGCGGCGGCGAGGGGCTGGTTGCGGGGCTCCTCGACCACGGCGTCGACACGGTGTTCGGACTGCCGGGGGCGCAGGTCTACGGCCTGTTCGATGCCCTTTCCCGCGCCGGCAACGCCATCCGGGTGATCGGCGCGCGGCACGAGCAGACCTGTGGCTACATGGCCTTCGGTTACGCTCGCTCGACCGGGCGGCCGGCGGTCTTCGCGGTGGTGCCGGGTCCCGGCATGCTCAACGCCGCCGCCGCGATGCTCACAGCCTTTGGCGGCAACGAGCCGGTGCTGCTTCTGACCGGGCAGGTGCCCACGCCGTTCCTCGACCGCGGCCGGGGGCATCTCCACGAAATGCCCGACCAGCTCGGCGTCATGCGCCGCATCGTCAAGTGGGCGGAGCGCGCCGAGAGTCCGGCGACGAGCCGCGCCATGGTGGCGCGCGCCTTCCGCGAGATGCTCTCCGGCCGCCCGGGGCCGGCGGCGCTGGAGATGCCGTGGGACGTGTTCTCCCGCCGCGCGGAGGCGGCGCCCGGCGGGCCGCTGCCGCTACACCCGGAGCCGCCCGTCGACGCCGAGCAGATCGAGCGGGCCGCGCGACTGATTGCGATGTCGAGGAATCCGATGATCTTCGTCGGCAGTGGCGCCATCCGCGCGGGCGAAGCGGTACTGGAACTTGCGGAGATGCTCGATGCGCCGGTCGTCGCCTTTAGAAGCGGGCGCGGCATCGTGTCGAACGACCACGCGCTCGGCCTCGTCTTTCCCGCGGCCTACGAATTGTGGCCGGAGACCGACCTGATAGTCGGCATCGGGACGCGGCTGGAGCTGCCGGGCTGGCGCTGGCCCTACCGGCCTGAAGGGCAGAAGACGATCCGCATCGATATCGACCCGGCGGAGATGCGCCGCTTCGCGCCCGACGCCGGCGTTGTCGCGGACGCCGCGGCGGCGACGGCGGCTCTCGCCCAGGCGGTCGGCCGGCACGGCTTCAGACGCACAAAGGGGCGCCGCGCGACGATCCGCGCCGCAGCCGCCAAGACGAAGGCCGACATCCAGGCGATCCAGCCGCAAATGGCCTATATCGACGTGCTGCGCGACGTGCTGCCGCGCGACGCCTTCGTGACGGAGGAGCTGTCGCAGGTGGGCTTCACCTCGTATTTCGGTTTCCCGGTCTACGAGCCGCGCACCTTCGTCAGCGGCAGCTACCAGGGCGCGCTCGGCTTCGGCTTCCCGACCGCGCTTGGCGTGAAGATCGCAAACCCTGAGAAGCCGGTCGTCGCCATCACGGGAGACGGCGGCTTCATGTTCGCGTCGCAGGAGCTTTCCACCGCGGCGCAATACGGCATCGGCGTGGTGACGCTGGTTTTCAACAACAACGCCTACTTCAATGTCCGGCGCGATCAGATCGAGCGCTTCGATGGGCGCGTGATCGCCGCGGACCTAGTCAACCCGGACTTCGTCAAGTTCTCGGAATCGTTCGGCGTTGGAGCGGAGCGGGTGGCCGCGCCGGCTGATTTCAGGGGCGCACTGGAGCGCGCGCTCGCCGACGGCGGACCGCGGCTGATCGAGATCGCGATGAAGGACGAGACCTCTCCGTGGCGCTTCATCCATCCGCCGAAGCCGGAGGAAGCGTAGCAGTGCTAATCCACGCCAAGCAGCACGAACAGCGCGGATAGCGTCACCACCGAAACCACAGTCGAGATGAGGATGACCGAGGTCGCGCGCTGCACGTAGATGCCGTATTGCTGCGCCAGCACGAAGATGAGCGCGCCGGTCGGCAGCGCTGCCAGGATCACCGCCGAAGCCGCCAGGTCCGGCGGCATGGAGAATACCCGGAACGCCAGACACCAGGTAATCGCCGGCTGCACGGCGAGCTTCAGGACTACCAGCCAGCCGACTTCGCCGAGGCCGGCGCGGAGCGAGCGGCCGACCATGAAGAGGCCGATGGAGAAGAGCGCGCAGGGCCCGGCGGCGGCGCCAACGATGTCGCAGAAGGCGGCGACGGGCTGCGGCAGCGGCAGGGCCAGC
>CAZARE010000095.1:0-11526 GCA_964487455.1 uncultured Propylenella sp.
TCGGCGCGCCCGTCGCGCAGCGTCTTCACCGCTTCCTCGGCAAGCGCCAGGCGCCGCTCCGCGTCGTTCAGCCGGTCGGTCATGAGGATGCCCGCCATCACCATCAGCCGCTGGTCGCCGATCTCGCCGAGCGCGCCCCGGAGCTCGTCGATGGCGGCGTCGAAGCGCTGGCCGAGCTCTTCCACGTGCTCCTCCTCACCGTCCTCGCAAGCCATGCGGTAAACGCGGCCGTTCACGGTGAGGTTGACTTGCGCCATCAGCCGTTCTCCTCCGCCTGGAGAATCTCCCGGATCGTCTCGATGGCGCTGTCGAGGCGGCGCGTCGCGTCGCGGTTGAGCTGTTCCAGCCGGGTGGCGCGCGCCTCGGCCTGATCGAGCGATTCGGCGAGTTGCGCCCGGTCGCTCGTCAGCATCTGCACTTCTTCGGCAAGCCCGTTCGCTCCCGCCGCCTGCGAGAGCCTCCGCTCCACCGCGTATTCCAGGCTCTGGAGCGCCGCCTCCAGCTGCCGCACTGCCTGCTCCGTCGCTGACGGCATCCTTCACAGCCCCGCCGCGCTTCGCGGCCCACCCGGCCGCCGGGCGTCCGTCGGCGTTAGCTTTGAACCGGATGCGCCGCGCAATCAAGCGCTTGCAGCACGGAAATTCAGCGATACTTGAAGCGGCCTTCGGGTGCCGCGGGCGTCCCGCGTCAGCTCAGCCGATCATCGCGGTGCGGATGATCACCTCGGCGCCGGGGCGGAGCTGCGTCTCCAGCATAGCCCGCCTGCCTTCGACGAACACGATGATGTTGCGCCGGATGCGCGGCGTGGAGTCGACAAGCCTATCGCGCATCCCCGGCCAGCGCGCGTTGAGCGCGGCGATCGCTTCGCCGACCGAGGCGGCGCTGACCTGCACCCGCGGCGGAGCGCCGGGAAAAAGCCGCAGCAGCGCCGCCGGCAGCTCCACCGTCACCGCGGACGTGGATTTCTCATCGGCCATCAAACGGCGGTGTGAAGCCTAGCGGTCAACGACCAGCGTCTCCACCGACAGAATCATCGGCAAGTGCTCGGCGATGCGCTGCCAGCCATCGCCTTCATCGCTGCTGGCATAGAGGGAGCCGCCGTTGGTGCCGAAATAGACGCCCGCCGGCGCGAGCCGGTCGGTGGCCATGGCCTGGCGCAGCACGCCGAAGAAGGCGTTCTCCTGCGGCAGGCCCTCGCGCAGCGGCTGCCAGCTTTCGCCGCCGTCGCGCGTGCGCCACACCGCCACCTTGCCGTCCGGCGGATAGCGGCCCGCCGAATCGCCGTTGAGCGGCAGGAGATAGAGCGTGTCGGCGTCACGCGGGTGCGTGGCCGCCGGGAAGCCGAATGAAGTCGGCAGGCCAGCCTCGATGCTTCGCCATTCGCGGCCGCCGTCATCGCTCCGGTACATGCCACAATGGTTCTGTTGGTAGAGCCGCTGCGCCTCGCCCGGCGCCATCACCAGGCAATGCACGCACTGGCCGAACTCGGGGTACTTTTGGTCGTCTGGCATGTAGTCGTTGCGCGTGCCGCGGTTGCGCGGCTCCCACTTCTTGCCGCCGTCGGCTGTATGGAACACACCGACCGCCGACATCCCCACCCACATTTGCTCGCCGCCGTTCGGGTCGAGGACGATGGAGTGCAGGATGAGGCCCGCGCCGCCCGGCTGCCATTCGGGCCGCGTCGGATGCTCGCGCAGCCCGGCGACGTGGCTCCACGTCGCGCCGCCGTCCTCGCTCTTGAACAGGCCCGCCGGTTGCACGCCGGCATAGAGCGTCCCGTTCGACGGGGCGAGGCTCCACACCGTCTTGATCGGTTCTTCGCCCTCAGGATAGGCGAGACCCTCGCTCGAATGCGTCCAGGTCTCGCCGAGGTCGGCCGATTTCCACACGGCGGGGCCGAACCATTGGTCGCCGCCGCCGCCATAGATCGTGCCGGTCGCCGGGTCCGCCTTGACGTGGTTCAGCGGCCACGTCTCGCAGAACGGCCCGCGCGTCTTCCACGCGCGTCTGTCCGCGTCGCTCTCCACGATGAACGCGCCGCGCGTCGTTCCGACGAGGACGAGAACCTTCTCTGCCATGGCCGACTCCGACTGCCCCACGAAGAGGAAACGCGTCCAATTGCAGCGAATTTCAGGCCGGGGCAACCACCATCCACGAGACGCCGAAGCGGTCGGCGACGACACCGAAACGCGGCGAGAAGAAGGTCTTGCCGATCGGCATCTGCACCTCTCCGCCCTCCGCCAGCGCGGCGAACGTCTTGTCCGCCTCCTCCACGTCCGCCACCGACAACGCCAGCGAGACCCCCTGGACCTTCGTGTCGGCCGGCCCCATGCCATCGGACCCCATCACCACAGCTTCGCCGATGCGGAACTCCGAATGCATGACTTTGTCCTCCCATCCGGGAGCGATCATGCCGGGTGGCGTGGGCTCGGGAGCCTCCTTGTAGTGCATCACCGTCTCGACCTTGGCGCCAAGAGCGCGCTTGTAGAACTCGATCGCCTCCTCGCATTTCCCTCCGAAGAACAGATACGGCTGCAACTGCATGAGACTTTCCCCGATTTCTTGCGCGGCGATCCGGAAAATCGCCGACATTGACGATACAGGTTGATATCAACATAATAGGACGATGTCAAAGCGCCCCTCGCCCTCCGTCGCGACCACGCATGCGGTGCGCGATTTTTGCCTCTGCCTGCATGTGCAGCGGACAGCGCGCACGGTGGCGCGCCGCTACGACGAGGCGCTGCGTCCGGTCGGCCTTACCAACGGGCAGTTCTCGCTGCTGATGGCGCTGAACCGCGACGCGCCGCCGAACGTCGGCGGGGTCGCGGCGCTGCTTGCCATGGACCGCACCACGCTCACCGCCAACCTGAAGCCGCTGCGCCGTCGCGGGCTGGTACGCGTGACCGTCGACAAGGCCGACCGCCGCAGCCGCGCTCTGACGCTGGCCCCCGCCGGCCGCGAGCTCCTCGCGGAGGCCCTCCCCTTATGGAGGAGGGCTCAGAGGGCGATTGAGCGCCGGTTGGAAGGCCGCTCCCCCGACCGCCTGCGCGCCGACCTCCGCGCGCTCTCATAGGTATCGCGGCACGCGGCGGAGCGAGGCCTACATTTCTTCGTGCGGTCGCGCGAAGAAACCGTTTTCGGCTCCCCATGCCGAACTTGTGGAGCACGACGAAAACGTGCCGCAACATTTCGGTGGTTAGTGGCCCTCCGCCGAAGGCGACGCGCACCTTCGCCGAAAAGCAACAAGGGGAGCCGCTTCGCCGATGGCCGCGATCTCAGAGCGAATTGGTCGCGCCGACCGGGCTTTTGCCGCGATCCGTGACTTCTACTTCGGGTCTCGCTACAGCGAGCGCCGGGCACACCCTTCCATCTCCGACTTCACCTTCGGCAATCCGCAGGAGATGCCGCTTGACGGCCTTGTCGCCGCCTTGCGGAGAAACGCGGTGCCGCGCGACAAGGACTGGTTCGCCTACAAGACGAGCGAGGAAGACGCGCGCGTCTTCCTGGCCGAGAGCATCGGCAACGAGCTCGGGCTTCCCGTCGACCCCGCGGACGTGGCCCTTACGGCCGGCGCCTTCGCTGCGATCATGGTGGCCTTCCGCCTGGTGCTCGACGCCGGCGACGAGGCCGTTTTCTCTGAGCCCGCGTGGTTCTGCTACGAGCCGATGCTCCTTGCCGCCGACGCGGTCCCCCGCAAGGTCGCGCTCAAGACGCCATCATTCGATCTCGACCTGGACGCCATCGGGCGCGCCATTGGGCCGAGGACTCGGATGGTCATCGTCAACACGCCGCACAATCCAACCGGGCGCATCTACGATCGCGAAACGCTCGCAGCACTCGCCGGTCTGCTGGATCGCGCCTCGGCCCGCTACGGGAGGCGCATCTACCTGCTCTCCGACGAGCCCTATCGGCGTCTGCGCTTCGACGGCCGCGGGTTCACCAGCCCGGCGGAGGTCTATCCCTGGACGCTGGTCTCGTACAGCTTCGGCAAGATCATCCTCGCGCCGGGGCAGCGCTTGGGATATCTGGCGCCTTCGCCCCTGATGCCGGCTGGCGACCGCCAGGCGCTTCGCGACGTGATGTTCGCCGCCCAGATGGCCATGGGCTGGTGCTTTCCCGACGCAATCATGCAGTACGCCCTGCCGGACCTCGACGCGCTGTCGATCGATCAGGCGGCGCTGGCGCGCCGGCGCGATCGTCTCATGACCGCCCTCTCCCGCTCCGGCTACGAGGTGCTTCCGCCGGAGGGGACCTTCTACCTCTGGAGCCGATGGCCCAAGGGCGACCCGGAAACTCTATGGAACGCGCTGGCGGACCTCGACGTGTTCGTCATGCCTGGAACGATCCTGAACGCGCCGGGCTATTTCCGCATCAGCCTCACCGCGTCCGACGCGATGGTGGAGCGTGCATTGCCGGCCTTCGCGGCAGTTGGAGCCTCGCCTTCGGCGAAGGCGGCATGAGGAACCGAATGGAGAAACGCATGCGTGGGCGATTCGACAACATCCTGGGAACCATTGGCAATACGCCGGTCGTGAAGGTCGCCAAGTTCTCGCCGCCCGGCGTGGAGCTTTTCGTCAAGGTCGAGGCGTTCAACCCGCTCGGCTCGGTCAAGGACCGCCTGGCGCTCGGCGTCATCGAAGCGGCCGAAAGAAGCGGCGAGCTTAGGCCCGGTCAGACCGTGATCGAGGCGACGAGCGGCAATACCGGGATCGGGCTGGCGATGGTGTGCGCGCAGAAGGGCTACCCTCTCGTCGTGACGATGGCCGAGAACTTCAGCGTGGAGCGCCGGCGGCTGATGCGGTTTCTCGGCGCCAAGGTCGTGCTCACGCCGGCCTCCGAGAAGGGCACGGGCATGCTTGCCAAGGCCGTTGAACTGGCCGCGGCGCATGGCTGGTTCCTCTGTCGGCAGTTCGAGAACGAGGCCAATGCCGACTTCCACTCCAAGACGACGGCCGTCGAGATCTTGGAGGACTTCCGCGACGTCGGGCTCGACTATTGGGTCACCGGCGCCGGCACCGGAGGCACCCTGAAGGGCGTCGCGCGCGTCCTGAAGAAGGAATCGCCGAGGACGAAGGTCGTCGTGTGCGAGCCGGATAACTCTCCGGTGCTGGCGAGCGGAATTCGCCAGGCGCGCAATGCGGACGGCTCTGTCGCCGCCAGCCATCCGATCTTCCGCCCGCACCCGATGCAGGGCTGGTCGCCGGATTTCGTCCCGAAGCTAACGGAGGACGCCTTCGCCGCCGGGCTGGTCGACGAGATTCTGCCGATCAAAGGCGACGACGCGATGCGCCTGTCGCGCGAGCTGGCGCGCCAGGAGGGCATCTTCACCGGCATCACCGGCGGTGCCACGCTGGCCGGCGCGATC
This sequence comes from uncultured Propylenella sp., assembly GCA_964487455.1. GTDB lineage: Bacteria > Pseudomonadota > Alphaproteobacteria > Rhizobiales > Afifellaceae > DASWJZ01. Next base: position 5,366 of record CAZARE010000095.1, read on the forward strand.
GAGGTCGCCGCACAGGCGCCGCACGGCTCCACCGTGCTCTGCATGCTGCCTGACACCGGCGAGCGCTATCTGAGCACGCCCCTGTTCGAGGACATCCCCGCCGAGATGACCGCGGATGAGGTCGCCATCGCGCAGTCCACTCCGCGCTACCGCTTCGACCGCAACGCGCCCCCGCCCCCGCCCACCGGCAACGGAAAGGACGCGCCGGCTCCGGTGTCTGCGGATGCGGAAGCGTTCGTGGCGCGGACGATCGCCGACCCTAACCGGCCGGTCGTCATGTTCGCGCTGGAATGGTGCGAATTCTGCTGGTCGGTGCGGAAGCTCTTCAAGGAGCTCGGCATCCCCTACCGCTCGGTCGACCTCGATTCGGCCGACTACCAGAAGGATAATTGGGGCGGCCAGATTCGCAGCGCTCTCGGAGCGCGGGTCGGCTCGCCGACCATCCCGCAGATTTTCGTCGCCGGCGAGCATATCGGCGGCTGCACGGAGACGTTCGAGGCGATCAAGGAAGGCGGCCTGCAGCAGCTGCTGGAGAAGAATGCCGTCGCCTACGACCGAGCCAGGAAGGTGGAGCCTTACGCCTTCCTCCCCGGGTGGCTGCATCCGAGGTAGGCATCTTGTGGCGGCCTCCGCTCGGTTCTTGGTCAGGGCGATATCCTGCTCTGGGGCCGGCTGCCTGCGAGACCAATGCCGCCTCCACTCCTAGGAGCGCAAGCGCGTCCAGGTGACTAAAGCATACGCTGACAGGTCGACCTCAGCCCAAATGCTGGCCGATTATCGCCGACATGCCGCACCGAGCCGACGCTTGTTCGCCCTCTCGTCCCCGGCCTAAAGGCTCGGGCGGAGCGCCGGCGCCCCCGTCAGCAGCAAGGGAGTCGCGGGCGGCTCCAGATAGCTCCGCGTCAAATCGAGCTCGTGCCAACGGGCGGTGGGCGAGAACAGCCCGAAAATATCGCCGCTCGTGAAGGCGATGCGCTCGCGCGCCGGCTCAAGCAGCGTCGCCCCAGTCTCGCGCGCAACATCCTCCTCAGCATAGCCGAGCAGGTCGAGCACCGTCGGCATGACGGAGAAATGCGTGCGCGCTTGACCGGCCTCCGCCGCGCGGGCGAAACGCGCAGCAAGCTCAGCATCGCCCGTTGAGACGAAGAGCGGCACAAGGCCCTCGCGCGGGTCGGGCCCATCCACCGAGCAATGCGACAGCTTGTCGGGATCGAACGCCTGCCCGTGGTCGGAGGTATAGATGAGCACGGCGTCGGCAAGTTGGGTGGCGCCGAAGAGGCGCGCGAAGAAGCGGTCGACCGACCAGCGCACCGCGTTGCGATAGGAATTGATGCGCGAAGCGGGCGTATCCTCCGCGGCGTCCGACATTACCGGGGAGAACGGGCGCGCGTCCGCCGGATAGCTCTCGTCATAGGGGAAGTGCGCGCCGTTCTTGTTGGCGTAGATGAGCTTCGGCGTGTCGGAGGCGAGCTCGTCAAGCACGATGTCGAGGAGCATGCCATCGAGCGCCGGCGCCGGGATTCCCGCGTCCATGGTGTAGAGACGGTCGATGTCCGCCGTTTCCGCGGCGGTCATGAAGTTCTGCAGCTTCCCGGGCTTCTTGTTGAAGGCCGACTGCGCGTCGATATAAACGGTCTCGAAGCCGGCGGCGTGCGCATAATGCCAGATCGTGGGGTTCTCCAGGATGGGGCCGCCGAGATCGTCCGGCTCGGCGACGAAGCGTAGGATGGCGTTGGCGTAGTGGCTGCAGGTGCTGCCTGCGGCGGCGCGGCCGAAATCGACGATGCGGCCGGCATGACGGGCAAGCTCGGGCGTGTCGGGATTGCCGGGGGCAAGGCCGAGATAGTCGCCGCGCACGCTCTCGTCGACCAGCACCACGATGTGGCGGACTTTCGCCGGACCGGGCAGCCAGCCGACCGGGCGGCGCTCCGGTGCGGGGTTGGCGGCTAGCTTGACCCCGGTCACGGCGCCGACCGAGAGTGGCACGAACTGCACCGGCAACGCCTGCGTGCCGCCGCCTTCCTTCACGTAGGTGATTGCAGCTATGACGATTATTGGGAGCGCTGGCACGAATGCCAGGCGCTTGAGCCAGCGCCGGACCGCAGCCGCCTCAAGCCGTGGGCGCACCAGCATGACAAGCAGCGAGCAAACGAAGGCAAGAGCCGGCCAATAGGCCTCCGAGCCATAGAACGACGCCGCTCTTGCGGCTTCGTGCCTGGCAGCCCAGAGCGAGATGATATCGAAGACGGTGATGTCGGCGCCGCTGACCGCGCGAAACGCGACGCCGACGCCAGCGGCGACGGCGAAGACGACCGCCCAGGCGGCGCGGATCCAAAGCGTCTTCTGGAACGCAGCGATGATGAGTGCGGCGACGCAAACACCCCATACGCCGATGAAGGCGACGAGCGTGCCCCAGCGCTCCTGGCCGGCGAGGAGGAACAGTCGCTGCAGGAATCCCTGATTTGTGGCCACGAGCAGGAGCGCAAGAGCCGCGAGCCACAGAGCCAGCAATGCGAACCGGTGGCCGAAGCGCCGCCGGAGGACTGCGGGCCGGTCGGTGGCGGCTGGAGACTTTTCTGTACGCATTTCGGACATCAATCGAATTGTGGTTGGGACATCAGGACTAGAGGAGCTGGAAGTGCACGCTTACTGCCGTGCCCCAGATCAGCGCCGCCAAGGCAAGCCCGCAGAACACCGCGGCGGATCCGAAATCCTTGACGAGGCCGATGCCCGGATGCCAGCCAGGATTGACGTGGTCGGCAAGCTTCTCGATAGCGGTATTGAGGAACTCGATCGCCATGACGACAAAGAGGACGCCCACCATCGCCACGTACCAGCCGGGGCCGGGGGCGAGATAGCCGCCGGCGACGATCGCCACGAACAGCAGAACCAGCTCCTGGCGGAGCGCAGCCTCGGTCCTGGCGGCATGGCTGAAGCCGCGGCAGGAGTTCAACATGGCGAAGTAAATCCGCATCTGCGTTTGTCCTATTCTGCGGGTATTGAGAGGGATGAGCGACGCCGTTCCACCAGGACCAGACCAAGCGGCAGCGTCGCGACAAAGAGCCCACTGAGGACAGTCAGCGTCGTCCACGGGAACATCAATATGGCGACGAACGCCAGCGGCCCGAAGAGCGCCAGTTTCCTCCCTGTCAGCTGGAGCGAGCTCTTGCCGGAATAGACAGGAAGCCGCGAGACGCAGAGGGCTGCAACAAGCAGCAGATAGACCGCGACGAATACCGGCGGAACGGTCAGGCCGAAGACGAAGCCAGTCATGATCGGCAGCAGCGCCATTGCGGCGCCGGCCGGGGCAGGCACGCCAACGAAGAAGTCCGAGTTTCGTGCCGGCGGCGGATCCTGAAGCTCGGCATTGAAGCGGGCGAGCCGGAAGGCGATTCCGGCGGCGAAGCATGTCGCCACCACCCATCCGATGTCGCCCAGCGCATGCAGTCCGGCGTAGTACATGACGAGCGCGGGGGCCACACCGAAGCTCACGCAGTCGGCCAGGGAATCGAGCTCCGCGCCGAAGATCGAAGTGGCGTTCAGCCCGCGTGCCAAGCGCCCATCGACCCCGTCGAGAGCGACGGCAAAGAATATGCTCGCGGTAGCGAGTTCCAGGCTGCCGTCGATTGCAGCGCGGATCGCCATGAGGCCGCATGCTAGACTGAGAAATGTGATCGCGTTCGGTATGAGAATGCGGTACGATCCGCCCTTCGAACGGACCTCCCCGGCTCGGGTAAGAGGGTTCCGCATCGCTGTCTCCTCCCCGCCCTTCGGCTTTGTGTTTCAGGTTTCCAAGGGCACGCCGGGGACTATGGTGACAGATTGATGACGGGTGAAGGACAGCGTTAGAAGTTGATTAAAGGGCATGGTTACTCTGCGGGCGGAGCCGCCAGCCGCCGGCCCTCTCATGCCTCGCAGCGGCGATCCCCAGGCCCCAAATGAGGCCCATCAACAGGAAGAAGTGGCGCCAGTGGTCCGTATCGACGATGAACCCCTCAATCACGACGCCAACGAAAGTCGCATAGCAGGCTATCAGATATTGCTGCCAGGGGGTACGACGCCAAAGCGCCCGGAAGCCCAACTGAAGAGTCGCCAGAACGAGAAGCACATAGGCGATGCCGCCGATCCAGCCGTACGAGAGAAACGCGTTGATGTAGACGTTGTGCGGATCGACGCCGTGCTCCTTTCCGAACTGGCGCGGTCCGATACCGTTCGGATTCTCAATCGCTCCCTTTAGGCCGTCCAGCTGCCGTGCAAAGCGGCCTTCGTGCCCCGTGTCGTAGTACTGGTTCAAGCTGGCGCGCTCCACGAACATGTCCACCACGACATTGGTCGTTAGCGCCAGCAGCACGATCGCCGCCACCGCGACAGCACAGGCGACAACCCCGGCGACAATGCGTGCCCGACGCTTGGCGGATCGTTCCGTGGCGAAAAGAAGGGCGACCATCAAGAACGCGGAAAATACGAAATGAGCCCAGGCGCCTCGTGAAAAACTCAGGAACAGCCCAAGCAGGATGATCACCCACGCGACGATATAGGTAATGCTGACCCTTCCGCGCAGGAACTGCAGCAGGATCAACAGAAGCGGCAGCACGAGAAAAGGGCCGAAGACATTTGGGTCTTTGAAAGTCGCGCGCACACGACCGTTCTCCAGCATTGCCTCGGCGCCTGGGATAATTCCAAAATAGCCCATCGTACCGACGAGCGCGGCAAGGGTTGCAGCCAGTATGTAGGCGGAACGAAGCGCCGCAAACCTCCGCATCACGTCGGCGGAGAATAAGCAGGCAAAGAGGATCGCGGAGATGCCGAGGTAGATGGAGACCGCGTAATAGATCGTTGCGTCACTGTCGTGGAGGACCGGCATGACTGCGAAGAGCCCGCCAAGCGCCAATGCATAGACGAGCAGGATGAGAGGAAGATGCCTGATATCGATGGGCAGGCCAACGCTGACGAGCCCAACGGCAAGAACAAGGACCAGGGCTTCGTACGGTGAAGGCTCGATCGATACGAACGGGCTGCCAAGGATGGTGACAAACAGGAGCAACAGGACGAGGTTGCCGGCCATAAGCCGCGAACGCACGATGACCTCGGAGCCGGGTGACGTTTGGCGCGTGGGTCGCGGGCCTAGCCAGGCCGAACCTTCAATCGAGCGTGAGTGCATTGGGGTTGGACTGCATGTGAGAGCACGAGCTTCGCGGAAACGAGTGAAAAAATGGTAGCACGGCCTCTACGGGTGGTTCGCAGCCAACGGAGAGGGCGGTTAATCCGAGCCACCACGGCGGCCTCGGACGATGGTTGCGCCCGAGGACCAGATGCCGGACGCGCTCGCCGCACCGCATGAGCGGCGGAGATGCCGCAGCCCTTCGTGCTCTACCTGGCGTCGCCCCAGTCGAGCTTCACCACCGGCGCCATGCCGATGGTCGACGGCGGCATGAGCGTCTGACGGCGGGGCGCAGCTCCGAGCGGCCCGGGACGCGCTCCCAAGGCCGCCCGGCCCGCGGCGATCAGGCTGCCGCCTTCTGCCAGAGGCGCTTCGACGCCAGCTCCGCCCCCTGCGCCAGCGCCTCCAGCTTCGCCCAGGCGATCTGCGGATGCACCCGGCCGCCGAGCCCGCAATCGGTGGAAGCGATGACGTTGTCGCGGCCCACCGTCTCGGCCCAGCGCACGATGCGGTCGGCGACGAGCTCGGAATGCTCGATCAGGTTGGTGGAGTGGGTGACGACGCCGGGGAGCAGCTTCTTGCCGGCCGGCAGCTTGATGTCCTTCCAGATCTTCCACTCGTGCTCGTGGCGCGCATTGGCCGCCTCGAAGGAATAGTAGTCCGCGTTCACCTCCAGCATGAGGTCCGCCAGGTGCTTCATGGGGATGTCGGTGGTGTGCGGGCCGTGCCAGCTGCCCCAGCACAGGTGGAAGCGGATCTTGTCGGCGGGCAGGCCGCGGATCGCGTGGTTGAGCACGTCGATGCATTTCTTCGAATAACGCCGGTAGCCCTCGACGCTCGGCTCCTCCTTCTGCTGATCCCAGTTCTCGCCGATTGCCGGATCGTCGAGTTGCAGGACCAGGCCGGCGTCGACGATTGCCTTGTACTCCTCGCGCATCGCGTCGGCGCAGGCGTACATCAGTTCCTCTTCCGTCTTGTAGTGGGTGTTGGCCATGCGCGA
>CAZARE010000096.1:0-2840 GCA_964487455.1 uncultured Propylenella sp.
GCCTTCGCCTGTCGCGGCTGAGACGACACGCGGCTCAACACCGGCATGCCGTTTCAGCGCTGCCGTTGCCGTCTCGATCGCAGCCGCGTCGGCGATATCGGCGCGCGACAAGGCGACGATCTCCGGCTTGGCGTCCAGCCCGTGGCGATAGGCGGCGAGCTCGCCGCGGATGATCTTGTAGGCCTTCAACGCATCTTCGCCGGCCGCGTCGACGAGATGGATAAGCGCGCGGCATCGCTCGACATGCCCGAGGAAGCGGTCGCCGATGCCGACGCCTTCATGCGCGCCCTCGATCAGGCCGGGAATGTCGGCGAGCACGAATTCCGCGCCCTTGTGGCGGACGACGCCAAGACCTGGCGTCAGGGTGGTGAAGGGATAGTCGGCGATCTTCGGCTTCGCCGCCGTCACCCGCGCAAGCAGCGTCGACTTGCCGGCATTGGGAAGGCCGATGATGCCGATATCGGCGATGAGCTTCAGCCGGAGCCAGAGCCAGCGTTCCTGCCCCGGCTGCCCCGGATTGGCGTGTCGCGGCGCGCGGTTGGTCGACGACTTGAAATGCGCGTTGCCAAAACCGCCATTCCCGCCCTTGGCGAGGCGCACCCGCTCGCCGGGCTCCGTCAGGTCGGCGATCAGCGTCTCGTTGTCCTCCGCCATGATCTGCGTGCCGACCGGAACCTTGAGGACGATATCCGCGCCTTTGGCGCCGTGGCGGTCGCGGCCCATGCCGTGGCCGCCGGTCTTCGCCTTGAAGTGCTGCCGGTAGCGGTAGTCGATGAGCGTGTTGAGCCCCGCGACCGCCTCCGCCCAGACGTCACCGCCGCGGCCGCCGTCGCCGCCGTCCGGTCCGCCGAACTCGATGAACTTCTCCCGGCGGAAGGAGACCGCGCCGGCACCCCCATCACCGGAGCGGACGTAGACCTTGGCCTGGTCGAGAAACTTCATGCATGGTCCTGTCGGGCGGCGCGACCATCGCGATCAAAAAACCGCAAGACAAGAAGGGGAAGCGGGCAACCCGCTTCCCCTTCGAATTTCGCAAGCCGGTCGGCGGGACGCCGGCGCGGACAAGCCGGCTACTCGGCAGACTCCGCCGCGGGCTCAACGGAGACGTAGGAGCGGCCGCCGGTTCTGCGGGTGAAGGAAACGCGGCCTTCCTTGAGCGCGAAAATGGTATGGTCCCTGCCGAGTCCGACATTCTCGCCCGGGCGCCACTTTGTGCCGCGCTGGCGGACGATGATGTTGCCCGGGACAACGGATTCGCCGCCGAACTTCTTGACGCCCAAGCGCCGGCCCGCCGTATCGCGCCCGTTACGGGACGAGCCGCCCGCTTTCTTGTGTGCCATCCCTATGTCTCCTTGGCCGCCTTCGACAGCGCCTTGGCCTGACCGACCCAATCGTCGCGCTCGATCCGGCCCTTGAAGTTGAGCTCCGCGTCGATGCGCGCAATATCCTCGGCCGTGAGGGCGGCGATCTGGTCGTAGCGCGTAATGCCGGCAGCGTTCAGCTTCTTCTCCAGCGCCGGCCCAACGCCGCTGATCTTCTTCAGGTCGTCCGCCGCGCCCTTGCGGGTCGCTGAAGTCTCTGCCGCCTTTTCGGGAGCGGAGGCCTCGGCCTTCGCCGGCGAGGTCTCAGGCTTCGCAGCCTTCTTTGGCTTGGCGGCCTCCGCTTTCTGCACAGCCTTCCTTGCGGTCGGCGTCTTGCCGTTGGTAAGAATCTCGGTGACGCGCACCAGCGTGAAGTGCTGCCGGTGGCCGTTCTTGCGCCGCGAACTCTTGCGGCGACGCTTCTTGAAAACGATCAGCTTTGGCCCGCGCCGCTGTTCCACGATCTCGGCGGCGACCGAGGCGCCCGCCACCAGTGGAGCGCCGAGCTGAGGCGGGTTTCCGCCGAGCATGAGCACGTCGGAGAACACCACCTGTTCCCCCGTTTCACCGGGAAGCTTCTCGACCTCGAAGGCCGCGCCGGCGGCAACGCGATATTGCTTGCCACCGGTCTTGATGACTGCGAACATATTATCCTCGCGTTCGATGCCGCGCCTCCGGGGCCGCACGACGCGGCCGATCCAAGCGGGCGGGCTTCTTCCAGTCAGACCGGCGACGGCTCCGTTTCAAGGGCCGTCGAACAAACGATAAGGCGCGGACCGGGACCGGTTCGCGCCGCTGCCGGTGGATAAAGTGGAAACGCGGCGGAAGTCAAGGCTTGCCGGCACTTTCGGCGGCTCTGGCATCTTGTCCGCGGCGCATCGACCGACTAGATAGCGCTTGCCTGATCGGCCACGCGTCTCAACCGCGGAGGGATGCCGGAGTGGTTGAACGGGGCGGTCTCGAAAACCGTTGAGCGCGCAAGCGTTCCGGGGGTTCGAATCCCTCTCCCTCCGCCAGCGCCCTCTCCAAGAGCGCCAGCTTGCGTCACTCCGATATTGTTCAGGTCCCTCCAATAGGTCCTGGTTCTCCGTTAACTTTCAGCATCATACGCTGGTCGCCGCGCCTGACCTGCTCCTGGATTTTCGGACCACCGATTAGTTGAGAGACTGGCTCCCGAATCGGAGGGAGCGATGCGACAGTCAAGGTTTACGGACGGGCAGATGGTGGCGATCCTGCGGGAGGCGGATCGGGATCCGGTCGTTGTGGTGGCGAAGCGGCACGGGGTCAGCGAGCAGACGATCTACACGTGGCGCAAGCGCTTCGGCGGCTTTCAGGCGAGCGAGGTGCGGAGAAGGCTGCAAAGCCGCGCCGCCAACGCCGAGACTGCGCACGAAACGCAAGCCGCGGGCGAGCCCGAGGCCGAGAGCGCCCCCCAGCCGCGCGACGACCCTTCGCTTGCGGTCGGGCCGGATTATGCGG
>CAZARE010000097.1:0-3659 GCA_964487455.1 uncultured Propylenella sp.
TCGAGGGGGCTCTTCCGGCATTCGCTCCGCCGGAGCGCCCCAGGCTGCTGGAGGCCATCGCCGACCGGCTGTTGGGCGGTCACAAGCTGCACGGCCTCTACTTTGACCCGTATCTGGACGGCCCCGATGGCCACGTCCGGCTGGTGGGGGATTTTCTTCAGACCGCGCGCGAGCGCTACAAGGTCGTGCCGTTTCCCCACCTTCCTAAACGGAAAAAGGCGAAGCCGCATCTTGCCCAACTCATGTCGAACGGCTCCGCTTCTCCCGTTCAGGCGCTGATGATTGAAGCTTTGCTCCGACAGCTTGTGCCGAGCGACAGGGCGCTCGCCCGGCTCGTCAACGAGCCTCGGAAAGATACGCGAGCCCGTCTACGGGCGAGGCAGCGCCGCGTCCACCGTACGCTTAGGCGCATGGACTCTTCTAGCCCGGCACGTCCATGCTGAAGGAACCCGATCTCCGGCTGCGGTTGCCTAGCTCCCGGCTCGCCAACGGCGATCAAGACCACGTCATCGCCGGGCTCCGATCGCGAGAGCGGCCTCCAGCCCGCGTTTTGTTCTACACCACCCCCAGCGCCTCCAGCACCCGCTCAGGCGTGATCGGCTGCGCCGTCACTTCGGCGCCAAGCGGGCGGAGCGCGTCGTTGACAGCGTTCATGATCGCCGCCGGCGCGCCGCCGGTGCCGGCCTCGCCGGCGCCCTTGGCGCCGAGGATCGAGGTCGACGTCGGCGTCTCCACGTGCGCCACCTCGATGTCGGGCATCTCCGCCGCCATCGGCACGAGGTAGTCGGCCATCGTCGCATTCAGAAGCTGGCCTTCGGCGTCGTAAATGCAGTGCTCGTAGAGTGCGCCGCCGCTCCCCTGCACGACGCCGCCGCGCATCTGCTCGTCGACAAGCTGCGGATTGATGACGCGCCCGCAATCCTCCACCACCCAGTGCCTGAGGAGCTTCACTTCGCCGGTCTCCACGTCGAGCTCCAGGTACGACGCCTGGCAGCCGTTGGTGAAGACGAAGGGATAGTCGGTGACGCGGTAGTGACGTGTGGCGATCAGCTCCGGCTTCAGGTCGGGCGGCAGCTCGTTGCCGCGGTAGTAGACCTGCCGTGCCAGGTCGGCGAGCGTCACGCGCTCCTGCCCCGCGTCGTCCACCACGGCGCCGTCCAGGATGTCGAGCTTTTGCGGCTCCGTCTGCAGGATGACCGCCGCCGCCGCCAGCACCTGCGCGCGCAGCGCCTCGCCGGCGAGCAATGCCGCCTCCCCGCCGATGCCGGCGCCGCGCGAGGCCCAGGTGCCGCCGCCATAGGGCGTGGTGTCGGTGTCGCCGGTGGTGACGCGCACGCTGTCGATTGGCACGCTCATCGCCGTCGCCACCACCTGCGCCAGCACCGCCTCCGTCCCTTGCCCTTGCTCCGTCACGCTTGAGGCGACGTGCACGGCGCCCGACGCGTCGAGCCGGACGGTGGCGCCGTCCTGCGAGGCGATCGGCGCGCCGCCGACGCCATAGAACATCGGGCTCGGGTTGGTGACCTCCACGAACGCGGCAAGCCCGATGCCGCGGTGCACGCCCTTTTCGCGCAGCCGCGCCTGCTCGGCGCGCAGCGTATCGTAGTCCATCAGCTCCAAGAGCTTGTCGAGGCAGGCATGGTGCGACAGCTCGTTGAAGCGCATGCCAGTCGCCGACGTGGTGGGATAGGCATCGTCGGGGATGAGGTTCAGACGCCGCAGCTCCGCCGGATCGCGGCCTGTCGCGGCAGCCGCCGCGTCCACCATCCCCTCCATGACGGCGCAGGCGATGGGATGGCCGACGGCGCGGTACTGGCACATCACGGTCTTGTTCTGGAACACCACCAGACCGCGCGCCTTGTAGGCCAGCAGCACATAGGGCGCGCCGGTGAGGTTCAGGATCTGGTTGGCCTCGATCGCCGAGGTGCGCGGATAGACACTGTAGGGGCCGATCCCGGTGAGATCGTCCATCGTGAACCCCGTGAACTTGCCTTGCGGCGACACCGCGAGGTGCGCCTTCACCCGATGGTCGCGCGCATGGATGTCCGACTGGAAGCTCTCGAGCCGGTCGGCGACGAACTTCACGGGGCGGCCGAGCAGCATCGAAGCCGCCGCCGCGGCAACCTCGTCGCCATAGGTGTGCACCTTGATGCCGAAGGCGCCGCCGACGTCGCCGGCGACGACCCGCACATGGTCTTCCGGCAGGCCGAGATGCTTGGCGTAGATGAACTGCATCATGTGCGGCGCCTGGCCCGAATAGTAGACCGTCAGCCGGCGCTCCGACCGGTCGTATGTGGCGAGCGTCGAGCGGGGCTCCAGCGTAACGCCTGTATGACGCCCGAAGCGGAACGTGCGCTCAACGATCGTCGCGTCCGGCGCGGCGAAGGCGGCCTCGGCGTCGCCGTGCTCGACCAGTCGCTCCCAGGCGAGGTTTGAATCGTACTCCGCATGGATCACCGGCTCGCCCGGCTGCAGCGCACGCTCCATGTCCGCGGCGACGGGCAGCGGCTCGTAGTCCACATCGATCAGCGCGGCCGCATCCTCGGCCTCGGCCCGGCTTGCCGCCACGACCATCGCCACGGGCTCGCCCTGCCAGCGCGCCGCGTCGACCGCGACTGCCGGCTGCGGCGGCGAACGCAGCCCCTTCAGATGCGTCAGCACACCGACCCAGGGCTCGATGTGCTTCACCAGATCGGCGCCGGTATAGACCGCCACGACGCCAGGCGCGTCCCTCGCCGCCCGCGTGTCGATCCGTGCGATGCGGGCATGCGCGTGCGGCGAGCGCAGGAACGCCGCGTGCACCATGCGCGGCAGCGACAGGTCGTCGACGAAGCGCCCACGGCCTTCGACCAGGCGCCGCGCATTGGGGCGCGGCACGGTCCGCCCGATATAAGAGTTCGGCCGGTCGAAGACGCTGAGCGGCCGGGGGGCGCTTTCGCTTTCGCTCACGCCTTGCCTCCATCGGCCCGTGCCGCCGCTACCTCGGCAATCGCATCGACGATCGACTGGTAGCCGGTGCAGCGGCAGTAATTCCCGGCGATCGCTGCGCGCACCGCCGCCCGGTCGGCGCCTCCGCCGCGCTCCAGATAGTCGATCGCCGTGATGAGGATTCCCGGCGTGCAGTAGCCGCATTGCAGTGCGTTGTGCGCGACGAAGGCTTCTTGCAGGTGGGCGAGCGCGCCCGCATCGCTCAACCCTTCGACCGTCTCCACCGTGGCTCCATCGGCCTGCACCGCGAGCATCAGGCAGCCGCGCACCGGCGCGCCGTCAACCCTCACCGTGCAGGCGCCGCATACCCCGTGCTCGCAGCCGACATGCGATCCGGTGAAGCCAAGCTCCTGACGCAGGAAATCGACGAGGTTGAGCCGCACGGGCACGTCGCGCTCCACCCGCTCGCCGTTGACGGTGAGTCGAACGGTGCAGCGGTTGCGCATCAGCCCGGGTCCCCGGCGAGGTCTTCGATGGCGCGACGCACAAGCACTTTCCCCAGATGCAGCTTCATTTCCGGCGAAGCGTTGAGGTCGCCGTGCGGGTGAAGCGCGCCGTCCAGCGCCGCCGCGGCGCGCGTCCCCGCCTCGATGCCCGGCGCCAGCCCGGCCACCGCCTCCTCCGCCGCTGCGACCCTGATCGGTCGGTCGGCGACGCCGAAGAACACGATG
>CAZARE010000098.1:0-10301 GCA_964487455.1 uncultured Propylenella sp.
CGCGCTCGACATCCGCGATGCGCTTGCGGGGCTCACTGATCCCAAGGGGCGCGCGGTGCCGGTGCGCATCGGCATCGCCTCCGGCCCGGTGGTGGCGGGCGTCGTCGGCTCCCGCAAGTTTTTCTACGACGTGTGGGGCGATGCGGTGAATACCGCCTCGCGCATGGAATCGACCGGCGAGGCCGGCAAGATCCAGGTGGCGCCGGCAACGCGCGAGCTGCTGGGGGAGCGCTTCGCCTTCGAGGAGCGCGGCGTGGTCGAGGTGCGCGGCAAAGGGCCGGTGCGCACGTGGTGGCTGCTCGGCCAACGTGCGGAAGGGCCCTGACAATCGTTGGATTTCAATGGCTTATGCCGCATCCCGCCCCCTGACACTTCACGGTCTGTCAGGGCCGCTTTCCCTTGGAAGCCTTTGATTTTACTGGCTTGTCAGGGCTGTCAAAGGCCCTGCCTGGGGCCCTGCAAATAGCGCTTCCAGACGATGGCGAATTAACCCGGACTGGCCTCGGGAAATCGGGATAGCGCTTGCGCCAACGGTCCAGCGTCCAGGCGTTGATCCTCAACGCCTCCGCCAGCTCGCGCTTCTTGAGCAGTAGGATGGGGAGTTCTGACATGCGGCGCTCCAACCGGTTGAGCGCCGCAAAAAACATAGAGGGCGACGCTCGCGGTTCATCCGAGCTCGCCCTCGTGTCCTCATTCTATGTCGGCGCGCCGATCATGTTCAATCCCTGACCGATCAACGCCCCATCGTCTGTGGAAAATGCCGCTCGACGAGGCGGCGCAGCGGGCCATTTTTACGCATTGCATTTATGCATGGCCCGGTATGCGTAACCAACTGATTGCCCGGATTTCTGTGATGCTTCAATGCGTCAAATGGTACAGCCGCTCGGGATCGAACCGAGGACCTTCGGATCCACAATCCGACGCTCTAACCAGCTGAGCTACGGCTGCACGAAAGACGACAAGTCCACGGCGCGGAAACTAGTGCATGCGGGGTGGCGATTTCAAGCGCCGGAGCGCTTCGCGGCCGGATAGCAGGGCGGCCAGGCCAAGCCCGGAAGCCGCCGCCCCGGAACTCTCACGCGTCGGCTGCGGCCTGCGTCCGCCCGCCGCCCTTTCCCGACGGCGCCAGGATCATGATCATCTGGCGGCCTTCCAGCTTAGGCTCGGCCTCTACCTTGGCCAACTCGTCCAGGTCGTCGCGCACGCGGAAGAGGAGCTGCAGCCCCAGCTCCTGGTGCGCCATCTCGCGGCCGCGGAAGCGCAGGGTCATCTTCACCTTGTCGCCCTCATCGAGAAACCGCCGCGCGGCGCGGAGCTTCACGTCGTAATCGTGCGTGTCGATCGACGGGCGCATCTTGATTTCCTTGACCTCGACGGTCTTCTGCTTCTTGCGCGCCTCGGACGCCTTCTTCTGCGCCTGGAACTTGTATTTGCCGTAATCGAGGATCTTGACGACGGGCGGACGCGAATTGGGCGATATCTCTACCAGATCGAGACCGGCGTCCTCCGCCAGCTCACGCGCCTCATCGATGTTGACGACACCCCGGTTCTGACCTTCTTGGTCGACCAGCTGAACTTCGGGGATACGGATCTCGTCGTTGATACGAGGCCCCTCCTTGACGGTTGGGGCAGCCCGATAGGGTCGGCGAATGGTCGGTTCTCCTTGCGTAGTTGCGGATATCATCGGCTTTCGGCGACATGCCGCCGCCGCGCCGAAAGAATCCGGTGAATCCCTTCACAAGTCAACTCGCAGGTCGCCTTGGTGGTGTCTCGGTTTGAATCTCCGCTTCTGGTGGGGAGCCGACCGCTCCGAAGTCTCGCCGAGCTTGGGCGGGAAAAACTTAGCGACTTGACGAAGTTTTCACTTGCGCCACCGGCAGATTGCGCGATAGTTAGCGATATGGCTAAGCATGATCCCGGTCTCTCGCTGCTCTTCCACGCGCTGGCTGATCCGACCCGTCGGTCGATCCTGACCCGGCTCGCCGAAACACCTGCGGGGGTAACGGATCTGGCTGGGCCGACGGGACTACGGCTGCCCACGGTGATGCGGCACCTTTCTGTGCTGGAGGAGGCAGGGTTGATCACCACGTCCAAGGACGGGCGGATACGCACTTGCGCCATCGTGCCCGAGGCTCTGGACCCGGTGCGGACATGGCTCGACGAACAACGGGCCATCTGGGAGGCGCGGCTCGGCCGGTTGGACGCATTTGTGATGAATGTGATGAAGGAACCCTCGAAATGACACAGAACCTGGCGGCGAGCAGCATGATCCGTGCTGCGGCTGATGGAATGAGCCGATTTGCGACGCTGACCTTCGAGCGGGATGTGGCTGCGCCCGCGCCGGTGCTGTGGGAAGCATGGACGGCCCCGGCCGCGCGGGCAGTCTGGGCCGCGCCCACGCCCTCGGTCACCGTGGAGTTCCTGGAGGCCGACACCAGGGTGGGTGGACGCGAGGTCTCGCTCTGCAAGGTAGAGGGCCATCCGGACATCCGCTGCGAGTGCGGCTGGCTGGAGTTGCAGCCGGCGCTGTGCAGCGTGAACTACGAGGTGATCTCATCCGAAGGCGTGACGCAATCGGTGGCGCTGGTGACGGCGGATATTTCGGCCACCGGCGAGCGCAGCCGGTTGGTCGTGACGGTGCAGCTTGCCTCGCTAGCGGAGGACATGGAGGCGGGCTACCGACAGGGCTTCGGTGCCGGTCTGGACAACCTCGCGGGCGCGGCCGAGCGCACCATGGTGCTGCAGCGGGTGATTCAGGCGCCGCGCTCCATCGTGTGGGGCGCGTGGATGAACCCTGAAACGTTGCCGTTATGGTGGGGGCCGGAAGGCTTCTCCTGTCGCACGCGAAGGATTGAGCTGCGCAAGGGCGGCGAATGGGTCTTCGACATGATCGCGCCTGACGGCACGGTCTTCCCCAACCACCATATCTACAACGAGGTCCGGCCCGAGGAGAGGCTCGGCTATATGCTGTTGTGGGGCGAGAACGGGCCGAAGCATGCCGACGCCTGGGCCTCGTTCGAGGACCTGGACGGGGCAACGAAGGTAACGCTGGGCATGGTATTCAGCACAGCTGCCGAGTTCCAGGAGGCGAAAGGCTTCGGCGCCGTGGAACTGGGTCAGCAGACTCTGGGCAAACTGGAGCGCTTCGTCACATCCCGCTGAATGCCGCGGCTGACCGCTTATGGATTTGGCGCGGCCAGCCCGGAACGACGGAATTGCGGTCGGAAGCGGACATTCGCGGCGAGCAGCGCGAATGTCTTCAATCGGGTCGGACGCGGAAATTCGCGGCATCGCCTTATCGTTTCACGAGTCTCTCGCCTATCCAGGGTGACGGCGGCGGGCTGCGACCGGGCGGCGCCCCGGCTAGCGCCAATGCTCGCCGATCCACGGCGTCGCTCGGGCGTGTTTGTAGATCTTCTTCCAGGCCGGCTCGACCGGCCAGCGCCCCACGAGCGCCTCGTCCGGATCGGGCTTGCCGGTGAAGGCGATCACCTTGGCGTCCGGCGGCAGCTTTGGCGCAAGGAAGAAGTTGAGCGGCCAGCGCGGCAGCAGCGAATGCTTGAAGCTCAGGCACCAGCGCTCCGGCCAGAAGGCCATGTCCTTGGCCTCGGCGGATATATACTTCTGCTCGATCCGGTAGCGGGCGAGATAGCGCTCCGGATCGCGGTTGAAGTCGTCGAAGATGTAGCTCATGGGACCCACCGGAAAGCGGTAGACGGAGGTGTTGCCGACGTTGAGCTTCGGTTCCGACCAGTTCTTGGCCACGCAGAACCGTCCCGGCTCGAAGTCGAAGAAGTCGTCGATCGCGCCCGTTATGACGACGTCGAGATCGAAGAAGAGCACGTCCCCCTCAAGATCGAGAAGCGGCGCCTGCCACAGCGAAATCTTGCGCCAGCCCGTCCATTGCTCGCGCTCCGGCACGTTGATCGGCGGCAGGGGCGCGGTCTCCACGCCTGGCTCGATTCCGTCTGTGTCGTCGGTGAAGCAGACGATACGGATCGGGCGAGCCGTATTGCGCCGGATCATGGAGGCCAGCCGGTTGACGTAGAGCGCTGGGTAGCGCGTGCCCCATTTGATGCAAATAGCCGTCTGCATGGTTGCTTTAATCGCGATCAATCGCGTTGACGCGTCGCCTGCCGGAACTGGCCGGCGAGGTCGGTCCCGAGCAGGCGATCATAGACCGTCAGTGTTCTGCCCTGCATCTCGGCCACCGAAAAGCTCCGCAGGACGTGCGTCCGCCCCCGCTGGCCCATGGCGGCGCGGCTCTCGGCCGAGAGAGAAAGCGCGGCGGCGAGGGCGTCGGCCAGCTCGGCGGCGTCTCCTGGCGCAACGATCCATCCGGTGATGTCGGTTTCCGATACCGCGGGCGCCGCCAGCAGGGTTTCCGGCAGCCCTCCGATTCGCGTCACGATGAGGGGGCGGCGCATCGCCTGCGCCTCGGCGGCGACCCTGCCGAAGCCTTCCGGCTCGGTTGACACCAGAAGCGCCACATCCGCAGCCAGAAAGGCGGCCGGCATGTCGTCCACCCCGCCGACAAGGCGAACATGGCGCTCCAGCCCCGCCGTGCGAATCCGCTCTTCCAGCGCGCGCGGATAGTCGGACCGCTGCGGCGCGTCGCCGGCGAGGACGATCGCCGTGCGGTCGAGCCTTCCCTGCTCGCGGAGCCGCCGCGCCGCTTCGACCACCACCTGCTGGCCCTTGAGCCGCGACAAGCGCGCCGCGTGCAGCACGACGCGGTCGTCCGGTCCGACATGCCAATGCCGGCGTAGCGCAGCGACGCGCTTAGGATCGACCCGGTCGGGATTGAAGAGCCTCGCGTCGACGCCGCGCGGGATGACGGCAATCTCGTTCTCGGGCTTTCCGTATCTGGAACGGATGAGCTCCGCCGTATGGCGGGAGTTGGCGATGGTGATGGCGGAACGCGCCATGACGCCGTTGTAGAGATTCTTAAGCCGCCCGCTTTCGCTGTAGGCCCCATGATAGGTGGTCACGAAGGAGCATCCGGTCAGCCGCGCGGCAAGAAGCGCGCTCCACGCCGGCGCGCGGCTGCGCGCATGGACGAGGTGAACGCCCTTGCGAACAATGAGCCGTGCGAGTGGCACGGCGTTCCACAGGACTCTTGCGGGATTCTTCGAGGCTGCCGGGAAGCGGCGGCACTCAGCGCCCGCATCCTTCAGTCGCTCGACCTGCCTGCCTCCCTCGCTCAGCACAAGCGCGCGGCCGCCGGCCTTTACGATGGCTTCCGCGATCTCGATCGTGGTGCGTTCAGCCCCGCCGGCGTCAAGGCGCGGAACGATCTGCAGCACCGTCGTGGGATGGCGCCGCGTCATCGGCAGTTCGGCGGCGGCGGACTTGACGGCATGGGATGCTTCAACGCACCTCGGGCGGACTGGGCAACGCAGCAATAGAATGGCCCGCACGCGATTGAAACATCTCGAGGTGGGGACCGGCCGCGCGGCCCGCCGCATCGCCGTCGCCCGCCGCGCCGGCAAGTCGCCCGGGCTCTTCTGGCTCAGCGGCTTCCGTTCCGACATGATGGGGACCAAGGCGGAGGCGCTCGACCGCTGGGCGGCCGAGACCCGCCATGGCTGCACGCGCTTCGACTATTCCGGCAACGGCCAGTCCGCAGGGCGCTTCGAGGACGGGACCATCTCGCGCTGGCTGGAGGAGGCGGAAGCGGTCCTCCTCGCTCACGCACGGGGCCCGCAGATCGTCGTCGGGTCGTCGATGGGCGGATGGATCGCGCTGCTCCTCGCCAAGCGGCTCCGCGAGCGCGGCGAGCCGGAGCGAATCGCAGGCATGGTGCTCATTGCGCCGGCCGTCGACATGACCAAGGATCTGATGTGGGACGCGATGAGCACGGCGAAGAAGCGCCGTCTCAAGCGCAGCGGCTTCCTTTCCGAGCCCTCCGCCTACTCCGACGAGCCGGACATCGTCACACTCGAGCTCATCGAGGACGGCAAGCGACATCTTTTCGGCGATCGCCCGATCGAGACGGGCTGCCCCGTTCACGTCATCCAGGGCATGCAGGATCCGGACGTGCCGTGGACGCACGCTGCAAGGCTGATGGAGCGCCTCGCTTTCGACGACGCGGTGCTGACCCTGGTGCGCGACGGCGACCATCGGCTCTCACGGCCCGAAGACGTCCAGCGCCTGATCCGCGCGGTCGAGGAGATCGTCGCCGGCTGAGCCTTGCGGAGGGGGGCCACTTCGCGGCGATTTCCACAGGATAGGGAAGGCGTGGCTTGGTGCTGAGCGGAATTCCGCTGGCCGAAGGGCGGGAGAATCGCTTAGACGCAACGCGGCTCGTTCCGCGTCGATCGGCTCGCACACCTAGCGGCCGGCTCGCCGCCAAGGCATGGGCGATGCGGCGAGAGCAGCCTGCGTTTCCGGTAGCCGTCAAAGCGTTTCCGCTTCCCGATGCGATGGAGGCTGTCGCAATGCACGCCGTCAACCGGCTCGTGGCCCGAGCGGTCATATCGGCCCCCATCTACGTGAAGTGGACGGGAGCGAGCGGGCGCATCTACGAGTTCGAGCTCAACCACATCGGCACACCCTATCAGGCGCGGCCGGGCGTCTACATCTTCTGCCACTTCGGAGCGGGAAACGGCTTGGTGGCGGACTACATGGATGTCGCCGATGATTTCTCGCGGCGTCTCCCGCCGGACCCGAGCGCGCACCCGCGCTGGGAGGAGATCCGCGCCGCCGGCTCAACGCATGTCTGCACGCTGCATGTGCCGGGAAAGGCCTCGGCCCGCGTCAAGGTGGAAGCGGATCTGCATCGGACGATCATGCCGCGCAAGAGCCGCATAGCAGCCTAAGCGCCAATCCGCCGCGCGGTCCCGGCGGCCGATCTTTCGCTCAGCCCAGGTAGGGAAGCGCCATCACCGCGGTGGAGGCTGCGGTCAGGCCGACGAAAGCCGCGATGCGGACGGCAAGGTATCTGGCAAGGCTGACTTGGTCGCTCATGTCGCGTCCCCCGAGTTCGATCTCGCCGCTTCCTACGGCCGGATCGTTTCCGACGGTCGGCGCACGGTCAGGAAACAGGTTTCGTCGCTACTCGCATTGTTTCCTTCTAAGCTCGTCTAAGAAACGAACCGGCGCCGATCCGGTTCCTCCCGCCCCCGGGGATTCGACTTTACGGCGGTTTCGTGCGACGGAACCGGCATGCCGACAGAGGTCAAGATCTGCGGGCTTTCCGAGGAGGAGAGCGTCGACGCCGCGCTTGAGGCGGGGGCGGATTTTCTCGGCTTCGTGTTCTTCCCGCCGAGCCCGCGCAACGTCGAGATCGGACGCGCCGCAAGCTTGGCGCGCCGCGCGCGTGGCCGTGCCGAGATCGTCGCGCTGACCGTCGATGCCGACGACGGTCTTATCGCCGAGATCGCCGCGGAGCTGCGGCCCGACCTCCTTCAGCTGCACGGCGTGGAGTCGCCGGAGCGCGCCGCGGCCGTTGGAAAGCTGAGCGGCCTGCCGCTCATGAAGGCGATCGGCGTGACCGACGCCGCCGACCTGCAACGCGCCAACGACTATCCCGCCGCCGCCCGTCTCTTGCTCGACGCCAAGCCGCCGCGCGACGCGACGCGGCCGGGCGGCAATGCGGCTTGCTTCGACTGGCGCATCCTGGAGGGCTTCTCCCCGCCGAAGCCCTGGCTCCTCGCCGGCGGTCTCGATCCCGGCAACGTGGCCGGCGCACTTGCCGCCAGCGGGGCGCGGGGCGTCGACGTCTCCTCCGGCGTGGAGCATGCGCCGGGCCGAAAAGACCCCGCGCGCATTCACGCCTTCGTCCGCGCCGTGCGCGATTTCGACCACGCGATGCGCCGGGCCAGCATTCCCGGGAGCGCAAATGACAATATCGCACCACAACACCTACCGCGCCGGCCCTGACGAGAGCGGCCGCTTCGGCCTTTACGGCGGACGCTTCGTCGCCGAGACGCTGATGCCGCTCATTCTCGACCTGGAGGCGGCCTACGAAGCGGCGAGGAAGGACCCGGGCTTCGAGGCCGAGCTGACCAGCCTCGGCAAGCATTACGCCGGCCGCCCAAGCCCGCTCTATTTCGCCGAGCGGCTGACGGAGCATCTGCGTGAGTTCTCGGCCGCCTCCGGCGGCTCGGGCGGCGCGAAGATCTACTTCAAGCGCGACGAGCTGAACCACACCGGCTCGCACAAGATCAACAATTGCCTCGGCCAGATTCTGCTCGCCCGCCGCATGGGCAAGACGCGCATCATCGCGGAGACGGGCGCAGGCCAGCACGGCGTCGCCGCCGCCACGGTGTCGGCGCGCTTCGGCCTTCCCTGCGTCGTCTACATGGGCACCACCGACGTGGAGCGGCAGAAGCCCAACGTCTTCCGCATGAAGCTCCTCGGCGCGGAGGTGCATCCGGTCTCCTCCGGCGCGGGCACGCTGAAGGACGCCATGAACGAGGCGCTGCGCGATTGGGTCGCCAACGTCGACACCACCTATTACCTGATCGGGACGGCCGCCGGGCCGCATCCCTATCCGGCGATGGTGCGCGACTTCCAGTCGGTCATCGGCAACGAGGTGCGCGAGCAGATCATCGAGGCCGAGGGCCGCCTCCCCGACGCGCTGGTCGCCGCGATCGGCGGCGGCTCCAACGCCATCGGCCTCTTCCATCCCTTCCTCGACGACCGCGACATAGCGATCTACGGCGTGGAAGCCGGCGGGCACGGGCTCGACGTTCGGAACGGCCACGCGGCCTCCATGAGCGGCGGCTCGCCCGGCGTGTTGCACGGCAACCGCACCTACCTCCTGCAGGATGCCGACGGGCAGATCCTGGAGGGGCACTCCATCTCCGCCGGGCTCGACTACCCGGGCGTCGGGCCGGAGCACTCCTGGCTGAGGGATTCCGGCCGCGTCACCTATGTGCCGGCGACCGACCGGGAGGCGCTCGACGCCTTCCAGCTCTGCACGACGCTGGAAGGCATCATCCCGGCGCTGGAGCCGGCGCACGCGCTGGCGCACGTCATCAAGCTCGCGCCGACAATGGCGAAGGACCAGATCGTCGTCATGAACATGTGTGGCCGCGGCGACAAGGACGTGTTCACCGTGGGGAAGATACTGGGGTTCGATCTCTGATGATTGTCGCCGGTCTTTCGGGCGAGGAGATGAAGTTGCGAACGGGAGATTTGGTAAGGCTCCGGTCCGGCGGCCCACTAATGACTGTCCAGGACTACTCGGCCGAGACATTCCTGGTTGTCTGCGAGTGGTTTGATGGTGATAGCTATATCACAGGGCAGTTCCTAGAGGAGACACTCGAAGCTGCTGGCAAGCCGCACCCAGTCAGCACGCGCTCCAGGCGATCGCGTCGGCGCGGCGTTACCGGATAGAAACGATCGAGCCCACCTCCGTCTCACGGCAAGGCAGCAAGGATCGGACAGAACAATACGATTGACGGACTTCCATCCATACCGTATGGATTTCCATATGAAGACGACGCTTCAAATCGACGACGAGGTCATGCGGGAGCTCAAGCAGGAGGCGGCACGGCAGGGCCGGACGATGTCGGATTTGGTCGAGACCGCCTTGCGCCTGTTGCTCCGCCCCCGGCAGTCGCCAGGCGAACTTCCCCCGCTTCCGACGTTTCGCAGCAGCGGCACGCTCGTCGACATCGCCGACCGGGAAGCGCTGTACCAGGCGATGGAGGGCCGCTAGCTGCTCGTGGTCGATACCAACGTGCTGGTCTACGCGGCCGATGCAGATTCGCCTTTTCATTCGCCCTGTCGTTACTGGCTTCAGCACCAACGCGTGCGCCCCGACGCCTGGTTCACGACCTGGCCGATCCTCTACGAGTTCCTGCGCGTGACGACGCACCCGCGCGTGATGCGCCGGCCATGGAGTGCGGCGCAAGCCTGGGAGTTCGTCACCGCCCTGCTGGCATCTCCAGGCCTGTCGGTACTGGTCGCGACGCACCGTCACGCGGCGGTTGCCAGCGACCTTATCGCCGATATGCCGCAAATTTCCGGCAACCTCTTCCACGACACCCACACAGCGATTCTCATGCGGGAACATGGAATACGAAGGATCTGCACCCGCGATACGGACTTTCACCAGTTCTCCTTCGTGGAAGTGATCGATCCGATCAGCCCGTAGCTCGATGGAACCTGCCGGCATCTCGTCCAGTCTGGCCTTTTCCCGCCGCTCCGGAGTGTGATACCGACCCATGACCCGCATCGACCGCCGTTTAGCTGAGCTGCGGCGGGGCTGCAAAGAACCCGACGCTCGGATCCGAGGAAAGCAAACCGCGACTTAGTGCGCGCTTTCCAGCTCTGCACCAGGCTCGAAG
>CAZARE010000099.1:0-8850 GCA_964487455.1 uncultured Propylenella sp.
GGCCTCGGCGATGGCGCGCTTGACCCGATCGTTCTCGAGCGGCAGCCCCCCCTTGAAGCGGAAGTTCCGCATCACCTGCGGCACGCGCTCGAAGCAATGGCAGACCTCGCTGGCCGGGCGCCCGTCGCGGCGGATGACGGCCAGAACCTGCAGCGCCGCGATCAGCCCGTCGCCCGTCGTGGTGAAGTCCGACAGGATGATGTGGCCAGACTGCTCGCCGCCGACATTGTAGCCGTGCGCCCGCATATGCTCGCTCACGTAGCGGTCACCGACGGGCGTCCGCTCAAGCTTCAGGCCGCGGTCGGCAAGGTAGCGCTCGAGCCCGAGATTGGACATCACCGTGGCGACCACGCCGCCGCCTTGCAGGCGTCCCTCGTCGCTCCAGAAGCTCGCCACCACCGCCATTAGCTGGTCGCCGTCGACGATCTCGCCTTTCTCGTCGACCAGGACGACGCGGTCCGCGTCGCCGTCGAGCGCTATGCCGAGATCGGCCCGCCTCTCGCGCACCTCGCGTATAAGCGCGTCGGGGGCGGTCGAACCGACCTCGCGGTTGATGTTGAAGCCGTCGGGATCGACGCCCAGCGAGAAGACTTCCGCCCCGAGCTCGGCGAGCGCCATGGGGGCGGCCTTGTAGCCGGCGCCGTTGGCGCAATCGACCACCACGCGCAGCCCGTCGAAGCTCATGCTGCGCGGCAGTGTGCGCTTGGCCGCCTCGATGTAGCGGTCGAGCACGCCGTCGACGCGCTTGGCGCGCCCGAGCCCGTCGGCCTTGGCGAGATGGGCGGTCATGTCGGAATCGACGAGGTCCTCGATGGCCAGCTCCGTGGCGTCCGACAGCTTGAACCCGTCCGGGCCGAACAGCTTGATGCCGTTATCGTCGAACGGATTGTGCGAGGCGGAGATCATCACGCCGTAATCGGCGCGCAGCGAGCGAGTGAGCATGGCCACGGCCGGAGTCGGCACAGGACCGAGAAGGAAGACATCGACGCCGACGGACAGGAATCCCGCCGTCAGGGCGTTCTCGATCATGTAGCCGGAGAGCCGCGTATCCTTACCGATGACGACGCGCTGGCGGTGTCCGTTGCGATAGTGCAGCCCAACCGCCATGCCGACGCGCATGGCGACGTCCGGCGTCATGGGAAATGCATTCGCCCTGCCGCGGATTCCATCCGTGCCGAAATAACGCCTGGTCACGCATCCCCTCCTCGGTGCCGGTCCCGCCGGCGAGCGGCGGGAGGCATGGTGCGCCGGCGAGTCTTAACGCCGGGCAATCATTCGCTAACAATAATGGCCCAGGCCGCGGACCGGGCGTCAATATTTATGACGTATGGTTTCAGCCGGAGGCCAGTCATACCGCCTCGCCCGCGGCGCGCGCAATCTGCATGGGGTCGACCTCGTGGATGCGCATGGGCTCGCGAAAGCCCTTGGCCGCGACTTCGTCTTGCCGGCAGCTTGTGCGGCAGTACTTCGCGCGGATGCCGTTCGCTAGATGCGAACGCTCAGGATTGAGGCTGCGGCTCCAGGCCCGGCTCGGCACCCTTGTCGGGACGCGGCTTGGCGACGCCCGTGGCGGGCACGGCGGAACCGCGCGGCGTCGACGGTGTCTCGTCACTCGGATCCTCGCGCACCGGACGCTTGCCCTTCAAGAGGTCCTTGATCTCCTCGCCGCTCAGCGACTCGAACTCCAGCAGTCCCTGCGCCAGCATCTCCAGCTCGTCCCGCTTCTCCGTTAGGAGGCTGCGCGCTTCTTCGTAGCCCTCGTCGACGAGGCGGCGGACCTCGATGTCGATCTTGCGCGCGGTCTCCTCGGAGATGTGCTGCTGTCGTGCAACCGAATGGCCGAGGAAGATCTCCTCCTGGTTCTCGGCGAGCGTCACGCGGCCGACCGCCTCGGAGAAGCCCCAGCGCGTCACCATGGCGCGCGCCAGCTTGGTCGCCTGCTCGATGTCCGAGGCCGCGCCCGAAGTGACCTTCTTGCTGCCGAAGACCATCTCTTCCGCCACGCGCCCGCCCATCAGGATGGCAAGGCGCGAGGTCATCTGCTCATAGGTCATGGAAAGCTGGTCGCGCTCCGGAAGCTGCATGACCATGCCGAGCGCACGTCCGCGCGGGATGATCGTCGCCTTGTGGACCGGGTCGGTGGACGGGACATGCAGCGCCACGATGGCGTGCCCGCCTTCGTGGTAGGCGGTGAGGCGCTTCTCGTCCTCGGTCATGACCAGGGAGCGCCGTTCGGCGCCCATCATGACCTTGTCCTTGGCATCCTCGAACTCGTGCATGGTGACGAGCCGCTTGCCGCGCCGCGCCGCAAGCAGCGCCGCCTCGTTGACGAGGTTCATCAGGTCGGCACCGGAGAAGCCGGGCGTGCCGCGCGCCACCGTCTTCAGGTTGACGCCGGGCGCGAGCGGCACCTTGCGCACGTGCACCTTCAGTATCTTCTCGCGCCCGATCACGTCGGGGTTGGGCACCACGATCTGGCGGTCGAAACGGCCCGGCCTCAAGAGCGCCGGATCGAGCACGTCGGGCCGGTTGGTGGCGGCGATCAGGATGATGCCCTCGTTCGCCTCGAAGCCGTCCATCTCGACAAGCAGCTGGTTCAGAGTCTGCTCGCGCTCATCGTTGCCGCCGCCGAGGCCGGCGCCGCGGTGCCTGCCGACCGCGTCGATCTCGTCGATGAAGATGATGCAGGGCGCGTTCTTCTTGGCCTGCTCGAACATGTCGCGCACGCGGCTCGCGCCTACGCCCACGAACATCTCCACGAAGTCGGAGCCGGAGATTGTGAAGAAGGGGACGTTCGCCTCGCCGGCGATGGCACGGGCCAGAAGGGTCTTACCGGTTCCCGGAGGCCCCACCAGCAGCACGCCGCGCGGGATGCGGCCGCCGAGCCGCTGGAACTTCTGCGGGTCGCGCAGAAACTCGACGATCTCCTCCAGATCCTCCTTGGCCTCGTCCACCCCCGCCACGTCGTCGAAGGTCACGCGACCATGCGTCTCGGTGAGAAGCTTCGCCTTGGATTTGCCGAAGCCCATGGCGCGCCCGCCGGCGCCCTGCATCTGCCGCATGAAAAAGATCCACACCGCGATCAGCAGAAACATGGGGAACCAGGAGATGAGCACCGACAGGAACGACATGCGCTCGTTGTCCTGCTGCGCCTGGATGTTCACGCCGCGATCCTCGAGCAGCGTGACGTAGTCGGCGTTCTCCGGCGCAATGGTCCGGAAGCGCGACCCATCGGCGTACTTGCCGGTGATCTCCTGGCCGGAGATGAGGACGCTCCTCACCCGCCCTTCATTGGTGTCGGTGCGAAACTGCGAATACGAGATCTCCGACGCGCCGGATTGTCCGGTCGGATTCTGGAAGAGATTGAACAGAGCCACCAGCAGAAGCAGGATGACGGCCCACAGCGCAAAGTTCCGAAAATTCTGATTCATCCGGTCGCGTCCCCGGCGTAGCGCCGAACTGCCGCCGCCCACCATATCGCTAGATAGGTTCTAGCATAATCGATTCCAAGGTGAACCGCCGCCCGTGTTGGGGCAACCGAAAGCCGCAGAAATGGTGATCAGCGCTGGGGCTCGGGCAGGCCGAGGGCCTCGCCGACGAGGCATCTGACGGCAAGCCTGGCGAGCGCAGGACCGCGGTCGGCGGCGATCACACCCTCCGGCACGGCGACGAGCGTCCCATTCTGGTACAGGCCGGGCAGCGTCCTCAGCGCGCCCGAGTTCGCAGGGGGCGAGCGCAGCCGCCGGCCGGAGCGCCCGAGCGGGCCAACGCCGAGCTCACCCGTGAGGCGCGGCGCCTGCACACGGAAGCGCGCATCCCAGACCAGGGTCGCGCCCGGCGAGGCGGCGATCTCGGCGGGCCCCGCACGCCCCCATTCGCGCTGAGCGGTGAGCCTCGCGCGCTTCACCGCAATCACGACGCCGTGCAGCGTACGCTTGAGCTCGGTGTCCGGTCGCGCCCCCCGGACCGCCCGGTAGAGCGCCTCAATGCCGGCGAGCGGCGGTGTGTAGTCGGCACCGCCCGCCGTCTTGAGGATCAGCGCCAGCGCTCTCAGCCCGACCTCCTCGGGGACATCCGCGAACGATTCGGAAAGCCCGCCGATGACGCCGAAAGCATCGGCGTCGAAGCCGTCCTTCAGGAACAGTCCCGCATAGTGGTCGAGCGCGGCGGCCGCACGCCCGAGGCGCCCCGCCGTCTCCGCCATCCGCTCCGCCGTCAAGCCGTGCATCGCCAGTTGCGGCATCAGCGAGCGGATGCGCGCGCGATCGAAGCGCGGATCGGAATTGCTCGGATCGTCGGCAACGGCGAGCCCGCTTTCGGCCGCCATCCTGGCGAGCGCCTCGCGCGGCACGCCGAGCAGCGGGCGAACGATCGCCACCCCTTCCACGACGCTCTCCTCCTGCATCGCCGCCAGTCCGTAGACGCCCGACCCGCGGGCCAGGCGCAACAGAAACGTCTCGGCCTGATCGTCACGGTGATGCGCGGTCACGATGGCGTCGAACCTGGCTTCACGCGCCGCCTCGGCAAGCAGCCGGTAGCGCATCCGCCGCGCCCAGTCTTGAAGGTTTCCTCCATCGAAGCTTTCGTCCGCCGTCATGATGCGCGCGCCAAGGCCGAGCCGCGCGGCATTGCCCGCGACTGTCCGCGCCTCGGCGGCGGCCTCCGCCCTGAGCCCATGGTCGATCGTGACGACGAGCGCGGGAGGCCGCTCGCCCCACGCCGCAACGAGCAGCATCAGCGCGGTGGAATCCGGACCGCCGGAAACCGCGAGCACCAGCCCGCGGCGATCCGCGATGCGCCGAAAAAGGCTTGGCGGATCGAGCGGGGCCGGCTCAGCAGCCCGCCCGGCCTTCCTCGTCACGGACGCGGCTCATGATCGACGGCGTAGCTTGCGGATACCTTCGCTCCACCTCCGCCAGTGTGGCGCAGGCGGCCTTGGTCTCGCCGAGCGCCGAGAGCGACACGCCGAGCTTCAGCAAGGCGTCCGGCCCCTTGTTGCTATCCGGCGCCGCCTTATAGACCGCCAGAAAGGCGCTCGCCGCCTCGCGGTGCTCGCCCTGCTGCAGAAGACTCTCGCCCAGCCAGAACTGCGCGTCGCCTTCTTGCGGATGGCCGGGAAACGAGGCGAGCCACGTCTTGAAGCTTTCTTCGGCGAGCGCGTAGTCGCCGGTCAAAACATAGCCGTAGGCGAGATCGTATTCGTCGCGGGCGGAGCCGGTGAGCGAGGCGGTCGGCGGCGCACCCGGCAGGCCAGCCGTGTCCACTTCGCCGGGCTGGCTCGGCGGAACGGGGTTGCCGAACTCGGGCCTCAGCAGGTCTCCGGCCACGCCGGAGGCCAGCGTGGAAAGGTCCACCGGCTGCCCGGCGCCGCCCGGGCTCCCGCCCGCCGACGGGTCCTGCGGCGGCACGGTGAGCGAGCCAAGCTCTTGCATGCCGCCTGGTGATTGCTCGGCGGACGGCCAGTCCGCATCCTCTCCAGTCAACGCGCCCGTCTCGGCCGGCTCCTCCTGCATCGGCGGCATGCCGAGCTGGCCGCGCAGCTGGTTGACCTCGTGCGCGAGACGCTCGTTCTGGCCGGTGAGGTGGCGGACGCGATCCTCCAGTTCCAGGATATAGAGGCGCATCTCGCCTTCGCTCTGGCTCTGCGCGCCCGCCGGGGCGGCGAGCCACAGGCAGAAGAGCAGAGCGGCGCTTGCTCGCATCATCATCGAACTCCGGGCATCACCCCCACTTCTTATACCCAACGCAGCAATTCGGCCAAACTTCGGCGCACCGGAGGAAATGAAAAGGCCCGCCGTCCCGGGCGGGCCTTCGGGTGCAGCCGGCTGCGGGTCGTGCGCTCAGCCGGCGCCCTCGAGGACGGTGACGGAGCGCCGGTTCTGCGACCAACAGGAGATGTTGTCGCAGACGGCCACCGGGCGCTCCTTGCCATAGGAGACGGTGCGCATGCGGCCGGCGGCGATGCCGCGCGAGATCATGTAGTCGCGCACCGCCGCCGCGCGCCTGGCGCCCAGCGCCAAGTTGTATTCGCGCGTGCCGCGCTCGTCGGCGTGGCCTTCGAGCAGGAACGCGTAGTTCGGATATTGGGTAAGCCACTGCGCCTGGCGGTCGAGCGTCGCCCGCGCCTGCGAGGTGAGCGCCGACGAATCGGTCTCGAAGAACACGCGGTCACCAACCGCGACCTGGAACTCCTGCGCACTGCCCGGCACCGCCGCCCCGGCAAGGCCGGCCTCGACGGCTTTCTGTTGGTTGGCGCAGCCGGCGGTAAAGATCGCGGCCGCGAGCAACGCCGCGGCGAAGGCTCTTCCAACGGACAAGCTGAACGGCATGCCGGAACTCCTACCGAGATCGTTGGCGAAGGGGTAACCCTATGATGGTTAAGCCACCGTCAAGGCGTAGGGTTAACCGATCGTGTGCGAGAGGTATACCGCCTGGCGGAACTCGAGAACAAAGAGCCGAAGGCGGCGCTTGCCGCTTGAGTTGACTACCGGGCGACGGGAGAGATTCCGAAGACCCTCTGCGCGTTCTCGTAGGCCACCATGCGGGCAACGCGCGGCGGCAGCTGGTGAACGAGCCTCGGCACCAACGGCGCCGCCACCGGCATTCGGCGGGTCGGAGCGTCCGGCTGATAGAATGAATCAGTGCCGATGACAAAGCGATCGGGAAACTCGACGATGACCGCGCGCCAGTCCGGATTGATGCCGCGCCCCTTCTGCATGAGCCAGTTGCGGACAAGCGGCCCGCCCTTCGGCGAGATGCCGATGTAGAGGTTTGGATGCTCGCGCAGGAGGCGGCGCGTCAGTTCCGGCGTGCGCTGGTTCGTTGTGTCCATGCCGAGGTGGTCCCAGACGATCTTCGCGCCGCGATTGTGCGCAAGCAGCCGTTCGAAGGCGCGCAGGTTCTCCGCAACGTGCGACGGGTTCCGCGCGCTGTTGCTATGCAGAGCCACCGGAACCTCGAAGCGCTGGGTCACGATCTCGATATGAAAGTCGATCGGCACATCGTGGCGAGCCGCGATGTCGGAGAGAAGCAGGAACAGCGGATGATCGGGGGAGACTTCCTCGAACGGGTGCTGTTCGAACAGCGAGAAATGCAAGGCCGTCATTTCGCCGAACCCGATCGCGCCCTGCCGCAAGAGGTCCTCGGCGACCTGCTCGAACTGCCGACGCAGCTTGGCGCTGACCTCTCCGCTCTTCGCTACGGACTGAATCATTGGGTTGAGCGTCGAGCCGCCGGCCATCACCGCGAATCTGTCGGGGTGCCGCTTGGCAACGGCGAGCAGATCGGCGATCTCGTAGCGGCCCGCTCGCTCGGGCGACATGGGCGGCGACATGATGACGGAGAGGCGCACGCCGAACTCGTCCATGGCCCCGATTGCCGATCTTGCCGCTCCATCCCAATCCATGCGGATGTCGCGACCCTTGCCGGTGGGCGGCTGAAGATGGGTGTGGACATCGATGATCGGGAGCCGAGACCTTGCAGCCGGCCCGCCTGTCCCGCCCGGCCCCCCTTGCATCGGCCGCTGCTGTGCGAAAGCCGCGTCGAACAGCGCAGGGGCATTCACCGCAAGCCCGGCAAGACCCGCCGCGGCCATTGCCACGGCCGTGACGGCTCCTGCGGGACCAACGTGCGGCTTCATAAGCGGTGACGCTCTACTCGGCCCGCGCCAGCGTGACGTCGCCGGTGCACGTCGCCCGCGTGCCGGTCATTCTGCCGGTCCCTGCGTTGCCGTCGAGCGTGCCATGCAGCGTCCCACGTAGAGAGCCGTCGGGATTGAGTACGCTGATTTCGAAGGTGCCGTCCGCCGCGACCTCTCCCCTCTTCGGGAACTGCTGCCAAGATTCGTCGATCTTGCCGCGCACCACGGTCATGGCGAACCCGCGCCCCGTATTGTCGCGGCAACCCGACAAGGCGTCGATCTCCACGCGCCACGCTCCGTCGAACGGGTGGTCGGCGAAGAAGCCGCCGCGTGTGACTGCCACCGCCCCCACGACCGCGAAAACGATGACCGCCAGCGCGCTGCCCGCGACAAGCAGCCGTCGCCGCCGCGCATTGCCGGTCAAGGCTGCTTCGCCGCCCGCGGCCACCGAGACCTTACCGGGCATGAGCTGGAAGGCCCTGATCGGCTCCGGGATGTTCTTGACGCTTTGCTCGCCGATATCGCTGAAGGCGATCGACAGCTTGTTCTTGACCTGATCGAAGGTGCTTCCCGAGATGCAGATGCCGCCTTTCTCGGCCAGCCCCTCCAGACGTGCGGCCACGTTGACTCCGTCGCCGAACAGGTCGTCGCCCTCCACCAAGACATCGCCGACATTGATGCCGATGCGGAACCACATCTGGCTTTCTTCGGGGAGCTGCGAATTGCGCACGGCCAGGTCTTCCTGAATGGAGATGGCGCAGCGCACCGCCTCCACCGCGCTGCCGAACTCCACCAGGAGGGCGTCTCCCGCCGTGTTGAAGAGGCGCCCGCCGTGCTTGTCGACGAGATCGCCGACAACCGCGCGGTAGGTGCGTAGTGTCTTGAGAGTCGCCTCCTCGTCGATCGACATCAGCTTGCTGTAGCCGACCACGTCGGCGGCAAGGATGGTGGTGAGCCGGCGTGTGCTCTCGGCCGCCATCGTGTGTCGTTCCCTCCCGCCAATTCCGGCGTGAATGCAAGATTTTAGACCAGTCGCCGAACAGTTTGTAGGGTGGAATCCACGCGGCGTGAGAAGCGCGTCCGGCTGGAGGAGCCCGAATCGCCGACGGGCGCTGTCGCACGCCGCCGGTCACGCCCTCCCACGAGCCGGCGACGGCGCCGACGATTCGTTCCGCTTGAGCTTCGCCGGCAGCGGAAACAGCGTAACGAAT
>CAZARE010000100.1:0-3228 GCA_964487455.1 uncultured Propylenella sp.
ACCGAGCCCGATGGCCAGCCTGCGCGGGTGGTAGAGGAGGGTCAAATTGTCCCCGGGAATCGCGGTATCAGCTCCACCTGCCGCCGCACTGCTTAACCTCCCCCTTGAGGGGAGGTCGAAACCGGCAAGCGGAGCGTGGCCGGTTTCGGGAGGGGGGAGAGGCATCTCCGCATCGTCCCCCCTCCCGACGTTCGCCTTCGCTTCGCTCGGTGAACGTCGACCTCGCCTCAAGGGGGAGGTTAGGGTGCCCGTTTCATCGCGCGCGTCCATTTCTCTCGTCGTGGCGACGAGGCGGACGGCGCCGTCGGTGGCGAAGGCGATGCGGCTCTCCTCCAGCCAGCGCGCTTTTCCCTCGAGCTGCGCCGAGGCGCCGCCAAGGAGCGCCGCCATCACCGACTTGGCATCCCCAGGATTGGCGAGCGTCCAGCCTTCCGGCGGCGCATCCAACGTCACGCCGAAGCGGTTGTCGCCGGTCGTCGTGACGGCCGCGTGCGACCCAAGGCAGGCAGCGATCCGGCGCGCCAGCTCGTTCGCGCCGCTATGGCCGCCGAGGAGCGGGACCACGTAGTCGCCCTCCTCCGACACGGCGAGGACCGGGGGGTCGACCCGCTTGTCGGAGAGAAGCGGCGCCAGCACACGGATCAGGATGCCGGCGGCGCAAATTCCGACGATCGGGGTCCCGTCGTTGAAGAGCGCGCGGAGATGCGTGCCCGTGTCGGTGAAGGTGAGCAAGCCGTCGATGGTGCGCGCGCCATAACCTTCTCCCCTTGTGGGAGAAGGTGGCCCCGCGCTTTGCGCGGGGTCGGATGAGGGGTTGCCGTGACGTCCCTCACCCCTCACCCGCCGCTTCGCAAGCGAAGCGGCACCCTCTCCCACAGGGGGAGAGAGTTGGCGCTCGCGCGCCGAGGCCAACGCATGAACCTCGCCGCCGATGGCGCTTTGCGCGCGCCGCGCGGTGGCCAAGCCTTCAGCGGTCAGCGCGACGAATGTCGGACTCATGCGCTCCGCTCCTTCGCAACGAGGATCATGGAGAAATAGGGCGCCTCGTCGCCCGCGAAGTCCGCGAGCGCCGCCACCTTCTCGTCGGCGCGAGTCGCATGCGCGACGTAGACGCTCGATCCGGCCAGCCCGAGATGCCGAAGCAGCGCCTTCAGCCGCGGCAGATGCCGACCGACCTTCAAGATGGCGGCCGCGTCGGCGTCGGCGAGCCGGCGCTTCAGCTCCGGGTCGGACAGCGTCGCCGGAAGCACGCTCAGCGCCTGGTCGCGGCGCGCCAGCACACGGCCGCTCGCGGCGGCGCAGGCCGTGAGCGAGCTGACCCCAGGCACGACGGTGCACGGAAAGCGAGGCGCGAGCCGGTCGTGGAGATAGGCGAAGGAGCCGTAGAAGAACGGATCGCCTTCGCAGAGCACGGCCACGTCGCGGCCCTCCGCCAGGTGACGTGCGATCTCAGCCGCCGCGCGATCGTATATCTCCGCCGGCTCCGGACCGGGCCGCATCGCGACGCGGATGGCGATCTCCTCGCGCCCGGGAGGGATGAAACGCTCGGCTATGGCGCGCGCGGTGCTGCCGCCTTCGTCCGGCGCCAGATAGGCGACGACCGGGACCTCCGAGAGGATGCGCACGGCTTTGAGCGTCATCAGCTCCGGATCGCCCGGCCCGACGCCGACGCCGTAAAGCCGGCCGCTCATGTCTTCCTCCAGGCCCATTGGGTGACCGGCATCGCCGGCCGCCAGGCGGTGAATGCTCCGATCGGCTCGGCGCGTTGAACGGCGAGGCGGACGAGTTCGCCACCGAGCCGCTTGAAGGCCGCGAGCAGGACCGCCTCGCTCTCCAGCGTCACGGCATGGGCGACGAGCCGCCCGCCCGGCTTCAGCTTGTCCCTGCCGGCCTCGATGGTCGTCTCAGCGACACCGCCGCCGACGAAGATTGCGTCCGCCTGGGGAAGATCGCTAAGCGCCTCAGGCGCCTGGCCGTCGCGAATGTCGATGTCCGGCACGCCCAGCGACGCGGCGTTGCGTGCCGTCAAGGCGCGACGCTCCGCGTGCGGCTCAATGGCGGTGGCGCGGGCGCGCGTCTCGGCGCGCATCCATTCGATGGAGACGGAACCGCAGCCCGAGCCGATTTCGATCAGCTCCGCGCCGGGATGCGGAATCAGCCTCGCAAGCGCGGCAGCGCGCACCTCGCGCTTGGTCAGCTTGCCGTCATGCTCGAAGGCGTCGTCGGGGAGGCCTGCAACGCGTGGATACCAGACGGCGTCCGGGCCCGCGGCGCATTCCACCGCGAGCACATGTAGGTCGGGCACATCCGCCGACCACGCGCGCGCACGTGCCGCCGTGCGCGATTCCAGTTCACCTCCGAGATGCGCGAGCGCGGTCATGCGGCTTTCTCCGAACCCGCGTGCGTTCAGCATCGCGGCGACCTGTTTCGGCGTTCTTCCGTCATGCGCAAGGATCAGCAGCCGCGCTTCGGGCGCTATGTGGGGCACCAAGCGCTCCATCGGACGCCCGTGCACGCTCAGCATCGCCACCCGGTCGAGCGGCCAGAGAAGGCGCGCGGCGGCAAGCGCAAAGGAGGAAGGATGCGGTACGACCGTAACCTCTTCCGGCGTCACGCGGCCGGCAACGGTCGCGCCGATGCCGTAGTGCATCGGATCGCCGGTCGCGAGCACGGTCACGCGGCGCCCGCGCATGGCGAGCACGCGTTCGCTCGTCTCCGCCAGTGGCGAGGTCCATACGACCCGCTCCTGTCCGCTCGGCGCATCCGGCAGCCTATCGAGATGGCGCTTGCCGCCGACCAGCACCTCGGCGGTCTCGATGAGCGTACGCGCCGCGGGCGAAAGGCCGGCGACGCCGTCCTCGCCGATGCCGACGATGGAGAGCCAAGGCTTCATGCCGCGCCGAGGATGAGCGCGTTCAGCGCCGCCGCCGCGATGGCGCTGCCCCCCCGCCGTCCGTGCAGCGTCATGAAGGGGATTCCAAGTCCGTTCGCAGAGAGCGCCGCTTTCGCCTCGGCGGCGCCCACGAAGCCGACCGGGAACCCAAGCACCAGTGCGGGGCGCGCCACTCCTTCCGAGACAAGCTCTAGCACGCGGAAGAGCGCGGTAGGCGCGTTGCCGATCACTACGATGGCGCCCGCGTGGTGGCGGACGAGCAGCTCTATGCCGGCCGCCGAGCGGGTCTGCCCGGTGCGCCCGGCGAGGTCCGCCGCTTCCAGCTGATCGGTCGC
>CAZARE010000101.1:0-7951 GCA_964487455.1 uncultured Propylenella sp.
GCCGGCCATCGTCGATCGTCGGCCGCACCTGATACTCGGCGGCGATCTCCTGGACCACATCAAGAAGCAAGCGAAGACCGGGCCGAGGCTTTCGCCTCATCAATGGTACTGCTCTAAATGCCGGGCACCTCGGGCACCTGCCTTCGGCGTCGCCGAGTACATCCCCCTTACCGCCTCCACCGGCAATTTGAGGGCGCTGTGCGAGGCCTGCACCACGCTCATGCACAAGGCGGCCTCGGTGGCGATTCTCGCCACCCTAAGGGGCAAGGTCGAGGTGACAATCAAGCAGGCCGATCAACGCCTTTGCCGCTCTGATCGGTCGGCACCTGGCCGGAGACGAAAACGAAGTCGCCGGCGCGCACCGCCGGCGAGAGCGGCACATGCGACTTGCCGAATGCCTGTTTGTTCATACCGCCTCTCCAAGTTCGGTTGTCAGACTACCTCGCCGACCAGCCGCCGTCGACCAGCAGCGTGGCGCCGGTAATGAGTGACGCCGCGGGTGAGGCGAGGAACACGACCGCCCCGGCGACGTCCATCGGCCGGCCGACGCGTCCGAGCGCAATGTTGGCGAGGATGTCGGTCTCGAACGTGGGACTCGACAGCGCGGCGCGCGTTCCATCGGTCTCGATGAAGGTCGGCGCGACCGCATTGACGTTGACATTGTGCGGGCCCCATTCAACCGCCAGGCAGCGCGTCAGGTGGTTTATCGCCGCCTTGGTCATGCAGTAGATCGGCTCGCCGGGAAGCGCGATGACGCCTGCCTGCGAGCTCATCATGACAATGCGTCCGTAGCTGCGCTCGATCATTAGGCGCCCGACCGCCTGACTGGCGAAGAACGTCCCCTTGAGGTTGACACGCACCATGTAGTCGAAATCTTCCTCAGGCACGTCGACCGCAGGGGCTTCAGGGCTCACCCCGGCGTTGTTCACGAGCACGTCGATGCGGCCGAAGTGCGCGTGTGCTTCGGCGACGGCGCTTTTGACCTCGTCAAGCCGCTCCATGTCCATTTGCAGTGTCAGCGCGCGCCGCCCCATGCTGGCGATCTCGTCCGCCAGCGCGGCGCCGCTCTCCCTCCGGCGCAGGCCAAGCGCCACGTCGGCGCCGGCATGGGCACAGGCGAGCGCGCAGGCGCGTCCCAATCCCCGCGCCGCCGCGGTGACCAGCACGACCTGACCGTCGAGGTAGAAGCGAGGAAATTCGTCAGCCATACGCGCCCCGGGGATCTTGGCGGACATGCGCGGTTTCCAACTCAAGCCGCAGTCTTGGCGCGCCGCCGGCCTTTCGTCGAGGCGCGTCGCGGTCGGCTCAGTTGGGCGTCGAGAAACGCATACGTTTCGGCCAGGAGCCGCCCCATAGCGTCACGCGCTGCGCGAGCGTCGCGCGTGACGATGGCATCGGCCACCTTTTTATGCAGCGGCAGGAAGACCGCGTAGGACTCGCTTGACAATCGATAGCTCACCGTCAGCCCGACGCCGATGAGATTGCCCATCTGCAGCAGCAGGTCGTTGTGCGCCCCGGCCAGGATCGCATGGTGGAACCTGAGGTCGGCGCTGATTGCCTGATTGCCCGGCGTTGCGGCTGCTTCCATCGCGGCACAGGCGGCACTGATCTCATCGACCTCGGCCTTGGTTGCGCGAAGGGCGGCAAACGACGCCGCCGGCGGCTCGATGAGGCCACGGATCTCGAAAATCTCCCGGTAGAACTGCGCCGGCGGCATGGTGGAGTAGCGCCAGCCCAACAGCTGGGGATCGAGCAGGTTCCAATGCATGGGCGGTAGCACGCGGATGCCCGTCCGCGTGCGCGATTCGATCAGTCCCTTGGCGGCGAGAGACTTGACCGCCTCGCGGATCACCGATCGGCTGGCATCGAGCTCTTGCCCGAGCTCCGCCTCGTTCGGCAGCGAAGCGCCCGGCTGGAACTCCCCGCCCACAATACGCCGGCCGAGTTCCTCGACGACGTAGGAAAACAGACCGCGCTTTCGGGAGAGCCCGCCGCCGAGCGCGGCGGAATCGAAACTTTTCATATTATCAGAATACCTCGCCAAAGCCGCTTGACAAGCGTTCCCTTTATTTATCTGATAATAAGATCATATGGATTTGGAAAGCGGAAAATGACCGTCGAAGCTCAGCAAGCGGACGTCAGCCACCCGCCGCCTCTCCTAGAGATGATCGGCATCAGGAAGGCATTTCCTGGCGTCGTTGCGCTGCACGACGTCAGCTTTTCGGTGCACGCCGGCGAGGTGCATGGCTTGGTGGGGGAGAACGGCGCCGGCAAGTCGACGCTGATGAAGGTGCTGTCCGGCGCCGAGTCGGCCGGCGCCGGGACCATTCGCATCGACGGCACGGCCGTCTCGCACGCAACGCCGCTTGCCATGATCGAGCTCGGCGTGGCCGTGATCTATCAGGAGCTCATGCAGGCGCCGCACCTGACGGTGGCGGAGAACATCTTCCTCGGACGGCTGCCGCGCACGCGTCTCGGCCTGGTTGACTGGGCCGCGCTCAATCGGCAGAGCGTCGCGGTGATGGACCGGCTCGGTTTCCGCGTCGATCCGCGCGCCCGCCTCAGCGATCTGAGCGTCGCCCAGCGGCAGATGGTGGAGATTGCAAAGGCGCTTTCTCGCAGCGCCCGCGTCGTCGTCCTTGACGAGCCGTCGGCGGCGCTTGGCGGCGCCGAGCTTGACAAGCTGTTCGCGGTGATCCGCCGGCTCGCCTCGGAGGAGGGCGTCGCGTTCGTCTACATCACGCACCGGCTGCAGGAGGTGTTTGCCATCTGCGACCGCGTCACCGTGCTTCGCGACGGCGCGGTCGTCAGCGGCAGCGCGGTGGACGCGGTCGATGCCGATGCGCTGGTCAGGATGATGATCGGCCGGACGATCGCCGACACGTTTCCGCTACGCCGACGGCGCCTTGGCGGCGTCGCCCTGTCGGTGCGCGGCCTTTCGCGGCGCGGCGTGCTGACCGACATCGACCTTGACGTCCACCAGGGCGAGATTCTGGGGATTTGCGGCCTTGCCGGGTCGGGCCGCACCGAGCTGCTTCGCGCCATCATTGGCGCCGACCCTTCGCGCGCCGTGGCCTTCGAGCTGCATGGCCGGCAGACCCGCTTGAAGAGTCCGCGCTCCGCCATCCGTCTCGGCGTCGGCCTGCTGCCGGAGGATCGCAAGACGCATGGATGCTTCCTGCCGCAGAGCGTGTCGTTCAACGTCACCATCGCGCGCCTTCCCAAATCGCTCGGCGGCGCCGTGCTCAGCCGCCGCGGCGAGCGAGAGGCAGTGGCCTCGCTGGCGGAGCGCCTGTCGATCCGCATGCGGGGCCCGCGCTCGCGCATCGCCGAGCTGAGCGGCGGCAATCAGCAGAAATGCATGGTGGCGCGCACACTGAACGCGCGCTGCAGGGTGCTGCTCATCGACGAACCGACGCGCGGCGTCGACGTCGGGGCGAAGCGCGAGATTTACCAGCTGCTGGCCAACCTCGCCGACGAGGAGCACGCCGCCATCGTCATGGTCTCGTCCGAGCTCCCCGAAATTCTAGGGATGAGCGACCGCATCCTGGTGATGCGCGACGGACGCATCGCAGCGCGCTTCGCGCGCGATGAGGCGACCGAAGAGGCTCTGATGGCGCAGGCGGTCGGCGCGCATGAGTTGGCGGCCTGAGGGAGGCAATCGCAAGCGATGTCTCCGGTCGAAAGGCAGCAGGAAATGCCGATCGCGGCGAGTTCGTTCGTGAACGTGGTGCAGAGCCTGAGGCGCCTGTCGAGGCTACGCACTTCGGGCCTGCTCTGGGTGCTCCTCGCCATGTGCGTCGCTGCTGCGATCATCTCCCCGGCTTTCCTCAATCCGTTCAACATCATCAACGTCCTGCGTCAGATTGCGCTGTTCGGCATCGTCTCGGTCGGCATGACCTTCGTCATCCTCACCGCTGGTATCGACCTGTCCGTCGGCTCGATCGTGGCCGTCGCCGCAGTCGTTTCAGCCATGCTTTTGGACGCCGGCACGCCGATCCCGCTGGTTCTTGGCGCGGGCCTCGCCGTCGGGCTCGCGATGGGCGCACTGAATGGGATCGGCGTCACCATCGGCGGCATCCCGCCCTTCATCATGACGCTGGGTATGATGGTGATGGGGCGTGGCCTCGCAATGACCATCTCCGGCGGCCATCCGATCCATTTTCGCGAGGAAGCCGACAGCTTCGCCTGGCTCGGGCAGGGCGCGTTCCTGATGCTTCCCGTGCCGGTGTGGATTTTCGCCGCCGTCGTGATCGCCGCGGTCTTCGTGCTCCGCTTCACCCCGTTCGGCCGCAACGTCTATGCCGTCGGCAGCAACCCGGAGGCGGCGCGGCTCTCAGGCATCGACGTCAGGCGTACAATCTTCTTCGTCTACGCCATCTCCGGGTTCCTGTCGGCGCTGACCGCGCTCATCTTCGTCTCGCGGCTGACGGTAGGCGAACCCGTCGCGGGGATGGGGCTTGAGCTGGAGGCGATCGCCATCACGGTCATCGGAGGGACAAGTCTCTTCGGCGGCGAAGGCGGCATCGTCGGGACCGTGCTCGGGGCCGCGATCATCGCGGTGCTCGCCAACATCCTCAATCTTTTTGGCGTGTCGCCCTTCACGCAGCAGATCGTCAAGGGCGCCATCATCGTCGTCGCCGTGCTCTTTGAGACGCAGCGCAGGCGGCGCAGCGGCTCCGCGTCGTGAGGGCGCGGTTTTGCGGGCGACAGCCCGTCCAATTCGGGAGGGTCAAATGAACCGAACTGTGAAAGTCCTGAGCGTCGGCGTCAGTGCGGCCGGTCTTGCCGGTCTCGTCACTGCGGCGTTGGCCGCCGACCAGATCCCCATCGGCTTCTCGCAGGGCACGATGGAAAGCTCGTGGCGCGTCAACATGGTGGAAGGTAACAAGAAATACGCGGAGGAGAGCCTGCCGGACGTGAATCTCATCGTCACCAACGGTGAGAACAACGCGTCGAAGCAGGTGTCCGACGTTGAGAGCCTCATTGCGCAGGGCGTAAAGGTGCTGATCATCAGCCCGGTGACGGCCGACGCGCTGACGCCCGTCGTCAAGCAGGCGATGGACGCCGGAATCCCGGTGGTGACGCTTGACCGCAAGGTCAACACCGACGTCACCCTCCATATCGGCGCCGACAACGTGCTGATCGGCAAGACCGCAGGCGAGTTCGTCTGCGCGACGCTCGGCGGCGAGGGCAACGTCATCGAAATACAGGGCACGGCCGGCGCGTCCGCGACGGTCGATCGCCACGACGCGTTCCACGCGGCCCTGGCGGAGAACTGCCCGGGCGTGAAGGTGGTCGCCGACCAGGTCGCCAACTACGTGCGCGAGCCTGCGATCAAGTTCATGGAGGACATGCTGCAGCGCTTCGGCCCCGGTGAGATCGATCTCGTCTATGCGCACAATGACGACATGGCGCTCGGCGCGGTGACGGCGCTGGAAGCCGCGGGCCGTCTTGATGAGGTGAAGGTTGTCGGCATCGACGGCGAGAACGCCGCCTACGACGCGATCAAGGACGGCAAGATGGTCGCCACATTCACCTACCACTTCGTCGCACCGGAAGGCGTGCAGTACGGATACAAGGTCGCGATGGGCGAGGAGTTGCCCGGCGAGATCATCCTGCCGACCCATCAGGTCGACGCCACCAACGTCGATGACTTCCTTGGAAAGGGCTTCTGAGCCAGGCGGAACGGGAGTCGGCCCCGCTGAGGGACCGGCAGACGGGAAGCGCACTCCCTCGCTCCCAAACTCGGCGCGGACAGGAAGGCGGGAAGATCGACAGGTCGGAGGGCTTCCGTGTCCGCGTCAATTTATCCTGTAGAAAGATGAATGGAGGAAACTTGGCCGGCCTGCCCCTGACAATGATGATCGCGCTTGTCCTTGTTGTTCGCCCTGTGCGCGATGATTGCCGGGATCGTGCTGATCCTGCCGCCAATCCCGGTTTCGCGTCGGTTCTAAGGAAACGAGACACCCATGACAAAAGTGAGCGAGCTTGACACGCCTGCGGTGACGATCCTGCTGGATCGTCTTCAGGCCAATATCGGGCAGGCGCAGACGATGATCGCCGCACAGGGGATCGGCAACCGGCCGCACATCAAGACGCACAAGATCCCCGAAATCGCGAGGATGCAGATCGCGGCGGGCGCGGTCGGCATCACCTGCCAGAAGCTCGGCGAGGTCGAGGTCTTTATCGATGCTGGAGTGACGGACGACATCCTCCTTACCTTCAATATTGTCGGCGAGGGGAAGACCGACCGGCTGATGGAGCTTGCGGAGCGAGTGGAGCGGCTCGCCGTCGTCTGCGACAACGAGGTGGTGCTGCGCGGCCTGTCGGAGGCCGGCGTCCGCCACGATCGCGATGTGCCGGTGCTCATCGAATGCGACACCGGCTTTGGGCGCAACGGCGTGCAGACGCCGCAGGCGGCGCGCGAGCTGGCGCAGATGGCGACCAACCTGCCGCGCGTGCGCTTCGAGGGCTTGATGACATTCCCCAACAAGGTGCCCGACACCGCGGTCATCGTGAGCGAGGCGCTTCGGCTGCTGGCGACGGACGGCATCTCGGTCCCGGTCGTCTCCGGCGGAGGCACGCCGGCGCTGCGGACGCTCTCCGAGTTCCCCATGATGACGGAGCACCGCGCCGGCACCTATGTCTACAATGACGTGATGATGGTCTCCGTCGGCGCCGCGAGCTGGGACGACTGCGCCATGCATGTGCGCGCGACCGTGGTCAGCATGCCGACGCCCGACCGGGCGATCATCGACGCCGGCTCCAAGGTGCTGACGCGTGAGCAATATTTCGTCACCGATTTCGGGCGCCTCGTGGAATATCCCGATGCGGTGGTCGCCAACGTGTCGGAAGAGCATGGCATGATCGACCTGTCTCGCTCGGAGGCGAAGCCGAAGATCGGCGAGGTGGTCAGCGTGGTCCCCAACCATTGCTGTGTCGTGTCCAAGTTGTTGGACGAGGTCTATGGCGTGCGCGACGGCGTGGTGGAGACGGTCTGGCCGGTCGCCGCCCGCGGCAAAGTGCGATAGGAGACGGAATCGCACACAGACGCCGCCGGATTGCGCTGCCTCCGGCGGCATCGCTGCGCTCGGACGCTTCGAATTTCGACCTCCCCACAAGGGGGAGGTTTGAACGGGCTCCTCTCGCCGAGGACCCGAATCACGACTTCGGTTCGATTCCCGGTACTCGGTGCGTGCGGACGCCTCGCCAGCCGGATGAGGGGCGACATCCGCCGCACCCTGCCTGTATGGATCGCCAATCGTACGCAGGGAGACGAAACGTGCCCAGTCTGATGCTGCGCGAGACCGCGGAAGCGCCGCAGGTCGTCGCCCGGCTTATCGCGGCGAACGAAGACGCCTGCCGCGAGCTGGCCGCGCGCCTACGCGCCGATCCGCCACTTTTTGCGGTGACCTGCGCGCGCGGCAGCTCCGACAGCACGGCGACATACGCCAAGTATCTTCTCGAAATCCGGCTCGGCTTCGTCGTCGCCTCGGTCGGTCCGTCAGTCAGCTCGATCTACGGCGCGCGGCCGCGCATGTCGAACGCTCTCTTCCTCGCGATCTCGCAGTCGGGGCAGAGCCCCGACCTCACCAAGCTGGCTGAGGCCGCGCGCCAGGACGGTGCGCTAACTCTTGCCCTCGTCAACGACGTTGCGTCACCACTCGCGAAGTGCTGCGAAGTCGTCCTGCCGCTTCACGCCGGCGACGAGCGGTGCGTTGCGGCGACGAAGTCCTATATCGCCGCGCTTGCCGCGTTCCTTCAGCTCCTCGCGCATTGGAGCGCCGATCCAGGCATCGACCAGGCGATTCGGCGCCTGCCGGAAGACCTCGGCGATGCTCTCTGTCGTGACTGGCAAGCGGCATAGCCGGTGCTGCGGGACCGGCGGAGCCTTTAT
Source organism: uncultured Propylenella sp. (assembly GCA_964487455.1). Lineage (GTDB taxonomy): Bacteria > Pseudomonadota > Alphaproteobacteria > Rhizobiales > Afifellaceae > DASWJZ01. Next base: position 7,901 of record CAZARE010000101.1, read on the forward strand.
GTTGCCGGCCGCGGCCCCGGCTATGCCGCCGCACAGGAGGCGGCGCTCAAG
>CAZARE010000102.1:0-6238 GCA_964487455.1 uncultured Propylenella sp.
AGAGAGCGCGCGGGGCGGAAGCCGAGGCCTAGGTAACGGAGCTCGGGATGCCAGCCGCCGCGGCACGCCGAGCGCGCGAACGACGCCACGAGCCAGTAGCCCCCGCCGCGGAGCACGCGGCGGCGCGGGCCGTCAGACCACTTGAGCTCGTGCTCGTCCTCACACCACTCCCAGACGTTGCCGTGTACGTCGTACAGGCCCCACGGGTTCGCCGGCCGCTCGCCCACGGGGTGCAGACGACCCCCGGAGTTCTCCTCGTACCACCCGACTCGCGCAAGGTCCGCAACCTCGTCGCCCGACCAGTACTCCGTATCGGTTCCAGCTCGGCAGGCGTGCTCCCACTCCGCTTCGCTCGGCAACCTCCCGCCGGCCCAGGCCGAAAACGCCGCCGCGTCGGCCCATGAGATGTGTATAGCCGGGTGGTCGGCTCGCTCCTGGACATGACTGCCGGGCCCTTCAGGCGCGTACCATGCGGCGCCGTCGCACTTCACCCACCAGGGGGTCGCCGACGCGGATGGAGCTACCGCGGCGGGGTTGGGCAGAAGCGGCCGAAAGACCGCTGCCCAGCCGAAGCGCTCCGCCTCGGTGACGTACCCGGTCGCTACCACGAAGGCCGCGAAACGGGCATTGGTGACCGGCACGCTTTCGATTTCGAACGGCGCAAGCTTCACCTGGCGCCGAGGCCCCTCGCCGTCGATCGCAATCTCCGGCCGACCGGTCCCGACATGGCTGCGGCCGCCCTTGAAGAAGACACGCTGGGGCGGACGCTCGTCCGCAATCTCGGCGATCCCGGTCGGGGCTTTGCTCGGCAAGCCATCGGCGTTTCGCTGGCCAAGCTCCTGCGCGCAGCAACCCATCAGGTGGCCATTTCCTCCTCCATCGGCCGCTCCGTGTAGAGTCCGCGCAGCACCGAAGCGCTGTCATGCTCGGGGATGTCGCCGATCTCTGCCATCTTGGCGTCTAGCTTGGCAAGCATCTCCCGAAAGACCGGGGCATGGGCAGGATCGCCGACGAGGCTCATCAGCTCGAAGGGATCCTCCTTGCAGTCGAACAGCTCCCACTCCGGCGGAGCGCCGTTCGGCCGCGCGCCGGCCTGGCCGAGATCGTCGTTGTACCAGTAGATCAGCTTGTAGCGATCGTCGCGGACGCCGTAGTGCGCCCAGGCCTCGTGGATCTCGTCGTTGTGCATCCAGTAGCGATGATAGGCCGTGTCGGGCCAGTCCGCGGGCCGCCTCCCCTCCAGCACCGGCTTCAAGCTGCGCCCTTGCATGTAGCTCGGCACCGGCAGGCCGGCATAGTCGAGGAAGGTCGGAGCAAAGTCGACGTTGCAGGCGATATCGCGGCTCGTCGACCCGGCGGGGATCGACGCCGGATGGCGCACGAGGAAGGGCATCTGCAGCGACTCCTCATACATGAAGCGCTTGTCGAACCAGCCGTGCTCGCCCAGGAAGAAGCCTTGGTCGGAGGTGTAGATCACCAGCGTATTCTCCGCGAGGCCTGCTTCGTCCAGCCGGTCGAGCAGCCTTCCGACGCTCTCGTCGATCGACTGAACGGTGCGCAGATAGCGCTTCATGTAGCGTTGGTACTTGAACTCGGCGAGCGCTTGCGGATCGTCGAAGGCGAAGCTCCCGCCCGTCTCCGCGCAGATGAGCGTGATCGTCTCGCCCGGCGCGATCTGCGGCACCTTGCGCATCGTCCAATAGTCGGTCATCAACTCGCCCACGTCGGCCGCGCCCCCCTCCGGCTGGACGAGCCCGATATCCTCGTAGGTCATGTCCGACCTGATCCGCATCTTCGCCGCGGCTGCGGCGGCTGCGCGGTTTGCGTAGTCGTCGTTGAACGATTCCGGCAGCGGCAAGTCCTCGTTGGACCACTTCTGTCGGTATTTCGGATGCGGCTGGAAATTGCGGTGCGGCGCCTTGTGGTGGCACATCAGGAAGAACGGGCGCTCGTCACTCCGGTCGATGAAGTCGAGGCACATGTCGGTGACGATGTCCGTCACGTAGCCCGGATACCGCCGCTCGCCGCTCGCATCGATCATCATCGGATCGAAGTAGTCGCCCTGGCCAGGAACCACGCACCAGTCGTCGAAGCCCGTCGGCTCGTGTGCTTTCCCCTCACCGAGGTGCCACTTCCCGAAGATGCCGGTGCGATAGCCGCCGGCGCGCAGATGCTTGGCGACGTTCGGCAGGCGGTTGTCGATGTGGGTCTCCAGGGTGGTGACGCAGTTCACGTGGTTATAGGTGCCCGTGAGGATCGATGCGCGGCTCGGCGTGCAGATCGAGTTGGTCACGTAGGTGGCGTCGTGGCGCATCCCTTCCCTGGCCAGACGGTCGATGCCGGGCGTGCTGTTCAGCCCGCCACGGTAGGCGGAGATGGCCCGGGCGGCGTGATCGTCGGACATGATGAAGAGGATGTTGGGACGCGTCATCGGTACAAGTCTCGCACGAGCGGAGGCCGCGCGCGGCGCGCCGCGCCGGATGCCGAAAAGCGGCATCGCGCCGGCCGGGACAGGCCTTCCGTCAACAGCACATCCTCCCTCCTCCCCGATGCCGCGTGCTTGCGTCGGCGCCGGCGTCTTCCGGGCGCGGGTCCGCAATGCTAGGCATTGCGGAGATGCAAATTCCAATGCAATGATGCCCTCGGCCGATACAAAAACGTTATTGCTCCTTCGGGTGCCGGATGCTTGACCGGCTGACGCTTCTCTTCCGATTCCGCGCCATCGCGGGGGCCGGCAGCCTGCGCCGCGCGGCAGAGGAGCTGGGCGTCACCCAGCCCGCCCTTTCCCGCGCACTCGCGCAGCTCGAGGCGCACTACGGCCAGCAATTGCTGGAACGTCATGCCCGCGGAGTGCGCGTCACAGGCTTCGGCCTACAGCTCCTCGGCGCGATAGGGCGACTCTCACGCGAGCTGGAGCTTGCCGAGCAGGAGCTGTTGGGGAGCGGCCACACCATGACAGGCAATATGCGCATCCTGGCCGGCCCGCTCTGGACGGCCGTCGTCCTGCCGCAGCTGATCGGGCCGCTGCAGGCGCGCTTTCCAGAGCTTGAGATCGAGATCCTCCACGCCGACTTCAGCTCCTCCGTGCAAAAGCTCAACGAGGCCGTGGCGGACGTGTCTTTCGCGGGCCTGACGGGGTTGGAGCAACAGCCTGACTCGCCGCTGGTCCATCGTGTCTTCACCAGCGTCCGGGACCGCGTGATCGCACGCGCCGGCCACCCGATCCTGAAGCGCGGACGGCCGGACGGCACGATCGACCCAATGGCGGTGCACGACTATCCCTGGCTCATCTACACCGCCAATCCGATCTACGAGCAGGAGACGGTGCATACGGTCCTGGAGCGTACGGGAGTAGCACCGCGAATTCGAGTGCGCTCCGCTTCGCTGCTTTCGGTGCTGGGCTTGCTTCAGAACAGCGATCTCCTGAGCATATTGCCGGACGCCGCGGTGACAGGCGTGGACTCCCAGCTGGTGCCGCTCGCCATCGACATAGGCCGACGTGAGACCGTTTCAGGAGCACTCTACCGCCGCGCGATGGCCAATTGGCCGCCGCTCGCCGCGCTTCTGGAACTCTCCGAGGCACACTTCGCGGCGGCGGCACCCCGTCGCCGGGGACGCGCATCCAACCGAGGCGCGTCCCGCAGCGTCGCGCTCTCTTAGCCTCGCCGCTCAGGCCGTGACGGATGTGACGGTGCTCCGTCGCGCCTCCTTCGTGCGCACGGCGCTTTCGACGTGCCAGTTGAGCATCACGTTCAGAAGCTCGTTCTTCACCGCGGCCGCAGCCGGATCGTCCCAGAGGTTACGCTTTTCGCGCGGGTCGGCAACCAGGTCGAAGAGCTGCCCGCAGCTCATATCCTTGAAGTGGACGAGCTTGTGGGTCGCCGAGCGCACCATCGTCAGATATTCCGTCCCGGTCAGGTTCACGTCGCCGCCCTGCTCGCAGAAGACGTAGTTGCGGCCCTCGAAGTCATCTCCCGCGAGCGCCCGGTTCAACGACATCGCTTCCATGGAGGCAGGCGGAGCGACCCCCGCCCACTCAAGGATGGTCGGCCCGATGTCGAATAGCTGAACCAGCCTGTCGATGCGACGGCCGGGCGCGAAGCGCTTCGGCGCGCTGACGATGAGCGGAACGCGCGTGACCTCCTCGTAGGGGGCCCACTTCTGGCTCAGTCCGTGATCGCCGAGCAGGTCGCCGTGGTCGGACGCGAAGATGATGATGGCATTCTCCAGCCGCCCCGCCTCTTCAAGGGCGTCCAGCAGGGCGCCGACTTCGCGGTCGATCATCTCCATGTTGGCGTAATAGTAGGCCCGCATCCGGTGGAGCTGGTCGCGGGAGGGATCGAGGTCCCACGCCACCGAATCGTGGTCGACCTCCACGTCGTGCTGGCGCTTCTCCACGAACGGGGGCGGCAGTTGCGCCAGCTCCTCCTCCGTGATGTCCGGGAGCGGGACGTCGCGAGTCATGTATTTCTCCGCATAGTCGGGCGTCGGATCGTAGGGAGGATGCGGGCCAGGAAAACCGACCACAAGGAAGAGCGGCTTCTGCTCCAGCGGCTTCGTCTTGAGCCACCAGCGCGCCATGCCGCCGACGAAGTTGTCGGAATGCAGGTGCGGAGGAAGATCCCAGGTGAAGGCGCCGAGGCGCTCCTTGTAGTCGGGGCGCTGTCGGTAGAGCTCACGCTGCTGCTTCTTCAGGCCGTGGGCCGCGAGCGCCTTGTCCCATTCGTCGAAATACCAGCGGTTCTCCAGGTAACGGTCCTTGTTCTCCACGACGTAGCGCTCCTTGAAACCGGCCGGAGCGTCATAAGGAATGGTGTGCATCTTTCCGATGCTGACGGTGTGGTAACCGGCGGCGGCGAGATCGGAGACCCACGTCTTGCTCCAGCTCTGCCCGTTGGCGAGCACGCCCGTGGTGTGAGGGTAGTAGCCGGAGAACAGGCTGGCGCGGCACGGCACGCAGCTCGGCGCCGTCACGTGGCAATTTGTGAAGGTCACGCCCCGCTCAACCAGGCGGTCGATGTTCGGCGTGTCGACGTGCTCCGCGCCCAGCGCCCGGATCGTGTCGTATCGCTGCTGATCGGTGACGATCATGACGATGTCAGGCTTCTCGGACATGGGCGCTCCTCTTGCCATTGCGCCATCCTTCCCATCGTCCCACGGAGAAAATCAAGAGCGGACAGGTTGACCCTGGCTTGCTCGCGCCAGATCCCGCGGGCGCTTGACAGCGCATCGCCATACGTCCGATCACGCGCGCAAGAGCGCACCCGACGATCCGGCCGCCGAAGGACAAGCACGTGGACCCTCGCGAGAAGCGGCGGCTGGGACGAGCGCCCCTCGATGTCACCGTCCTTGGATTCGGTGGTGCTCCGCTTGGAGGATTCCGCGGAGCGATAGAGGAAGCGGAAGCGGCGTCCACGCTGACGGCCGCCCTCCACGCCGGCATCGGCTATTTCGACACGGCACCCTTCTACGGCTACGGGCGAAGCGAGCTGAGGGTCGGGCAGGCGCTTCGCGAGCTGCCGCGCGAGAGCTTCGTCCTGTCGACCAAGGTCGGGCGCTGGATGGAGCCGCTCGACAGAACGGCTGAACCGCCGGCGGACCGTCGGCCGGGCGGTCTCCCCTTCCAGCCGCGCGTCGACTACAGCGCCGACGGCGCCAGGCGGTCGCTGGAGCAGTCGATGATGCGGCTCGGCCTCGCGGAGATCGACATCGTCCTCATCCACGACGTCGACGCCTTCTCGCATGGCAGCGACGAGGCGGCGCGGATGCGCTATCGCGAGGCGCTCGCCGGCTGCTACCCCTACCTGGAGTCGCTTCGGGAAAGCGGCGTCGTCTCCGCCATCGGCGTCGGTCTCAACGAGACCCCCATGAGCCTGCGCTTCGCAATGGAGACCGACATCGACTGCATCCTCCTCGCCGGCCGCTACACGCTGCTTGAGCAGGACGCGCTTCGGGAGCTCTTGCCGCTCTGCGTGGAAAAGGACATTGCCGTCATCCTCGGCGGCCCCTTCAATTCCGGCGTGTTGGCCGTGGGTCTGACGGAGGCGGCGCGCTACGATTACGGCCCGGTTCCGCAGGCCGTGGCCGCCAAGGTGAAGGCGCTTGCGGCGATCTGCTCGCGCCACGGCGTCGACATGCCGGCAGCGGCATTGCAATTTCCGCTGGCTCACCCTGCCATCAGGAGCGTCATCCCCGGCGCAATGAGCCGTGCGGAACTGCAGGCGAACGTCCAATACCT
>CAZARE010000103.1:0-3554 GCA_964487455.1 uncultured Propylenella sp.
ACAATCATGAACCGCCACCTCGCCGCCAACGACCTGGAGGTCATCGACCGGGCGCACGTCCTGCATCCCTCAACGCATCTCGCCCAGTTCGCGCGCGGCGAGGCGCCGAGCCGCATCGTCACCGGCGGCGAAGGCATCACCATCGTCGACCGCGACGGGAGGAAGAGCATCGACGCCTTCGCCGGGCTCTATTGCGTGAACGTCGGCTACGGACGCAGGGAGATCGCCGACGCGATCCACGAGCAGGCCAAGAAGCTCGCCTACTACCACGTCTATGCGGGACACTCGCACGAGCCGGTCATCAGGCTGTCGGAGCGCATCATCGCCAAGGTGGGACTCGGCATGCAGCGCATCTACTGGGGGCTCAGCGGCTCCGACGCCAACGAGACCAACGTCAAGCTGATCTGGTACATGAACAACGTGCTCGGCCGGCCGGAGAAGAAGAAGATCATATCCCGCCGGCGCGGCTATCACGGCTCCGGGCTGATGACCGGCAGCCTCACCGGCCTGCCGCTCTTCCACAACGCCTTCGACCTCCCCCTGCCGCGCGTGCTGCACGCGGCCTGCCCGCACTATTGGCGCAACGCCGAGCCCGGCGAGAGCGAGCGCGACTTCTCGCGCCGCATGGCGGCGGATCTGGAGAGCCTGATCCTCGCCGAAGGCCCGGAAACGGTCGCCGCCTTTATCGGCGAGCCGGTGATGGGCACCGGCGGCATCATCCCGCCGCCCGCGGGCTATTGGGAGGAGGTCCAGAAAGTCCTGCGGACCTACGACATCCTCCTCATCGCCGACGAGGTGGTGACCGCGTTCGGGCGCACCGGCGAGTATTTCGGCTCCCACACCTACGGCATCGAGCCCGACCTCATCACCATCGCCAAGGGCGTCTCCTCCGGCTACCTGCCGCTGTCCGGCGTCATCGTCGGTGAGCGCGTGTGGCAGGCGCTGGAGCGAGGCGGCGACGAGCTGGGCGTCATCGGCCACGGCTGGACCTATTCGGCGCATCCCGTCTGCGCCGCGGCGGCCAACGCCAATCTCGACATCGTCGAGCGCGAGAACCTGACCGCCAACGCCCGCGACACCGGCGCCTATTTCCTCAAGCGCCTGCGCGAGACGTTCGACGACCATACCTTGGTTGGAGAGGTGCGCGGCGTCGGACTGCTGGCGGCGCTGGAGTTCGTCGCGGACCAGGCGACGAAAGCCCCCTTCGACCCCGTCGGCAAGGTCGGCGCCAAAGTCGCCGCCGCCGCCCTGGAGGAGGGCGTGATTGCGCGCGCCATGCCGCACGGCGACATTCTCGGCTTCGCCCCGCCCCTCATCATCACGCCGGACGAGATCGACACGGTGGTGGAGATGACGCGCCGCGCGGTCGACCGCGTCCACGCGTCTCTTTAGGCGCTCGGCGGGGAGCTCCGGTGAGTGCGGCCGCTCCGTTCGAGCGCTCCGAGTTCGAGGCGCGCCTTGCCGCTGTGCGTCGGCTGATGGCGGAGCAGAGCCTCGAGCTTTGCCTCATCTCCACGCCGGAGAACATCTTCTACCTTACCGGCCTCGACCATTGGGGCTATTTCGCGCCGCATGTTCTCGTGGTTCCGATCGACGGCGAGATGGTGCTCGTCGCGCGCGCCATGGAAAAGGTGACGGTAGCCAACCAGGTGACCAATGCCGGCTTTGAAGGCCACGCCGACAGCGAGACCGCCGCCGACGTGGCGGTCCGCGTGCTGAACGACCGGCGCTTCGCCAAGGGCCGCATCGCCAGCGCCGCCGACGCCACGGTCGCGGCCATCGCTGACAGCGACGCGGCGGCGGAACGGATCGGCATCGAGTTCTGGTCGGCAGGCCTGCCGGCCGGGCTGGCGGACGCGCTGAAGCGCGCCTTGCCGCACGCCGCCTGGATCGACGTGACCGGTCTCGTGGACCGGCTGAGAACCGTCAAAAGCCCCGCCGAGCAGGCCTTCGTGCGCGATGCGGCGCGCGTCTCCGACGCCGCCGCGTCCGCCGCCATCGAGGCGATCCGCAAGGATGCGAGCGAACGCGAGGTGGCGGCGGAGTGCCAGCGGGCGATGATCGCCGCAGGGGGTTCGTTTCCGGGCTTCGGCCCCTTCATCCGCTCGACCGCGCGCCTGGGCGAGGAGCACACCACTTGGTCGGACCGCCGCTTCGCCGCGGGCGACAGCGTGTTCCTCGAGCTGTCCGGCTGTGTCGCTCGCTACCACGCTCCGCTCGGCCGCCTCGTTCATGTCGCCGGCGCCCCCGAAGGCACACGCGAGATGGCGCGGCTCTGCCGCGATGCCTTCGACCGCGTGCTCGACGCGCTGCGTCCGGGCGCCCTTTTCCGCGAGGTCTACGCCGCCTGGCAGCGCGTGGTGGACGAAGCCGGCCTCACCGACTATCGGCGGCACCATTGCGGCTACCTTGTCGGCATCGGCTTCCCGCCGAGCTGGACCGGCGGCAACCGCGTGACGGGCCTCACCCGCGATAGCGACCTCGTCGTCGCGACCGGCATGACGTTCCACGTGCTCTCCTGGCTGATGGGCACCGGGCGCGGCGATTTCTTCCTCTCCAACACGGTGTTGGTCGGCGACGGCGGGCCGGAGGTTCTGACTCGCACCCCCTCCGGCGTCACACTACGGTAGGACAAGAGCACAATGAGATTTGGCGACAACAACACGCCGTTCGGCGAGGCGGAGTTCGCCGGCCGTCTGGCCAAGACGAAGGAGCGGATGAGCGCCGCCGGCCTCGACGCACTGATCGTTTCCGACCCCGCCAACATGAACTACCTGACCGGCTACGACGGCTGGTCGTTCTATGTGCATCAGGCGGTGGTGGTGGCGCTTGATCTCGACCAGCCTTTGTGGATCGGCCGCCTGCAGGACGCCAACGGCGCTAAGCTTACCACCATCCTCAAGCACGAGAACATCTACGGCTATTCCGACGACCACGTCCAATCGACGGTGAAGCATCCGATGCAGTTCGTCGCCAAGATGATGCGCGATCGCGGGCAGGCGAAAGGGGCGATCGGCGTGGAAGCCGACTGCTACTATTTCACCGCCAAGGCGCTTGAGGTGCTCCGCGCCGAGCTCCCCGACGCACGCTTCGAAGACGCCGGCGTTCTGGTCAACTGGGTGCGCGCCGTGAAGTCCGATCGCGAGATCGAGCTGATGCGCGAGGCCGCCCGCATCACCGAGCGGGTCATGCAGGCCGCGATCGACGCGATGGAGGCCGGTGTGCGCCAGTGCGACGTGGCGGCGGTGATCCAGGCAGCGCAGGCGCGCGGCACCGAGGACCTCGCCGGCGACTATGCCGCCATTGTGCCGCTGATGCCGACTGGGATCGGCACCTCCTGCCCGCACCTCACTTGGCAGGACGCCCCGTTCGAGTCGGGAACGGGAACCTCGATCGAGATCGCCGGCGTGCGCCGCCGTTACCACGTGCCGATGACGCGCACCGTCTATCTCGGCACGCCGCCGGAGAAGATGCTGAGCGCCGCCCAGATCGTCGTGGAGGGCATCGGCGCCGCATTCGAGGCGGCGAAGCCGGGCGCGTTGACGCGCGACGTG
>CAZARE010000104.1:0-3942 GCA_964487455.1 uncultured Propylenella sp.
ATGTTCCACTCTCTGTTCTTCGATCCGGAGCGTTACGACCTTTCCGCGGTCGGCCGCGTCAAGATGAACATGCGACTCGACCTCGACGTCGAGGACAGCGTGCGCGTCCTGCGCAGGGACGACATCCTATCGGTCATCAAGACGCTTGTGGATCTGAGGGACGGCCGCGGCGAGATCGACGACATCGACAACCTCGGAAACCGCCGGGTGCGATCGGTCGGCGAGCTGATGGAGAACCAGTACCGTATCGGGCTGCTTCGCATGGAGCGCGCGATCAAGGAGCGCATGTCCTCGGTGGAGATCGACACGGTCATGCCGCAGGACCTGATCAACGCCAAGCCGGCGGCGGCGGCGGTCAGGGAGTTCTTCGGCTCCTCGCAGCTGTCGCAGTTCATGGACCAGACCAACCCGCTGTCGGAGATCACCCACAAGCGCCGCCTTTCGGCGCTCGGTCCGGGCGGTCTGACGCGCGAGAGGGCGGGCTTCGAGGTGCGCGACGTGCACCCGACGCACTACGGCCGCATCTGCCCGATCGAGACGCCGGAAGGCCCGAATATCGGCCTCATCAACTCGCTCGCCACGTTCGCGCGGGTGAACAAATATGGCTTCATCGAGAGCCCTTACCGCACGATCGTCAATGGCAAGGTGAGCGACGAGGTCGTCTACCTCTCCGCCATGGAGGAGGCGAAATACACGGTCGCGCAGGCGAACGCTCCTCTCAATGACAAGGGCGGCTTCGTGAACGAGCTGGTCACCTGTCGCCACGGCGGCGACGTGTCCATGGTCTCGCGCGACAAGGTGGACCTTATGGACGTGTCGCCAAAGCAGCTCGTTTCCGTGGCGGCGGCGCTCATCCCCTTCCTGGAGAACGACGACGCCAACCGCGCGCTCATGGGCTCAAACATGCAGCGCCAGGCCGTGCCGCTCGTGCGGTCCGAGGCGCCGCTTGTCGGCACCGGCATGGAGCCGATCGTGGCGCGCGATTCCGGCGCCGCGATCGCGGCGCGTCGCGCCGGCATCATCGACCAGGTCGACGCCACCCGCATCGTGGTGCGCGCCACCGGGGAGCGGGACGCCACCAAGTCGGGCGTCGACATCTACCGATTGCAGAAGTTTCAGCGCTCCAACCAGTCGACCTGCATCACGCAGCGTCCCCTGGTGCAGGTCGGCGACGCGGTCGAGGCGGGCGAAATCATCGCCGACGGGCCGTCCACCGATCACGGTGACCTGGCGCTAGGCCGCAATGTGCTCGTCGCCTTCATGCCTTGGAACGGCTACAACTTCGAGGATTCCATCCTGCTTTCCGAACGCATTGTGCGCGACGACGTCTTCACCTCGATCCACATCGAGGAGTTCGAGGTGATGGCGCGCGATACCAAGCTCGGGCCAGAGGAGATCACGCGCGACATCCCCAACGTCTCGGAGGAGGCGTTGAAGAACCTCGACGAGGCCGGCATCGTCTATGTCGGAGCGGAGGTGAAGCCGGGCGACATCCTGGTCGGCAAGATCACGCCGAAGGGCGAGAGCCCGATGACGCCGGAGGAGAAGCTGCTGCGCGCCATCTTCGGCGAGAAAGCCTCCGACGTGCGCGACACTTCGCTGCGGATGCCCCCGGGCACCTTCGGCACGGTCGTCGAAGTGCGCGTGTTCAATCGCCACGGCGTTGAGAAGGACGAGCGCGCCATGGCGATCGAGCGCGAGGAGATACAGCGTCTCGCCAAGGACCGCGACGACGAGCAGTCGATCCTCGATCGCAACATCTACGGCCGACTCGCCACGATGCTGCGCAACAAGGTCGGCACGTCGGGCCCCAAGGGATTCAAGAAGGGCACCAAGATCACCGACGAGGTGCTGGAGGGCTATCCGCGGTCGCAGTGGTGGCATCTCGCGACCGCCGACGACAAGCTGATGACCGGCATCGAGCAGCTCAAGGCTCAGTACGACGAGAGCCGCAAGCTGCTCGAGAGCCGCTTCATCGACAAGGTCGAGAAGCTGCAGCGCGGCGACGAGCTGCCGCCCGGCGTGATGAAGATGGTCAAGGTCTTCGTCGCGGTGAAGCGCAAGATCCAAGCCGGAGACAAGATGGCCGGCCGCCACGGCAACAAGGGTGTCGTGTCGCGGATCGTGCCGATGGAGGACATGCCGTTCCTGGATGACGGCGATCCGGTCGACATCGTGCTCAATCCGCTCGGCGTTCCGAGCCGCATGAATGTCGGCCAAATCCTGGAGACGCATCTCGGCTGGGCATGCGCCGGCCTCGGCCTCAAGGTCGGCAAGCTGGTGGAGGATGTTCGCCAGAACGGCAACATGAAGCCGCTGCGCACGATGCTGGCAGACCTTTACGGGGACAACGCCAAGAACGAGCCGGTCGATCAATTCGACGACGAATCGGTGCTGCGCCTCGGTGAGCAGCTTAGCCAGGGCGTGCCTATCGCCACGCCGGTCTTCGACGGCGCCAAGGAAGAGCACATCGTCGAGCTACTCGAGAAGGCCGGCCTCAGCATCTCCGGCCAGGCGCAGCTGTTCGACGGGCGCAGCGGCGAGGCATTCGACCGCGAGGTGACGGTCGGCTTCATCTACATGATGAAGCTCCACCATCTGGTGGACGACAAGATCCACGCACGCTCCATCGGCCCGTATTCGCTCGTCACCCAGCAGCCGCTGGGCGGCAAGGCGCAGTTCGGCGGCCAGCGCTTCGGCGAGATGGAGGTGTGGGCGCTGGAGGCTTACGGCGCGGCTTACACCTTGCAGGAAATGCTGACTGTGAAGTCGGACGACGTGGCCGGCCGCACCAAGGTCTACGAGGCCATCGTGCGCGGCGACGACACGTTCGAGGCCGGCATTCCGGAGAGCTTCAACGTGCTCGTCAAGGAGATGCGCTCGCTCGGCCTGAATGTGGAGCTGCAGGATTCCGATGCACGGCGGCGGATAGCCGACCAGTACGAAGAGAAAGACGCCGCGGAGTAGTCCCTAAGGGGACAACCGCCCCAACGGCCAAGGAGTGACCATGAATCAAGAGGTCATGAACATTTTCAGCCCGCAGGCCCCGACGCAGGTCTTCGACCAGATTCGTATTTCCATCGCGAGTCCTGAGAAGATTCTGTCCTGGTCCTACGGGGAGATCAGGAAGCCCGAAACCATCAACTACCGCACCTTCAAGCCGGAGCGGGATGGGCTGTTCTGCGCGCGCATCTTCGGTCCGATCAAGGACTACGAGTGTCTGTGCGGCAAGTACAAGCGCATGAAATATAAGGGGATTATCTGCGAGAAGTGCGGCGTGGAGGTCACCCTCGCGCGCGTGCGCCGCGAGCGGATGGGCCATATCGAGCTGGCCGCTCCCGTCGCCCATATCTGGTTCCTCAAGTCGCTGCCCTCGCGCATCGGCCTCATGCTCGACATGACGCTGAAGGAGATCGAGCGCGTCCTCTACTTCGAGAACTACATCGTCGTGGAGCCCGGCATCACGCCGCTGAACGAGAAGCAGCTCCTCACCGAGGACGAATACATCGAGGCGCAGGACCAGTACGGCGCCGATTCCTTCACCGCTATGATCGGTGCGGAGGCGGTCCGCGAAATGCTGATCGCGCTCGACCTCGAGAAGGAGACCGTGCGGCTCCGGGAGGAGATCGCCGTTTCGAAATCCGAGCTCAAGCCGAAGAAGCTGGCCAAGCGGCTGAAGCTCATCGAGGCCTTCATCCAGTCCGGCAACCGCCCGGAATGGATGATCCTGACGGTGGTTCCGGTGATCCCGCCGGACTTGCGTCCACTTGTGCCGCTGGACGGTGGCCGCTTCGCCACCTCCGACCTCAACGACCTCTACCGCCGCGTCATCAACCGCAACAACCGACTGAAGCGGCTGATCGAGCTGCGTGCGCCGGACATCATCATCCGCAACGAGAAGCGCATGCTTCAGGAGGCGGTCGACGCGCTGTTCGACAACGG